>CAJJCZ010000024.1 GCA_905182795.1 uncultured bacterium | reverse complement strand
CTGCAGGATTATTTTTATAATAATTTTCAATATTAAATTCTTCTAATAAGACACGTAAAAGTTCTTTGCAGTCTAATGTCTCTAATAAATCATGGAATTTATTAATTGATAGATAAAAATTTTCAATTGAGTCCTGTTGTTTTCCTCTCAATTTTATATCTCTACAAGACTTTAAGCTGTCAAATAATGAAATTCCTTTTTCTAGCGCTAAATCATTAAAAATTGTGATAGATTTCTCGCCAATTCCTCTAACTGGGAAATTGATAATTCTTTTTAATGCAATATTATCATTTGGATTGCATACTAGGGTTAGATAGGCAAGTACATCCTTGACTTCTTTCCTGTCATAAAATTTAGTGCCCCCCACAATATTATAAGGAAGACCCTCTCTCATCATTGTTTGTTCAAGCATTCTAGATTGAGCGTTAGTACGATATAAGACAGCAAAATCTTTAAATGCACCTTTATTAATTTTGATTTCTGATTTTATAGAATCGCATATTGCATTAGCCTCATCTTCATCGCTTCCAGTAGAAATAAGTGAAATTTTTTCTCCTAAGCCTTTTGTAGCAACTAATTTCTTTTCGGCTCTATTAGTATTATTAGAAACAACAGACCAAGCACCATCAAGAATACGTTGAGTAGATCTATAATTTTTTTCTAACTTAACTTCGATGGCTTTTGGAAATGTATCTTTAAAGTTTGTAAGAATATTATCAATATTAGCCCCTCTCCATCCGTAAATAGACTGATCATCATCTCCTACAACTGTAATATTTTGATGTTCACTGCCTAAAAGACTAATTAGCTCAAATTGAGGTGAATTAGTATCTTGAAATTCATCTACTAATATATATTTCCATGATTGTTGATATTGCTTCAATAAAGCAGCATTCTTCTTAAATAATTTAATAGGCATTCCAATTAAATCATTAAAGTCTACTGCATTGTTTGACAATAATAGCTCTGAATATCGTTTATAAACTTCTGCAATTTTTTCATCTTCGAAGCTATTGGCTTTCGATTCTACTTCTTTTACTGTCATCGAACTATTTTTAAACTTATCAAGCTGTGAGCGAAGAAAATTGATATTTAATTCTTTGAATTCCGCAATATTTAACTGATTTACTACTTCTTTTAATAAGGCTTTTTGATCAGATACATCATAAATAGTAAAGTCACTATTATACTTATCATTCAAATAGCTAATATGTTTTCTTAAAATTCTTGCTCCAATTGAATGGAATGTTCCAACATTTACACCATCACAATTAATACTGTCCTTAATACGTTCTTTCATTTCAGCTGCAGCTTTATTCGTGAATGTCAGTGCTAAAATCTGATTAGGATTATAAATTTTATCTTTAATTAAATGCCATATTTTATAAGTTAGAACTCGCGTCTTTCCACTTCCGGCACCTGCAAAAACAAGTACAGGGTATTTAACGGTCTTTACCGCTTTAAGTTGCTGAGTATTTAAATCAGTTAATTTCATCTATTTTCTCTTTTATACTGCTTGTATAGCTTCTTTGCTTTTAAGTGATCTTGTTGATTAGTAGTAAACACATGGGAGCCATCACCTTGTGCTACAAAATATAAATAATCTGTACTAGCAGGATATAATGCTGCCCTAATTGATTCTAGCCCAGGGTTATTAATAGGCCCAGGTGGTAAACCATAATTTAAATATGTATTATAGGGAGAAACGCGTCTTAGATCTCTAATACTTAACGCTTTTGGATTCCCTGGTATTAAATATTGTATAGTTGGATCTGCTTGTAATTTCATTCTTTTCTTTAATCGATTGTGATAGACAGAAGATATAATAGCTCTCTCTTTATTTAATAAAGCTTCTCCTTCTATAATCGACGCCAAAGTTACAACCTCATGTACCGTAAATCCTAGTTCATTTGTACGTTCTATAAATGTTTTATTAAAATTCTTCCAAAACTCATCAATCATAGTAACTAAGACTTTGCGACCACTTGTTCCTTCAAAAAAATAATATGTATCTGGGAAAAGATATCCCTCTAAAGAAGATGCCTGAATATTAAACTCTTTCATAAATATTAGATCTTTGAACAATACATTATAATCATCAGATGCATCAAATAAGATATTTGCATTTAAGAATATTTGCTCCGATGACGACCCTTCAGGAATCGTTAATTTTAATCTAATCGGGCCATCTTTGAAAATTGTATTAATAATATTTCTGCTACTTACCTTGCCTTCAACAACAAAAGTTCCAACTGGAATTTTATTAGATAGTCCAAGAAAATAAACTCTATATTTAAAAAAAGATTTGTTGTGAATAATATCTTTTTCATATAAAAGATTTGTCACTGTATTAAGTGACATTCCTTTTTCAATCACAAAAACAGTTTTATCTATATCTCTGTTTGAAACAAAAAATATGCTTGCTCCAAGGAGACATACTGTTAAAAAAAGACTGAATACTGAATCGCGACTATTATTATTGGCTACCATAAAGAAGAAGAAATTAATTCTTTTATAGCCTGAAATCAATTGTAAGGAATTATATTTTTTGGAAACTAGCTATAAGAAATTTAACTTAAGGTAAATGACTAGCAAAAATAAACAATCAATTAACTTTAAGTGGCCATATAAAACTAAAAATTATGTTTTGTTTGGAGCCGGAGTTTTCGTTATAATTGTGGGTTATTTGACAATGTATTTAGGAGAAGTTGATAGCTTTCAAAGTTTAGTCATTTCTCCCTTACTTTTATTAATCGGGTATTTAGTTCTTATTCCATACGCATTATTGTATAATAAATAATTTGGGGTAGTAGTTCAGCTGGTTAGAACGCCGGCCTGTCAAGCCGGAGGTCGCGGGTTCGAGTCCCGTCTATCCCGCAAATAAAAGTAATTAATACGCTAAAGAGGAACTTTGATAGTTCCTTTTTTTTATAAAAAAATAAAATGAAAAATATTTATCAAATTGGAGCTGGGATGGTTGGAAGTGCAATGGCTGTCGATCTTTCAAAAAATAATAATCTTTTTTTAGCAGACTATGATCTTGAGGCTCTTAAAAAAATTAAATCTAAAAATCCTCATATTCAAATATCTCAATTAGATGTTACTGATGACGAATCACTTGCCAGATGGATTGAGCCAGCTGACATTGTATTATTAGCAGTGCCTGGCTTTTTAGGCTATAATGCGCTAAAGACTATTATTAATAGTGGTAAGAATGTAGTAGACATATCTTTCTCTCCAGAAAATGTATTAGACCTCAGTCCTCTTGCAAAAGAAAAAGGTGTTACCGTTATTGTTGATGCTGGAGTTGCTCCTGGAATTCCTAATTATCTACTAGGCTATTGGGATGCACAATTAAATATTGAATCTTTTGAGTATTATGTGGGTGGACTCCCTAAAAATCCACAACCTCCATTCAATTATAAAGCTCCATTCTCTCCTATAGATGTTATTGAAGAGTATACGCGTCCTGCAAGAATGTTAATAGATCATGAAGTAATTACTGAGCCCGCCTTATCTGATATTAAAATAATGGAATTGCAAGATGTGGGTGAGTTAGAAGCATTTAATACCGATGGATTGCGTTCACTGCTATCAACAATGAATCATATTCCAAATCTAAAAGAAAAAACATTACGATATCCTGGACATGCAGAATTGATGCTCGATTATAGAAATAAAGGCTTATTTGATAATGATAAGATTGCTGAAACATCTAAGAAATTATTTGAAGAATGGAAATTAGATGACAATGAAATAGAATTCACTGTACTTGATATTATCATTAAAGGTGAAATGAAAGTAATCAGTTATCATTTATATGATGAATTTGATTTAACTAGTCGAACCTCTTCTATGGCAAGAACTACAGGGTATACTGCTACCGCTAGTATCAACTTAATATTAGAGAATTTATGGAATGCGCATGGAGTCTTTCCTCCTGAAATAGTAGGTGTAAAACCTGAATGCATGCAATTTATCCTACAATATTTAAGTGAAAGAAATGTAATAATTTCAGAAAAAACTGACTGATCGAAATAGTTTTATGGATTAAGTGGTAAGAATTATTGTAGATTTGTGACCTATGCTAAAAAAACTCCTATCATTATTTTTAATTTTATTAATTAGTTGCGGCGGCGGCGGCGGCGGCGATGATAGCGGTGGTGGAACAGGACCTACTGATCCAGCTCCAGTAGCAATTTTTTCAGGATCTCCAGTATCGGGACCTGTACCTTTAACAGTTGGATTCTTATCTGGATCTACTAATGCAACGACTACTGCATGGGATTTTGACAATGACGGATCTCCAGACGCATCAGGTACTTCTGTATCATATACATATAATAATACAGGCACCTACTCTGTTTCATTAACTGTTACAGGAACCGGAGGAACTGACACTACAACAAAGACTAATTATATTACAGTGAATGCAGTTGCACCAACTGCAGCATTTTTTGGAGCACCTACATCAGGAACTCCTGAATTACGTGTTCAGTTTACAAATACATCATCCCAATATACTCAATCAAGTTGGAACTTTGGTGATGGAACAACTAGTACGGACGATTCACCGATTCATACCTATACTAGTGCAGGAAGCTATGATGTGTCATTAAGTGTAACTGGTGAAGGCGGATCTAACACTGCCAATGCATCAGCTTATGTAACATTGACCGATATTGCAACTCCAGCAATGATTTTAGATTCAAAATATACGGACACTTCTACGGGAGCTAGCGTTTCATTAGATGTAAAAGTATTGGGTGTAACCGGTCTTGCTGCGGCTCAAGCAAAATTAATTTATGATGCAAGTGCAGTAACTATTGGCGATGTCACTGCAGGAGATTTTTTACAAGGAAATACTGATCCATTATTTATTGTTACTAAAGATGAAAGTAATGGAGAAGTACTAATTTATACATCTTCATTATCTAGCGATCAACCAACTTCTGATGGAGACGGTGTGATTGCTACAGTAAACTTTACAGTGAATGGATCAACAAATACGAATATTAATTTTGACAGCGCTGATACTATTATGTTAGATGTGGATGGTTCAAACATTACAGTTAACGGATTAGAAAATGGATACTTAATACTGGAATAACACTATGAAAAAACTAAATTATATCATTGCTTTTACTATGGTTGGACTTATTGGATTTCAGCCAGTTAAACAAAATATTACGAATTATTTAAGTGAACAAAATCGCTTAACGCAAGAAGCATTTATCAATGACTTCCTTTCTAAAAGACAGACTGTATCTTATAAAGATAGTAAAAAATTACCTAAAGCATTACGTCCAGACTTAAAAGGTGCGCATGATTATCTTATGATGTATGACCCAAACACAGGAACTATTCCAACAGAACGTATATTAGATGCTGTAGAATTTGCAGAACAAAAACGTATGAGTCTTTCTTATGAAAAAAGAATGACCGAAGTAAATTGGGTTGAAAGAGGTCCTAATACTATTGGAGGTAGAACTAGAGCAATCCTTCTTGATCCTAACGATTCTACAAACAAAAAATTATGGGCTGCAGGAGTTACCGGAGGATTATGGTATACAAATGATATCACATCTGGCAATCCAACATGGAATTCAGTAGATGGCACATGGGGTAATCTAGCAGTTGGTAGCATTAACTCAGATCCCAATGATAGTAATACAATGTATGTTGGTACTGGAGAAAGAATGGGAATTTTTTCAACATCTAGTCGTGGATTAGGTATGTGGAAAACAACAGATGGTGGTGCTACTTGGAGTCACTTAACTGCTACTGAAAATTTTAATTATGTGACTGATATCGTTGTTAGAAACGAATC
>CAJJCZ010000023.1 GCA_905182795.1 uncultured bacterium | reverse complement strand
CTTGCCCAATATCATTGTCGATTTGTTTTGAGATGACTCTAGCTTTATTGAGATCTTTTTTATGAGTTTGTAATTGCTTCATCTGATTAAATATAGAAAAAAGAATGGAAAGAATAAGTAGTTTTTTAGAGGATGACTAATCGAGAAATCTGACTTATTCAACTGTTACGCTTTTTGCAAGATTTCTAGGTTGATCTACATCACAACCTTTAGCGACAGCAATAAAATATGAAAATAATTGCAATGCAATAGTCGCCAACATAACAAACATATATTGATTTGTTTTTGGAAGTAAGATTAAATCATCGGACAAATCTCTTAAAATTTTATCTTTAGAGTCTGTAACAATAATAATTTTTCCTTTTCGAGATTTAATCTCTTCAATATTTGATATGATCTTATCATAGGTCTTGTCCTTAGGAACTATGAATACATTCGGCATATTCTTATCTACCAAAGCAATTGGTCCATGTTTCATCTCTGCTGCAGGGTATCCTTCTGCATGGATATAAGAAATTTCTTTTAATTTTAAAGCCCCTTCAAGTGCAACTGGGAAATTTAATCCTCTTCCTAAATAAAGAAAATCTGAAGCATTCTGATATTTTTTTGCCATTTTTTTGATTGATTTCTCTTTCTTAAGAACAGATTTGATATCTTTTTGATGCACATCACTTATCATCTCTAAATGTTTTTTCATATCAGTCTTGGTAATTCTTTTTCTACTATCTGCTAATTTTAATGCAAATAAGTATAATATAGAAATTTGCGAAGTGAATGCTTTTGTAGAAGCAACACCAATCTCATGACCACATCTTGTATGGATTCCACAATTTGTTTCTCTAGACACCGAACTACCTGCGACATTACATATACCTATTGTAATTGCACCAAAATCATTTGCTTTTGAAATAGCAGCTAAAGTATCAGCCGTCTCTCCTGATTGAGAGATAGCGATTACTATAGTTTTGTTATCCATGATACTATGATTATATCGAAACTCAGATGCATATTCTACATGAACAGGGACTTCTGCAAATCTTTCAATTAAATTTTTACCAATAAGGCCTGCATGCCATGAGGTCCCACAAGCTGTGATATAGATCTTTTCGGCTGCCTTTATTTCTTCCCAATATTCTGATAATCCATGTAATAATACGCTACTTTTAGTTGATCTACCTTTCAAAGTATTATGTATAGTTGTCACTTGTTCATGGATTTCTTTATGCATAAAATACTTAAATTTTCCCTTGTCAAAATCATCAATTTTATAGTCAATTTTTTCAACTTTTTTTGGTAAGGATACATCTTTATCTACAGATTTTATTTCATAATTAGTTCCATCTATAACAGCCATTTCGCTATCATTGAGATAAATGATTTTCTGTGTATGCTTCACAATAGGAGATACATCGCTACCTATAAAAAATTCACCATCTTTAATTCCTACAACTAAAGGACTTCCTTTTCGAGCTGCAATCATCATATCTGGAAAATCTGTATTTAAAATAACAATACCATATGCACCATCTACTCTTTGCAGAGCTGCACGAACAGATTGTTCAAAACTTAACATTCCTTTATTATAAAAATAACCAATTAATTGCACTAACACTTCGGTATCTGTATCAGATTTAAATTTTATTTTTTTTGATCTAAGAAACTTTTTAATAGGGTCATAATTTTCAATAATTCCATTGTGTACAAGAGTAATTTTTTTACTTTCATCTGAATGGGGATGTGCATTTTTTTGATTAGGCTCTCCATGCGTTGCCCATCTTGTATGAGCAATACCTAATCCATTGCAATTTTTTGAAGATTTTTTACCCGCAATAGCACGTTCAAGCTCTTTTACTTTACCGGCACGTTTTGTAATATCGATTTTATTATTAACAAGACAGGCTACTCCCGCAGAATCGTATCCGCGATATTCTAGCTTTTTTAACCCATCTAACAAAATTGGGAAGCAATCTTTTTGGCCTTTATATGCTACTATTCCACACATGATTTTTCATCCAAATATAAGTTCATTTTTACATTTCCCCTATCACCATATTTATCAGAATCTAGTACTATTTCTTTGAACCCATACTTATCGTATAAGTTCCGTGCTATTACTAAGGCACTATTTGTAATTAAGACAATCTTATCCGCATTATTTTCATTTGCGAAATCAATACATTTATCCATCAATTGATTAGCTACTCCAAGCCCACGACATTCTTGTGATACTGTCATTTTTGCTAATTCAAATACTCTACTATTAACAAATACCATCGCAGCAGTAGCAATGACTGTATCATTCTTGATAGCAAAAAAAACTTCTCCGCCTTTATCAATAATATATTTTTGAGGATTAGATAGGTCGTTTATATCTGACTCCTCTAAATGCCAGGATTCTTCAATCCATTCCTTATTTAAGGCATAAAAATCTGAAGTATACTCACTTTTAAAGGACTCAATTAATATGGAATCATTTTTATACATAGTCATCAGTTCGGCCAATAGATATATTCATCATCATCTTCGTATTCTTGCCCTGTATGTTTATCGATTAATATTGGAGCATTAACAACGCTCGGCCATAAGGGTTCTACTTGTTGCAAGTTATGCTCATCAAGCAGCTGTTCTAATAATTGTACTTTTTCTGGATAGTCAGCAACAATGTTATTTTTTTCAGTTGGATCTTTTTCAAGGTGAAAAAGCCATTTTTGATCAGCTCTGCTTGTTCTAATCAATTTCCAACCTTCATGCAGCACTGTTTGTTGATGTCCTTGTCTCCAAAATAAAGTTTTATGAAGAATTCCATCCTTTGAGCCATTAACAAAAGGTAAGAAGTCTACCCCGTCTAATATTCTATCCGTAGGAACATTGGCATTTCCTGCAGCTGCAATTGTCTGAAAAATATCATTATGATGTACTGCAGGTATAAATTTTGTTCCAGCTTGAATTTGCTCAGGCCATTTAGCCATAAATGGAATATGTGTGCCTCCTTCGAAGTGAGTAAGCTTCCATCCACGATAAGGCTTATTAATATCGGCAAGCTCTATATAGCTTGCTCCTCCATTATCACTTGTAATAATAATTAATGTATTGTCTGTCAATCCGTTCTGCTCTAATGCATCAACAATCCGTCCAATGCTTCTATCTAATGCGGTAATCATACCTGAATAGACTTGCAAATTATGTCCCATTGTATGATGACTAATGGCTTCAACATCGCTTCTCAAGGCCTGCAATGGATTATGAACTGCCCAATGAGCTAAGTATAGGAAAAAGGGTCTATGCTTATTTTTTTCTATTACCTGAATTGCTTCATCTGTATAGTAGTCAGTAAGATATCCTGCTGGAGCAAAGTTCGGACTTTTATTAAATGATGCGCTAAATTGAGATCTAGCCCATATCATATTATCTACAGCATGATCAGTTTTCGCATTAACAACACGCTTGTCATTTTCAGGCAAATACAGTCCACCTTCCATAAATAAGCTATCATCAAACCCTTGATCATTCGGGTGACTTCCGTCTACTCTACCTAAATGCCATTTTCCGATATGAGCTGTATAATAACCAGCATCCTTCAATACTTCAGCAATAGTAATTTCCTCAGTAGGAATACCGGCAGAAAATATATCTTTTGCATCTTGATATAATTTTTCTTCTATTTCAATCTTTAGTTCATTGTCCTGAATATCATCTATCCATTTCATCAGCTGTACAGCGCCTGGAAAAAGTGGAGTAAATTCAAATCCAAATCGCGTTGAATAGCGGCCTGTCATAATGGAAGCTCTTGATGGAGCACACATTGCATTGGCTGCATATCCATTTTTAAACATTACTCCATCCTTCGCAATTTGATCAATATTTGGAGTTAACAAAGAACCGCTTCCAGCTCCTCCATTATAAAGTGAGACATCATTGAAACCTAAATC
>CAJJCZ010000022.1 GCA_905182795.1 uncultured bacterium | reverse complement strand
CATTGGCTGGAATACCATGTAGCCATGTCGAGATTACGATAGGGTTATTTTTATTTACTTTAATTTTCTTTTTACCTGCTAGAAGAATAGGGCTTGCTAGTCCAACTGCTCCCGCTTTAATAAAATTACGTCGTTTCATGATATTTTAATTTAGGTATAAAAAAAGCCTACCAACTAGATAATTGATAGGCTTTTTATTTTTTATAAATCAGTGATTATTCAGAAGTTGTAGTTAATTCCGGTCTAAATCTCCAAGTTTCACTCCAAATCCATGACCATCCACCTCTAACTTTAGCATCTAAGTCATCATCTTCAGCATACATTTGTGCTAAAACAGTAGCAAACTCTGCTTGTGCAGGAGCTAAAAGTTCTGACATTGTCATATGTGGTGTTGAATATGAATACACAGAAACATTTCCGCCTAAAGTTTTTGTCATAGCAACCCATGGACGAGTACTGTCTGTTTGTTTCGCTATTTCATTAAATTTTGCAAAA
This sequence comes from uncultured bacterium, assembly GCA_905182795.1. Taxonomy (GTDB): domain Bacteria; phylum Fidelibacterota; class Marinisomatia; order Marinisomatales; family Marinisomataceae; genus Marinisoma. The sequence goes on along the minus strand of CAJJCZ010000022.1, from coordinate 22,467 downwards.
ACAGCTTCCGTATTTGCAGTTCCACCTTGCTGAACGCCATAATAGTACACTGTAATGAAATTAGGTGGTCCTTCTCCATTTACATCTGCATCATCAACTGTTGGCATATTTCTGCTTAAATCAGGTCTAATTGTCCAAAATTCCATACCTCCAACTTGCTCAATCATACTATTATTCCATTTATCATAAGCTACTGGTGGGTGATTACTCATGGCATCATAAACACTGTCTACCATATCTAAAGGCGTAGGCCATTGTGCTGCTGCAACTCTAACATATTTACCGGCATTAGGTCCATTTACAATCGAAAATGTATTTACAGCGCCTAAACCTGTATGTGCTTTGTTATGATGGATCATTGCTTTCTCAAAATCTGCTGCTTTTATACCATCTTTGATACCAAGAACAGTTTGCATATGATATGCCTGCCCAAAAGCTAAAGAAAAGAAAATAGTCATTAATAATATTTTTTTCATTTTATGTGTTCCTTTTTTATTTACTAATTAAGATAATTTAACAATAATTATTGTTGAAATTTGATATGAATATTTAATACTTATTTTATTCTATAAAAAAAACAACGCTCAACAGGAAGGTTTCGTTGGGCGCCATTCTCTCTATTTTAAGGTATAATTGAAAGCAACTAAGTAGAAGACAACCTTAAAAATTATAGTTCACTCCAAGAGTAATAGATCTTGGCATTGTAGGGCGAGCACCATATGGTCTTCTTGCTACAACAGCATCTTTATCCATTAGGTTTTTAATGCCCATAGATAGAGTTACATTATTTTGAAGTGCATATTTTACACCTAAATCAATTACAGTAAGTGCGTCAGTAGAGTTTGCGTCATCTAATCGACCAGACCCTGCTGTTGTTCTTGCTGCTGAAGTATATTTTAAGCCAACATTCACTGAGGTCTTATCCCAGTTTGCGCCTAAGTTTACAGCTACCATTGTCTCAGGTATGTAAGGAAGTTGATCTCCTCGAGATACATCTCCCCAGAAACCGTCAAATGATTCTCTAAACTCAGTATTAGTTTTTGTATATGCAATTTCAATTGGTAACTGTACAGTTCCATTATCCATTAGCATACGTCTTAAGTATAATTCCAATCCAGATACATCAACAGCGCCACCATTATATAATTCATTTGAACCGGTACCACCTGATGAAGCAGTATCTGCCCCTAGAAGGTTATCATAATTGTTCATGAAGAATGTCATTTCTAATCCATTCAGACCTTCATAAGATCTTACTGTCCATTCATGGTTCCAACTTTCTTCTGATTTCACTTCTTGAGTAACACCATCAACTACTTTAGTACCACCTGGTCCATGAGGAGCAAATCCTTTATGAACACCGTATCCAAGCGTAGTTCCATCTTCTAATGCATATTCCACTGCTACTCCAGGAACAATCACATCAAATGTATCTTCTTTGATTGATGCATCTCCTGCACGAAACTGGTCTGATTTACCCCAATCTTCTCTTTTAACAGTGATTTCTTCATATCTTACCCCGCTTGTCACAGTCCAATCGCCTGAAGTCATTCTGTCTTCAATATAAACTGAATTAGCTTCTGCGGAATCGATTCTATTAGAGTCAGAACCAGGAATTGTTGCAGTGGTCATATTTAACTTACCAGCAACCATTTGGTATCTATCTTCCCATTGGAAACGATCCATTTCATCTGCGTGAATACGTAGACCAGCTTGTACATCATGACTACCAATGCTCCAGTTTAATACTGCTTGAACACCGCTTGATAAATATTCACGATTATTAGCTTTAATTCTGTATGCATCTGCATCACTATCCATTGCACTCATCAAATTGAAAGTAGTTAGATCGCTGCTTGGATTTGCAACAACGCTAAGATTTTGACCGTTTATTTTATTTAATTTGTACCAATTTCTTCCAAACTCATTATTGTAAGCACTCACAGCTAAAGATAAATTATCTGATAATTTACCTGCATATGATAATACTACTTGAGTGTGATTTGCATCCATCTCATCTAATTGAGATGAACGATACCTTCTTAATGGATTCGCAGTATAATCATCATCTGATAATCCAAGATATGTTTCATCTGAAATTTCATCTGTCATAGAAACTTTCATTTCTAAAGCATGATTAGTACTCATAACATAACGAACTTTAGCCATTACATCGGTTTTAGCATAGCCAGTATCTCCCCCGCCATCTAACTCTTTAAATCCATCAGTCATATCATTATAAACTTCAAATAAATAACCCCATTGACGGACTGTATTTCCTGACTTAACATGCAATACTGTTTTACCAAAGCTTCCAGCAGTAAAGTCAACACTATTTAGTGATGATGAAGGAATTGAAGTAGATATATAATTTAATGATCCGCCCGTAGTGAATGGTCCATGTTTAATTTGAGTAGAACCTTTACGCACCTCAAGACCTTGCATACGTCCCATTGTTGGAGAGTAATACGCAGCTGGCGATGCATATGGAGCTGGTGCAATAATAATACCATCTTCCATTACATTTAATTTTTCCATACGTGACAAGCCAGTACCGCGAACTCCAATATTAGGCCTTAAACCTAAACCATCTTCTTCCTGTATATATACTCCAGGAATACGTGATACAACACGATGGATATCTGTATGATTGAATTGTTTTAATTCTGATTTTGAAACAACAGAACTCGGTCTAACAGATCTTAAAAACATACCTGATGTAATACTAGTAGCATCTGCTAAGACATCTACAGCGTTTAGTATTACAGGCTTGTTTGATAGTTCTACAGACAAACTTCCACCATCAACTAATATACTTTTATCTGCATAACCAATTGCTGAGAATGTTGCTGTTGTAGGAACTGTTACCGTAAAAATAAAATTACCATCAATATCGCTTGTTGTACCTTTACCGTTTTCAAGAACGATGTTAGCATCAGCGATAGGATTATTACTTCCATCTGTTACTAATCCAGATACAGTAGTTTGGGCAAAGATCAAACCAAAAAATCCTAATAATATTGCTACCTTTTTCATAATTCCTCTTTATATGTTATTGAGATTATGTCGCAATATTATTGTAGAAAAATTCTAAATGCAAGTACAATTGAGATTAAATCTCAATAGAAACTATTTATTGAGAATAGATCCGATAAAAATATTTGTTTGTCGGGGATTTTCTGCATTTCGATTGGAAGAGAAAATAATTTTTCCATTTTGTGAGATTACTGGAAATGAATCGAAAGTATCGTTAGTCGTTAAGCGCTGAGTTTTCAAAGTGTCTATGTGAATCATGTAAAGCTCAAAATTGCTTCCAAATGCGTTATAATCATCTCTCCAATCATCCATATTAGAAGAAAAGACAATATGCTTACCATCTGGATGCCATGATGGAGACCAGTTAGTAGCTCCATTATCTGTTAATCTCTTCTTATTAGATCCATCTCGTTTTGCTACATAAATATCTAACGGTACAGCATCTATATAGCGATTATTTAAATTGGTAGACCACTTCTCTTTTTCTTCATCATTACTAGGATACCATGCACGCCATACAATACTATCACCATCAGGAGAATAAAATGCACCTCCATCATAACCAAATTCTTTGGTAAGACGTTTAACATTATTGCCATCATAGTCCATTTCATATAGATCTATATCTCCTTCACGCATTGATGTAAAAATAATTTTTCTTTCTGTTGGATGGGTGGTTGTTTCTGCATTATAACCTGGAGCATTTGTTAATTGAGTTGCAGTGCTACCATCCCATTTATAAATCTCATAGTTTCTTAAAGGCCAAATATATTTACGAGGATTTGGATGTTTATAAATTTCTGGACATTCGGGTCCATCTTTCATGGTAGAGGAAAAGAAAATAAATTCATTATCAAGTGCATAGTGAGCGCAGGTAAATGCTCCATCTCTTAATGGAAATTCCTTTAAATTTTTACCATCTATATCTACTAAATAAAGCTTATCACAGTCATTACCATTACGTTTAGACTGAAAAATAACCTTTGTCTCTTCTTGATTTAGATAACCTTCTCCATTATCGCCTTCAAATGTTAACTGTTGCACATCGGCAATTATGAATGTCTGGGGTTTATTACATGAAAAGATAAAAAACAGAATAGTGGGTACTATAAATATATAAAAATAGTTCTTATTAAAATTGTACATCTAATACTATTTCTTCTTCACCTCTTAGCACTGTTACTTCAGCTTTAGCACCAGGTTCAATATTTGATAATGCTTCCATATATTTATAAATATCTACAATAACCATATCTTGAATCTTGATAACGATATCTCCATCTAACATAGCTGCCAATGCTGCAGGACGATTATCTATTACATTATCTACCTTAACACCTTTACCATCATAAGCATAATCTGGCATTACACCTAAAGTGACTTTCATTTTTGATGGAGATTGCATTGTTTTCTGCTCCTCATCCTCCATACTCTCAAAAATAAGTCTCTCTTCGGTATTAGCAAACTCCGAAACGATTGGCTCTACTACTTTAGAAATTTCCATCATTCCATTGTAGTTGATTTTATCTTCATCATCTGTTGCCGTATGATAATCTGGATGAATACCCGTAAAAAAGAAAAGAACAGGAATATCATTTTTATAAAAATTATAATGATCTGATCGACTGAATATTCCTTTTCCTAAATCTATTATATTAATTTTAGAGTTAACAAAAAATGGATGAAGCTTCGATGAAAAATTTTTTGCAGATGGAGATCCTCCTAACTGTACATTACTTTCTTCGTCCATTCTTCCAACCATATCTAGGTTCACCATCAATTGTACTTTACTTAAATCTATCGTTGGATTATTTACGTAATGCTTTGAACCTAAAAGACCTAGTTCCTCTCCACCGAAAGCTATAAAAACTAATGTTCTTTTATGCGTATTAGTCGAAGAAAACTTTTCAAATAATTCTAAAATCATTGCTGTTCCTGATCCATTGTCATCTGCACCATTATGAATGAATCCCATCTTATTTTTAACGCTATCATAGTGTGCGCCAATAACAACGTATTCATTTTTTAATTTTTCATCATTACCTGGCAAGGTGGCAATAATATTATATGTTCTAACTTTCTTTTTAGGGTTAATTCTACTTGTTCGAACATAATGCTCTTGAACTTCAACTGTTCTTTCTGTTTCCCCTCCAGCATTAGCAAAATGATTTACTATATAATTTTTAGCAAGTCTATCTCCTGTTGTTCCAGAGCTTCTTCCTTCCAATCCATCTGATGACAAATAAGTAATATGTGATTTAAAATCATCGATTATAATATCGCTTTGCGTGGCTTTAACCTCAGGAATAATGGCATTAGGGATATTAGGAGCACATGATGCTAAAAATAAAATAGATAGATATAATATATTTTTCATGGTCAAAAACTATAACAAATTAAAATAGATATCCAATCAAAAGATAGCTTAAAGCAAATATCACGGTTAAAATGATAATAAATGCATTAAAATGTTTATCCATCATTTTCTTAATTGGGTCACCAAAAGATCGAATTAATAATCCAATAATTACAAAACGACCTCCCCTACCTAAAATTGAAGCAAGTATGAAGGTTGGAAGATTAATTTGAAAGACCCCAGCTGTTATAGAAAAAACTTTATATGGAATTGGGGTAAATGCTGCTGTAAAAATTACAAGAAAATTATGTGCATCATACTGAGCACCTACATTTTCAAATACTTCCTTTGTAAATCCTGGAATAACTCTAAAAAAGAAGTTAGCAACTCCTGTCAATTCTCCAGAGGGTGCATACCAAAGAAAATAGCCTATAATAAATCCAAAGATACCTCCCAATACTGAGCCTAACGTACATATAAATACATAATACATCGAACGCTTTATTTTACCTAGACATAGGGCCATTAGTAAGGGATCTGCAGGAACGGGGAAAAATGAGGATTCAACAAAGGCAACTAAGAATAAAACTAATGTTCCATAAGTACTTTCTGCCCATGATAGTACCCATTGATATAAATTTTTTAACGGATTCAAGACTTATCTTAGCCTTAACATCTTTATCGCTTTAATAAACTGACCGCCATTTGGATTAGCTGGAGTATACATTTGGCAGAAATAAACTCCTGAGCTTACAGAATCTCCATTGTCGTTTGTTCCATTCCATATTACTGATTTATAGCCAGCTCCTTGCTCTTCATCTACTAAGGTAGCAATAAGTTGACCTTTAACATTAAAGACTCTCATAACAACATATTGTGTCGATGGAACATCATATTCTAATGTTGTAAATGATGTAAATGGATTTGGATAATTTTGTTTTAATTCTAATATATCTGGTATTAATGCTCTTCCATCAATTTTTAAATTACCGATAGAGCCAGATATCGCAGTTTGAAAAGATTGTCCATCTGTGGATATAACAGACCATGAACCTTCAGCAACATTAACAGTATCCGTCTGTGCTACTAAATCTTTTAACGCCCATACTATTGAATTATCTGGAGTCCATGTATTCATACTTAAAAACTGTAAATCGTCATAACCAATCATACGATATTCAATATTATCTCCATCAACATCAGCAGATTCTTCCCATACAAATCGCAATGAATCATTTTGATTTTCGGGTGTAATAAATAAATATTCATTCGGTAAATATGAACCTGATCCATCTATTGTATTAAATATATATTCTCCTGTCGTAGTAAAAGATCCCGGTGAATCATTTACTGGTAATACCGTAGCATTAAATGAGACTCTAGTAGAATCAATTCCACCATCTGACGTACCACCGTCATCCCTAACAGTAACATAAACTACAGACGAACCATGACTATTGCTACTTGGTGATAAATCAAGTATAAATTGACCAGAGCTAGGATTATTCACCACTAGTGCGGGGAACATAGCCGTATTCTCTGCATATGCTGTCACAGTAACATTTTGAGCATTAACATCAGATCCATAGTCAACTCCAGTGAGTTGTATGCCTAAATTAGTATCTTCGTTGATTTGTATATCTGACACTGTATCAATATTTGGCGGTGCGTTAATAAATGTCAACGGTCGAATTTGATATTCATCAGAATATTGACTTTCTTGCCCCTCTCTATCAACAGTAGATAATTTATAATAGTATGTTTTGCTGGTATCTAAGCTCGTATCTGTAAATTCTGAAGTTGGATAACTTATTGTTGCAATTAAATTACTAGAAGAAGGAGTAAATAAAGCTTCTTCTGATCTATAAACTCTAACTTGAGAGCTAGTATCCTCGCTAAGATTCCAAGAGAAGGAAATAGTTCCATCAAATGGTATTGTATAAGAAATATTAGTAGGTGCATCGGGTACAGTATCATCAAATGTAGGATTTAAAATATATAATCCTTCATCAATACCTGTCACAACAATAGTTCCACTAGCATAATAAGGATAATTACTCCAGGTTCCATCAAATGATGCATTGTTATTAGATGGATATACATCAAAATATGCTTCTTCGCTTGGATTGTTTATATCAGAAATATCAAGAATACGCAATCCGCTAGTATAATGAGACATGTAAACATAGTTTCCAATAACATAGTTATTATGGTCAATAGATGGTGTTGGGCCAGTATATGTTGTTTGAAGCGTTGGATTACTTAAATCTTCTACATTCCAGATTAATGTTCTTGTATTACTAACTGCTCCATTATATTCATCTAACTCATCATTTACGATAAAATATTTATGATCTTCTGTCAACCATCCTTGGTGTGTATAATAATTATCATAACTACCCAGTCCAATCGTTTTAGCTCCGTTAGAATCGTCTGATTTAGTGCTCAAATCAGCAATCCATACTTTGGTTTCATTAGAGCCGAAACAAATCTCTTTTCCAACATATTGAGAATCTGGTCCATTATATACGACGCATTGTACATCATGAACATATCCTGTATTACTTCTTCCCGTAGAAGGGTCAGATACGCAAGCTGATTTTGATGGTAGCGCAGGATTACTAATGTCTATAATGTGCAATCCACCTGGACCGCAAGTGCTCGTACCAATAGCATAAGCAAAGCCTGTATCTTCATTAATAAAAATGTTATGCGCATTACCAAATCCAGCATAATGAGTTGTTTCAGAAAATGTAATAGGTGTATCATTAAAAGTTCTTAATACCGTCAAATCAAATACTTGCATACCATGACCACCTGCCTCTGATACAATAAAAGCATGATCATTATACACTTTAATATCGCGCCATGCAGAATTACTACTATGTGTTGCTAGTCTTCCAACATACACTGGATTATCTGGAGTAGTAATGTCAACAAAAGATGTTCCATTGCTCATACCAACAAGTGCATATTCCCTATTCGTAACAGGATCTGTCCATCCCCAAATATCATTTAAACTAGTATTGTTTCCTCCACCAATTTCTGTTTTATCCATAAATGCCATTAGGTCAATATTATTACACTCATAAGAGCCTGCAGTACCTCCAGTACATTCCACCTTACTGTTAATAGATAAAACCGGTCCTTTTGTTGATAAATTTTGGAAAGATTGTCGATTACTTGATAGATTATTATATAATACTAATTCATCTGCGTAATAAGCATCTGTAATAAGTGCATCATCAATTAAAGCAACATTTCTACCGAAATAATCAGAACTACTATAATTATCATTACTAATGATTTCCTTAAACATGAATTGATTATTTAATTCATTTTTATTGTATACATATAAGTCAGATTGATTGAATGTGCTAATAATCAATTGATTGTTTAACTCACTGAATCGATATCCAAAATAACTATTCTCTACTAAGTCTGAAGGTTGAATAGTATAAAAATTTGTCCAAGGAATATCATCTGTTCTATTATTGGTGTCTATATAAGGATATACAAATACCTTACCTTGACCGTTACCATCTTCTATAGCTGAAATATAAATACTAGACTCTCCAACATACACAGATTGACCAAAACGTCTTTTACGATCACTATCTTGATCTTCTTGCTGTGGAGATACAATATTAGTACCTGATACGATTCCATTTTTAAATTCAACGAGATGTACAAACTCTTTTAATGATCCAATAAGTAATTTATTATTATTGAAAGACATTGATACTCCAAATCCAAACTTATCTGGACCGGCAGCATAACATCCTTCTACATCACCTAATTTTCGAACATCTACTACTTCAAATGGGGTCGTTCGTGCATTATTGAAATTTTCAGAATCAGGATTAAAATCGTATATAAATACTGTTCCATCATTAAAGAAAGGCGATGAAATAGCAACATACTTATCATTCAACGCTACATTATATCCAAACTTTTGAGATTGACTTGGATCTGTCGTTGCATTAGGGTTTTCAAATGTTTTTACAACTACCCACTCTCCTGTATAATCTTTACGATATAAGTATACCACTCCATTACCATCATCAGATCCTGGAGCTCCTATAAGCAAATAATTATTATGTAATGCCATACTAAAACCAAAATCATCTCCAGGTAATGGATTTGGCGATGTCAGCTCTGCAGATTTTTCCATGGAATCAATGCCACTATACAATTCATAAATATCTACTGTTCTAGAAGTAAGAGATGAAAAGGTTTTAGCGGTAACTAAAAAGTTATCTGATATCGCAATAGGAATATATCGTCCTCTGCTTAACATTTCAACAGAATGACTCTTTGTACCAGCTGATGCAAAAATACTCGTTCCGAAGATTAAAGTAATAAATATATAGTTTGAGATTTTTCTTAGCATGATTGTTGATATAAAGTATAAGAAAAAATCTGAAAAATAAGAAGGTGTTTAATTGTCTATTTCTAAATCAACTTCTTGTGCTTGATTTAAATTCTCATCTAGAAACAATGACTTATCGATTGCAACAAAGAATTCTTTGAAAAATCTTGTAGATCTTTTTCTTTCACTTCCACCAAAATTGATACGTAAAGACGATAAAGCAGGCTCTGTTTCTGAGATAGGTTTTACTGTTAGAGTTGCGGTAAGTTTATAATCTTTGACTACAGTTGTTTTGCCGCCACCGCCACGAGATTTATCTTTATCGTTGTCGTCATCGTCATTATTATTAAGAATAGCAGCTATAGTGATTATTGCAATAATTCCAATAATAATATCTCCAACATCTAAAGACTTATCTTTTTTTTCTTTTTTCTGCGGTTTTTCAATCTTGCTTGCAGTGATTAAAAGAAACTCATCGCTAATAGTATCAATAGTAAATCCAAGATCTTGAAAAGCGCCAATAGATGATTTCATGAGCGTTTTTGTATCAACAGAATATTCTCTTGTCTCAACAGCTCGTTGTGATGCTACCGTTTTTTTCTTTGATGAGCTGGAAGAACTGCAACTAACTAAGAGAAAGTTTGCAGCAATAAATAATGCAAATATCTGCTTCTGTGACACTGACTACTCTTCTGTTGCTGTATCAAGAAATAGAGATTGATCTAGAGCGGCAAAAAAAGACCTAAAAAATAAGTCAGAATATCTTCTTCCACCACTTTCAAAATTTACCCTCAATGATGAAATTAGAGGATCAGAAGAAATTTCTTTAACTGTAATAGTGGCTGATAGTTTTAATGGCGTAATTACAATATCATCAGAACGACCTTCAAATCCAAAAAGGCCTGCTACTATATCATCCAATATAGTACCATCACTCACTTGGGTTTCTTGCGTTCCTTGTGTTCTACTTCCGGTAATTAACCCATAATCACTATTCAGAACATCGATAGTATATCCAAGGTCTTGAAAAGCGCCTACTGACGCAGTCATTAATGCTCTAGTATCAACATTATATTCTCTTGTTTCAATTGCTCGCTTTACAGCCGTAGTACGGTCAGACATACCTGATCCGCATCCGACTAATAAAAAGCTAGTCGCTAAAAAAAGAGGGAGAAAGATATTTCTCATTTAGTATTTAATACTTTGATATTTATAACTAGAAACAAGGCCGTCTGCATTGAATTTAACAATTAATGTTAAATTTTTACTTGTAGTAGAGTTCTTGCTACGTCCACCACCAAAAATACCAAAAAAGTTTCCACTTGAACCTGCTCCTGCTCCTGACATATTTGAAGCTTCAGATTCTTGAGATACTTTATCATAAGTCCAAGCTTCACCACCACCTTGAGTACTAGTTACTAAATTTGGAGATCCCAATAGATCTACTACTTGAGATGAACTCATCCCCTCTGAAAGCTGAGATTGAACTTTACCTAATGTAAAATCATTAGATTCAGCAGATGCGGTTGGTGCATTCATAGCACATGAGAATACAAAAAGACTTGATAAAGCTAATACTTGAAAATGTTTCATATTATTTACCTTTATTATTGTTATTTATATATAATTATATACGTTTTATTACGTAAATATGTTTCAATAAAAAATAATTAAAAAAGAATAGAACCACAATAACAACTAATTATAAATATTACTACTAAATTGAGTTAATACAGTCTTGATAAAGGCTCATAATAGACTTGGTATATTCGCCAATTAGTCCGTCACCAATAATATGTCCTTCAATAGATATGACAGGTATAATATCTCGATTTGCCGACACAATAAAGGCTTCCTTACATGCTAAGACTTTTTCAATTGATAAAGGTAGTTCTGCAAAACTCAATTTTGCTTTTCTTAATAGTTTTAATACTACTAAGCGGGTTACACTTTTTAATATTTTTCCATTTGTTGGTGTAGTAATAATTGTATCATCGTCCATTACACAGAAGAAAGAAAATGTTGTACCCTCTAGCACCATATTATTATAAGTATAAAGCGCTTCATCGTAACTTCCATTACGTACAACAGCATGCTGAGCCTTTAATCCTCCAAAATAGTTAAAAGGCGTCTTTAATTCACTGTCAGATCTTTCATATTCAAAAAATCCTAAAGAAATACCTTTTTGATAAGATTTGGAGAATTTCTTAACTGGCGTTATAACAATAAATAAATCAACGGGCATATCAGTAATAAGCCCGGAAGTGTCAGTAGCTTTTGTCCCAGCAAATAAGATCATAAGATTGCATTCTGATTCATCAAAGTTGTTATGATTTAATGTTTCATTGATAATATCATTAACCTCTTCACGAGACTGCTTCACAACCATATTCATCGTTTTTGCGTTTGATAACACCCTATCAAGGTGGTGATCCAAAAAGATAGGTTTTCCTCCATTAACTGTCTTTAGAAAAGTAAATACTTGATACCCTCTAACAACGCTTAAAAAATTATCTATAACATTTAGATTTACTTCATCAGTAAGTATAAATTTGTCTCTTGCGTAAGAAATATGTTTCATAATTGTCACCTAATTTATCTAAAAATATAGTTTATAATGATGTATATTTAAAAATGCATTACAAAATATTTAATATACTTCTAGTATGCTTCACCCTACTTAATTGTTCCAAAACAGAAAAAGAAACAATACAATCTTTTGAAGAATTTGATCAAGAAATTAAAACAGACAATGAGTATTATTTTGAACAAGATATCTATCAAGTTGTAGATAATGTTTATGTTGCTATAGGATATGGATTGGCAAATTCTATATTGATTGTTGGAGATGGTGGAAATATTGTTATTGATGTGACCGAAAGTGATGTAATGGCATCAAAAATTCTAGAAAGGTTTAAAGAAATATCTAATCAGCCAATTGAGGCTATTTTCTATACCCACTCCCATGTAGATCATTGGAGAGGAGCCTTTCCTTTTGTTGGTAAAAATACGGAGGTTTATGCACATGAAACCTTCAAGAAAGGATTTTATGATCAGAATAATTTATTAAAACCTATCTTAACAGAAAGAGGTATGAAGCAATTTGGCTTCTTCCTACCTAAAGAACTACAACGAGGACATGGCTTAGGCTTTACTCTTGATTTTGACTTCGAACAACCTCCCGTAGTATACCCTACGGTTTTATTAGAAGGCAAAAAAAATATACTTACCATTGCTGGAGTTACGCTAGAAGTAGTTCACTCTCCCGGTGAAACTGATGATCAAATTATTATCTATTACAAAGACAAAGAAATTGTCTTCTCAGGTGATAATTATTACATGCGCTTTCCGAATCTTTACACAATAAGAGGAACATCATATCGCGATACTTATAAGTGGTATAAATCTGTTGATGAAATGCGTGCATACAATCCAACATATCTTGTCAGTTCGCATGGACCTTTTCTTTCCAATAAAAAAGAAGTACAGGATCGCTTAACTATTTATCGTGATGCAATTCAATATGTTCATGATTATGCTATACGAGGAGCAAATAAAGGCAAAACACCAGATGAACTTGTAGAAGAATTTGAATATCCAAAATTCTTTAAGGAGAATTTTGATTTACGTGAGCAGTATGGTAAAGTTTCTTGGAGTATTCGAAATGTATATAACGGATATTTAGGATTCTTCGACGGCAAAGCAGTAAATTTAGAACCTCTATCTACAAAAGTACGTAGCAAAAATATTTTTAAAATCATTGGAAGTAAAGATAACTTATTAACACTAATTAATGAAGCATTGGAAAATAAAGAATTTCAATGGGCTGCAGAATTATGTCAAATTGGAGCAATTAATTTTCCAAACGACAATGAAATTAAAAACCTTTATTCGTTATCTCTTGAAGAGCTTTCCAAGCAAGAAACTAACCCTATTGCAAGAAATTATTATCTATCAGAAGCTTATGAAATTAATGAACAAATTATACCTGACTTAACTTTTAACCTAACAGAAGATCAAATCCGTCAAATTCCTATAGAGACTATTTTTGAAGCAATGCCACCAAGATTAAATCCCGTTAAAGCTAATAATAAATTTATAACCGTTGGATTTAATATGAGCGATACTGGTGAAAAATTTGGTATCATAATTCGCAACAATATCGCTGAAATTGTTGATTATGTACCAGAAAATGCTGAAATCATTGTTACTGTTGAAACATCAACATGGAAAGGTATTATTGTGGGAATTACAGATGCTAAAAGCGCAATAGCTTCTGGAAAATTGAGTGTATCTGGAAATTATTTAAAATTTATCCAGTTTTCTACTATGTTTGAAAAAGATTAACTAGTAATCAATTAACGTAATTACTTCGCCATACTTCTCTGCAAGTTTTTTAGATCCACCTAAATGTGGCAAATCAATCAAACATAACGTATGGATATCAGTTGCACCTAGTTCTTTACACAAATCAGCGGTTGCGGTTGCGGTACCACCGGTAGCAATCAAATCATCTACTACTAGAATTCTATCTCCGGTACTAATTGCATCTTTATGAATATGAACACTATTTGTTCCATATTCTAATGTAAAATGCTTCTCTGCAGCTTCTCTAGGGAGCTTACCCGGCTTTCTTGCTAGAACAAATGACTTAGATAGTGCATAAGCGATTGGTGCTGACCAGAAGAAACCTCTAGATTCTACACCAACTACCTTATCAAATTCTAAATGAGCAATCCTCTCAAGCATAAGATCTACTGTAGCTTTAAATGCGGTAGGATCTTCTAATAACGTTGTGATATCTTTAAATACTATCCCTTCGATAGGATAGTCTTTGACTATAGTAATTGTCTTTTTTATGTTGTCAATATGCATAATAATTGAGACAAGTATAATACAATTTACCTTCATTTCAAATAAATGAAAATTTAGTATTAAATCTCAATACAATTCCTTTAAAACGATAAAAGGTAAAGGAAGCTTTACAATACTAATTTATACTCTTAAACTAGTAGTAAGATTTAACATCAATTAAATAATATTAATTTTGTGATTATGGTTAATGCGCTGAGGAGGCAAATTTGGCACTTAAAACGAAAAAAGATTTCGCAAAACAAGCATCAAATGTATTTGAAGCTATGACTCAAAGCTTTAATGATAAGGAAAAATCTCATCTTATAAAATTTTTTCTAGGTACTATTACATCAAGAATTGCAACAACATTTATTATGTCTCACTACTTATCTGAAAAAAAAATAACTCCGTCCAAACTTTATAATCAACTAAGTCCAATTTATGGATCAAAGTCATCTTTTGTTAATTATGTTGCTTTAGGAAAAAAACGAAAGTATTTATATCTACAAAACGATCAAAACGATAAGAGAATAAAATATCTTTATCCTTCAGCAGAATTTATAAAGGTATGGTGTATTTTTCTTGCAAAAACAAAAGGCGTAGATCTCTCCTCTACTATAGATTGGAATTCAATAATAAAAAAAGCAAATCAAGTTTCTTCTGCCTTAAAATAGTCCTGCTTAGAAGCTATAGCCCATATCTAAGAATAAGTTATTAAACTTTCCTCCATCATGATCTTTTAATCCATGATATAAGCCAGCATTCATGCTTATTTTTTCACTAATCGAGTAGCCCGCACCAAGAACAATTCCAAAATCATTTTCATTAAATTCAAAATCAAGTTCTGCGCTCTCAGTAAGATCAATGCCCATGAATTTGATTTTATCATCGAGATGGATACCTAACATAGGACCAATCCATAAATTAAACTTATCTGACATAGCATAATTTGCTGATGCCCATAAATCAAGATAGGTGATTAATATATCAGCCTTGAAATTCAAAGTTTCTCCATCTTCAAATGTAGCATCAACTTTGGTTGTTGTTCCTCTATGCCCTAATTCCATTCCAACAGTAACTGGCAATGAACCAATTCTCCAGTCAGTATTTTTCCATATTCCAATGTAATATGACCCTAATCTTTCTGTTGAGAACGATGCCAGTTCTTCCTCAGAGGCATCATCTTCTATTCCTGAAGTTTGAAGCGATTGATATCCACCATATACTCCCCATCCTGAAGATGACGTGGCTGCTTGCTCAACTTCTTGTGCGATTACTGTTGATGAAATCATAAATAAAAATGCTAATAGATATCTCATAGTTAGTTCCTTTCGTTTGGAATATTATATTTCTCACAAAGACCTGATAAAAATCCCCATAACACATGCGCTGTAGACATTCCTGCCTCTTCTGCAAGCTTTCTGTCATCATCGGATAGCTGATTCATTAGCATAGCACTTTGCTCACGATGCTCTACATCAGCATCTTTATGTACTACGAAATATTCTAATCCTTTATCAGATGAAACATCGTAGTGATCTATTAGTCCTTTAATCTTAGTATCTGCAATCTCAGGTACTTGACGTTCATAGGCATATAAAGCACCTAACCCTTCTGCATAACTAGATCTAGCAAGCCTAAAGAAATTTGCAATCATATCTTCTGTATATCCTGCTTGTTTAATTGTTTCAAGCTCAGATGCACTCGCTCCTACTTCTAGAGCAAATTGTTTCCATAACATTGGATGATCTTTCTCAAAATTTTCTTCATCACTCAAATTATCTAATAAAATTTTACGCTGCTCAATGTCTTCACACAATGAATGTGTTGCACTGATATAACGTGGAAATGCTTTAATATGCTGATAATACTGCTCAGCATAATCTTGTAAAATTTCTTGTGTTAATTCTCCGTTATTCCATGCTACATAAAATGGATGTTTCAATAGATGGAATTTATCGAGTTTATTATCTAATTGCTTTAGATACATAAAATTATATCTCCTTAGTTGATTAATTTTTAGTTGGCTACCTAATTAGAATCTATAGATTATTGTTCAGCTATAGCAAGTATAATCCTAGATGTTTTTGATTTTAGCGGAGAATAAGTAAGACTTGTCTACTCATCCATAGCAATATTAAAAGCCATGAAGACGACAAATAGAATACATAGAAATAACATAGGTATCTCTATTGGATGTTGCATTGTAAATGGACCCCAAGTAATCATAATTGTCTTTCCTTTATTTCTCGTTTAATTGAGATCTAACACCTAATATACCGAATGTTGGTGCCCACAGACCGACAAAAACGCCAACTTGACGTGCATCAGCAGCATTTTCATAACCAGCAATATTCAAAAATAACAACACTGCCATTAATATTGAAATTATCATCATTAAATACCATGTATTTGAATTCATTTTTTTTACCCCTTAATTAATTTTTAAATAATACTCGTTACTTTTAAAATAAATGCTATAATAATTAGGAGGATAACAAATTTTGTATCAAGACAAAAACTGACAAATTTAGCAATCATATCGTTCATTAGTTAACACCTCCATTTAATAAGATATATACAATAATGAGAGTAAAAAATACAGCAAGAATACCTCCAAAAACTGTATCAAGAATTGACATTAATTTACTAGCTAAGATATTTACTTTATTTAACATTTATTCCCATTAGTTGTCCCAAATCTTAACAAAGAATTTTAAATAATCAAATTAGTATTAAAATTTAAAACTATTAATTAATTGAACAGTCGATAGCGATCTTTCTAAAAACATCCCTATCTTCATCATCTTTGGTTGTCCATTCAGTGATTGTAACATCTATGCAGGAAGCTAAAATATCATTTTCATAGGTTGCTACTCTAGATAATTCTCTCCATTCATAGTCATTCGAATAACTGCTTGCAGATTCTACGGTGTCGCACTCACACTGAAGTTCATCAATTGCATTACTTATAGCATTACTACCACTACAGTTGAGAATAATGAGAACTAAGAATGATACTAGTATTTTTTTCATAATCAACAAATCTAACGATTATTTAAAGTAGATGTCTATTGGAATAATAAGATTTAGGTTAAAATTCAACAATCATTAGGACGTGATTACTATGATCTAACCAGCTCCACCGCCGCCGCCACCGCCAGCTCCACCGCCGCCACCACCGCCGCCGCCGCCGCCGTCACCACCATATGATGCAGAAATAGATGTTCCAGTCGTTGCAATATCAGTAATACCTGTAGCGATGGATGATATATCAGAGGGAGTGCCTCCTCCATACCATATATATGCGTGTCCACCATCAATATTGACTTGATCGATAACATATTTAAGTTTTTCGCCTTGCATGCCCATAATAATACAATACTGCAATAAAAGATCTGGATCAAAATCTTGTATATTTAGCTTATTTTCCTGCAAAGCATCGCCAAATGCATGCCATCTTAAATGCAATTCTCTACCCTCTTTAGTTAGTCTTGATGCGATAAAACAATTAAGCAGTATCGTGAATGGAATAATGCTAAGAAATGCCCAAAATGTCTTATAAAAAAGACCCAATCCAATCATTGAGATAAAAAGAACTATCTGAATAAATTTCATATTTACTCTTTCTTCATCTCCAGAAGTATCAATCCATTCTAATTTCTTAATTTCTTTAGCACGATTTTTGCTCCATTTAGAATTTGAAAATGAATATTTTTGCCATATTTCTGAGAAATAGGTGTTAGTTCCAATAGTTAAAATTCTCTCAAGCAATAGCTTTGAAAAACTATTCGATAAGTCGGATGTATCCGGATTGATAACATCTACTTTTAATTTCTTTGATTTAAAAATCCACTTACCCGATTCAACCGTTTCAAGATGAACTTTTTTCTTGCTAGCCAATTCAAACAAGGTTGCCAGAATCCCGAACGGACTAATACTTGGATATCGCCATATAAGCCATCCGATTAAGACTGGATGATGCTTGGATGGAAATTCTGTAAAGCTTTGGTTTTCATCAATTGATATATGATGCTCCTTTAAATAGCGTCTATAAAAAGTTATTCCGAATAACAAAGAAAGCAATGTCATTGCAATAACGCCATAAGAGGCTGTTCTTTGATTTTTTTCTTCTAATAGTAATCCAGCAAGCGAAAACTGCTTATTATTTATAGATGAACTTGACAGATATGACTTCGGAAATATTGTACGTAAATGTAAAACAGTATTCTTAGTAAAAGAATCAGAATACAATTCAAAAGTACCATTCTCTTTTATTGAAGATTCATATTTCTTAGATCTAATTGGCTTTTCTATAGAGTAATAAAGCGCATTCCTATCAATATAGCCATCAAATCTTTGTATCAAATTTAACCTTCCAGGACGCTTGTCAAATTTACGATCTAAATACACCCAATGAAACTGTGCGTCTGTTTTTCCTACCGTAAAAGGATTCTTTAGCTTATACCTTAATGTAAATGTTTTTTCCTCATCCTTTGACGAGTGATACCAATAAATACGGTAATATTTATCTCTTGATTCAATTCTAAAATTTCCATCTTCTTCTATTTCAGTATTTAAGTAAGGTTTGTCCCCTTCAAATACTTGAATGTCATACAATTGGTCATACCCTTTTTTACGAATATCTTTGTAAACAAAAGAATAGGTTCCCTTAAAACTAAACACTCTTGTTTCTTGGATTTCAACTATACCATCTTTCAGGATATTTGATTCAATAGTTGTACTCAGAATTTTGTAGGATTTACTTTCTGCTTGCAGCAAAGTAATTGATAGAAATAAGTATATTATTATTTTTTTGAATTTCATGATATGTGAATATATATCAAATAGATTCAAAGGTAAAGCAAGCTTTACTTTTTGATTGGAAGTGAAACAGTTTGGAGTAGATGTCTATTGGAATAATAAGATTTAGGTTAAAATTCAACAATCAATATGTAGAATCAATAACGGACAATTTAATTACCTGCAAATATAGTTCCAAATATTCCCACTCCAAGTTCCGCCCAAATAAGAAGGAATATTATTATGATAATTGCTATAAGTAGTATTCTATTTTTGGAAGTTTTAAACTTTTTAAGTGTTATTCCGATTAATAAACCAGTTATGGTGAGCATTCCCCCCATAATTATAAAATCAAAAAAAGACCAGTTTACTTCATTAGTTAATTGCATTGCTATCAATGGAATTAAAAGTAGTAGTCCTACTATATAAAAGATTCTAATTATCATATAAATCGTTGGCTTAAGAAAAAGTCTTTCAGTTGTCGAGTGGGCGATGAGAGATTCGAACTCCCGACCCTCTACATGTCGAGCAGATGCTCTAACCAACTGAGCTAATCGCCCCCAATTTTTAAACTATAACTTAACCTGTAACTTTTACAATAAAGCTGTCAAACCATTTGTCCGGTAATATACTTCTCATTGTTAAAAGTATCCAGCTATATGCACCAGCCGAATACCTTGTTTTAGGATTTTTAGCACTTATTGCTTTTTCAATGACTTTCGCTATTACTATCGGATCAGAATAATCGTCAAAGCTGCTTTCTTCTGAATCATCTGGAGAGCCATAGAAATTTTTATATTCTGAGTTTTTACTATATTTTTCAAAATATTTTGCTGAATAATTGCCGATGTTTGTTTTGATCATGCCTGGCTCAATGATTACTACATCTACTCCAAACTGTTTCACTTCCAATCTAAGTACATCAGACCAACCTTCAAGAGCATGTTTCGATGAAACGTACCATCCATAAAGAGGGTTATATGCTTTACCTAATACTGAAGAAATATTGATAATAGTCCCATTTCCTTGATCTCGCATGTGCGGCAATACTGCTTTAACAGTTCTACCAATACCAAATAAATTTACTTCAAACTGATACATCGCATCCTCCATTGATACATCCTCAATAGCACTACCAACAGCAATTCCAGCATTGTTCACTAATACGTCTATCCTACCCTGTTCCGCAATTATTTGTGAAATAGCATTATCGACATGTTCCTGATTTGTAACATCCATCTCAATTGCTATGCCGCCAATATCATTTAAATAGAGGTTTTCATCTACTAAAATATCTCCACCATACACAATATGACCTTTATCTAATAAATATTCAGCGGTAGATCTACCAATTCCATATGCAGTTCCAGTAATCAGTATAACCTTAGGGGTATTTGCAAATATGAATCCTGTCATTAAAAATGATAATAATATCTTTTTAAGCATTAGAAGCTCCTTTATTTATTTTGTATTTAATTAGATTTAATTTATTTTAAAATATGTATTTCAACAAGTAGGCACTACTTGTTAAGTATAGTTATATGATAAGGACTATTATAATTCTTTTTGAATTAATTACAAGCCAAGCGAAAAAATGCATGACCTTATTTAATGTTTTTTCAAACATCTTTTGAATGCCAATATGCCAATCCAATAAATAGGAATTGGAATGGAAGTCTTCCCCATGCAACTGCTGCTGTAGTTCCCATTGCATCTCCATTAGTCAATGCAAGGTATATGTTAGCTGGGAATACTGCAATTAAGAGCAAAATAAGGCCCCAGGCAGCATAATATCGTGTTTTAGGTATCAGAAGTAAGAAACCGAATGAAACCTCGAAAAATCCACTAATATAAACTGATGCTAAATGAAATGGAAAATTAGGTGGCATAATCTGCAAAAACCATTCCGGCTCAATAAAATGCTTTACGCCTACATTCATATAAAAACATGACATTAATATAATAGTTAAAAATTTAATTTTTCCTTCGCCCTGAGTAATATCAATACCCATAATTTTATTTATCATACAGATATAGATCCTTTTCGAAAATCTGTTTTTCCTATACGAACATTCACTAGCACTGGATGTCCATTTTTTACATCTTCTTTTGCTTGTAATAATACATTCTCTAATTCACTTGGATTATCAACAGCATATCCTTTTCCACCATATCCAATTGCTACCTGATGATAAGCGGTATTCGCAAGATTAGTTCCTATAGGACTTCCAAGCATATCAACTTGCTCTCGAGCAATTTGTTGCCAAGAAGCATCATTTCCTACAATAGCAATAACCGGTAACTTATGACGAACAAATGTATCAAATTCAGCTAAACTAAAGGCGCATGCTCCATCTCCATAAATAATCCAAACTTCTTTATTTTTATATGCACTTTTTGCTCCCAAAGCAAATCCACCTCCAACGCCTAGCGTTCCAAATGGACCTGGATCTAACCAACTTAACGGTCCTCTAGGACGAACAGTGTATGCTGCTGTTCCCACAAAGTCTCCCCCATCTGCGATTAAAATACTATCATCATCTAAAAGATTGTTAATCGTAGTACATAACTTAATAGGATTAACAAAATCAGTTTTCACTTCAGATTGCTGTATAATTTCATTATCTCGATTTTGTTCAAGAATATTTAACTCTTTTATCCATTCTTCGCATTGTGGAGCATTAACAACTTTAGCAATTTCACAAATGGCTCGGGTTGGATCTCCCTGAATGCCGATGAAGGGCTTTCTATTTTTTTTCATATCTGTTTTACTTTTATTAATTGCGATAATCTTTGCATTTGGATTGATAGAAAATCCATATCCTAATCGGAAATCTAATGGCACACCTACCGTTACTACAATATCAGCATTCTTCAAAGCATGTTTACGATTATGTCGCATAAAAAATATATCATTTTCACCAAAGCATCCTCGAGACATACCTGATGTATAAGTAGGAATAGAAAGCTTGTTTAAACTCTTAATAAATTGCGGTAAAGCCTCTTTATTTTGCGTGACTTGATTTCCAAGTAATATGACAGGTTT
>CAJJCZ010000021.1 GCA_905182795.1 uncultured bacterium | reverse complement strand
ATTCAAAATAATTCAATGTAAGAATTGTAGGAATATTTTTTTGGAATAAATCCTTTAGTACAATTTCTTCACCAGATTCGTTAATAAAGACAGTATCTAGAGGAATATAATCTCCTAATTGCTCTATGACATCTATTGGATAGTCTGTTGGAGGTTGTTCCTTTAATGTTTGCGAAAACAATAAATGAATTAAAAATAAAAATACTAAAAGTAGGCTATTTTTTTTGATCATCTAGTAATAGCTCTTTTGATCGATCAATAGGTATATGATAAATTTCTTTTTCTTTGTCGATTACCTTATAGCTATTGAGAGTTTCGCTTTCCGATTTTCTTAATTCAATTAATTTTTTTGATCGCTTACTTAGTTTAAATTCATAAACAGTATCATCTAAAACACGTACATAATATTCAAATAAAAGAAAAAGGGTAACTATAATTGTTAAAACAAATATAAATCCTCCAATTATTACTGGCTTAACTGGAATATCTTTTTTTTCGTAACCTAGATTACTCATAATTAGTGATTCCTGTGATTAATTGAATGTATTAATTCTGGATCATTAAGTGGAACTAATGGACTCCTTGACATGATATACCTAAATCCACCAATAAATATAGCAGCAAACCCTAACATGCTAGCTATATCGTATATTCCAAAGTGGAAACCGTCATGATGAAGAGTTGGCATCACAATAAAATTAATATCAATATAGTGCATAAACAATATCCATATAGACATAAATTGCAATAACCTTAGATTTCTCTTTGATCCTCTAAAGATTAATGCAAAAAATGGAATGAAAAATTTACCTACTATTAATAGGATACTTATTGTTTTCCAAGAACCGACCCATCTATGAAGATACCAAATAGTTTCTTCCGGAATATTAGTATACCATATAAAATAGAATTGTGCCCCCGCGATGTAGCAATAAAAAACTGTAAACGCAAATAAGTACTTACCCAGGTCGTGAAAATGTTCTTCGGATACAATATCTTTTAAATATCCCTGATCTTTTAAGCGAATTAGTGTAAACGTTAAGAATGCTAAGAATGCTAAGAATGACCCTGCAAAAGTATATACTCCATACATTGTAGAATACCAATGTGGATCTAAGCTCATCAACCAATCTAATCCTGCAAAAGTAATACTTGTAAATAATAGTACTCCAATAGGACTCATAGTAAAATTCTTTAATTTTATTAATGCATTATGATTTGCATCAGTATCATGTTTAGTAGATGTGAAATAAATATAAAAAGCTATTACATTCCATAAGCTAAAATAGGCTACTGCTCTTTGTAGGAAAAATTGTTTATTTAAGAAAGGCAATTTATGTTGTATCAAGTGATCAGCTTCAAAACTATGAGTAAGCCAATAACTATGATCTGGAAGCCATTTAAATAACATTTCCATGCCTGCAATAATTGGAAAAAATAACATTGTGAAGATTGGTATTAACATTAGAGTATTCTCCATTACTCTTATTATAGCAACACTCCATGTAGCAGAGAAAGCATAGTGCACAAATGTAAAAAACATAGCACCCAATATAATACTTAGCCAAAAAAAGAATGAAGTAAGGTAAGAAAAATAAAATTCTTTTGATTCAAAGCCAGCAAACCAAGCAATACTTAGTAATGCTATACCTGCAAACATCAAAATAAAGTTAGTAGATTTTTTTGAACTATAATGATATGTTTTTGAATCTAGTTTCATGATTCCTTAGCAATTTTTTCTTGTTCATCTTGCGGTAAATCTTCAAAAGTAGCATTCTGACTTTTTTGTAAAGCTCTAACATAATGAACAATTGACCAGACATCATTTGTCTCTACTTGATATCCATATGCAGGCATACTACGTAACCCATATCGAATTGTATTAAACATTTCTCCGTCAGGTTGCATACGAATACGCTCATCATGTAAATTTGAAGGAATAACAGGATAGTCATACTGCGTAACAATACCCTTACCATTCCCCACTTGAGAATGACATGGTGTACAATAAATATTAAATCTTTCTTGTCCTCTATCTAGAACTTCTGCTGATAACGCTATCGGATTATTTGCTAAATATGATCCATCTTCATTTTTACCGGTTAAAAATGATGCATTATCATCATATTGCCCTCTAGCAATAGTTCCTTCAATTGGAGTTCTCATAGTCGAGCCATCTTCAAAGAAATAGCTTTCTTCCAAAGATCTGTACTTCTGCTGGTTATCCATGTTGGGATTTAAATGAATTGGAGGTTCTTCAAATTTTGCACCTCTAAAACATCCTGTTAGAAATAATAGGCTTAATAGTAATGTATTAATTCTCATCTTTTAATACCTCAATATCTGTACCACCAATTTTCTCTAAAAATGATTTTACTTCTTCTTCGTTATATTTTGGATCTGAAATTTCAATACTAACATAAAATGCATCGCTTGTAACTCTAGAAAATTTATCTGAATAAAATACAGGATGGTGGAATCGAGGTATGCTGTTAAAATACATCATTCCAAAGACTGCTCCAAAAGCACTAAATAGAACCATAAGCTCAAATGTAATAATTGCATATGCTGGATAAGCAAAAAATGGCTTTCCACTAATGTTCATTGGATACTCAATTGAATGAATCCAAGTTTGTAAGCCGAAACCAAATAGTGCACCAGTTAATCCCATTGCCCCGATTACATAGCCTAATTTAGATCGTTTAAGTCCCATTGCGTCATCCATACCATGAATTGGAAAAGGAGAATGACAGTCAAAATCTTTAAATCCCGCATCTTTTACCTTCTCTGCAGCATGAACTAATGCTAAAGGAGTATCAAACCTCGCTATTACACCATATGTATTCATTCTTCGTGTCCGTGATGAGGGTTAGACTCTGGTAATACTAGTTTTGCTTCAGCAATAGAAACCATTGGTAAGAATCTTAAGAACAGCAAGAATCCTGTAAAGAATAGCCCAAATGTGCCTACATAAATTGATACATCAAATATTGTTGGATTATACATCGCCCAAGCACCTGGCATGAAATCTCTATGAAGTGTGACAACTACAATTACAAACCGTTCAAACCACATTCCAATATTTACTAGGATAGATGTGATAAATAAAAATGGGATATGCCTTCTATAGCGTTCAAACCAAAAAAATTGAGGAACAACAACATTACAAAAGATCATTACCCAATAGCCCCACCAATATGGACCTAAGGCTCTATTAACAAAAGCAAATGATTCATATGCATTACCACTATACCATGCAACAAAAAATTCCATGGAATAGGCATAACCAACCATACAGCCAGTTAATAGCATAATTTGTGCCATCTTATCAAGATGCTCTACTGTTATAATATGGCCTAGATTATATACTTTTCTTGCTATAATAGAGAGTGTCATTACCATTCCAAATCCAGAATAAATCGCCCCTGCTACAAAATAAGGGGGAAATATTGTTGTGTGCCAACCCGGTATTATACTAGTAGCAAAGTCAGAACTAACAACACTATGTACTGATAAAACTAGAGGAGTAGATATTCCAGCAAGAACTAAATAAGCTAGCTCATAATGCTGCCACTGTCTATTTCCGCCTCTCCATCCCAATGCAAAGAATCCATAAATTTTTCTTTTTAAATTTGTTTTTGCCCTATCTCTTAAAGTTGCTAAATCTGGAATTAAACCTGTGTACCAAAATAATAGTGATACTGTAAAATAGGTGAACACAGCAAAGAAATCCCATATTAATGGACTTCTCATGTTTGGCCACAGTCCCATCTGATTTGGTATAGGAAAGAACCAGTAAGCTAACCAAATTCTACCAACATGAATCCCAGGAAAAACAAGCGCACAAATAACAGCAAAAAGTGTCATAGTCTCAGCAAATCTATTAATAGCATTTCTCCAATTTTGTCTAAATAAATGCAAGATAGCAGATATTAAAGTACCTGCATGACCAATACCTACCCACCAAACAAAATTAATAATAGCCCAACCCCAGAATACAGGATTATTAATACCCCAGATTCCAGTACCTTCCCATATAAGAAATCCAACACTACCTGCAAAAATTGCTAACAAAGAAAGAGCAAATCCAAATAAAAGCCACCATTGAATTGGAGTTTTTTTACTCTCAGGCACTCCTGCTATATCGTCAGTAATAGTAGTAAAATTTTGATTACCAGGAAGTAGTTTTTCGGCACGAATTTCTGCTTTTGACTTTATTTTATTGTCTAGCATCTAATGATGCGCTCCCTGATGATTCTTTGAAGACAACTTAGGATTCTGATTTCTAATTTTTGCAAGATATGTAGTTCTTGGACTAGTACCAAGCTGTCCTAATAGAGCGTAGTCACGATTACGTCTTTTTGCCTTACTAACTGCGCTATTTGGATCATTGATATCTCCAAATTTAATAGCATCAGCTGGACAAGATTGTGCGCAAGCTACTTTAATATCTCCATCAACTAGATCTCTATTTTCATTGCCTGCTTTAATGCGAGCTTCACTAACACGCTGATAACAATAAGTACATTTTTCCATAACCCCTCTAAAACGCATACTTACATCAGGATTCATAGCCATCTGTACTACTTCCGGAAGATCTTTTGTATGATTATAAAAATTAAATTTTCTTACTTTATAAGGACAATTATTTGCACAATACCTTGTACCTACACAACGATTATAAGTCATTTGATTTACGCCATCTGTAGAATGAGTAGTAGCACCAACTGGGCAAACTTGCTCACAAGGAGCTAATTCACAATGTACGCATGCAACAGATTGTGTAGACACTTCTGGATTGTCAGGATCGCCAGAAAAATAATTATCGATACGAATCCAATGCATCTCTCTACCATTCATTACTTGCTGCTTACCTACTATAGGAATATTATTCTCGCTCTGACAAGCAATAGAGCAAGCATTACAACTGGTACAGCTTGTCAAATCTATTGACATTCCCCACTGATTACCTTTTGAGTAGTCATATTGAGGCTCAGGATTATACATTGAATGATCTTCCCAGCTTCTACTCTTGTCTGGCTTATGTTCTTCAACTATATCTTTAATAAACTCTGGATGTTTTTTATAATCTTCTAATGTTGACTGCTTTACTAAATCAGGGATCCTTGATTGCACTTCATTGGTTGATAAATCACTAAATCCTGGCGCTGCAAGCTTATCTTCTTCAAGACCGTAATGTTCTTGAGTAGTTGCTAATGGATATGTCTCATTAAGAATTTTAATCTCGGCATTTATAGCATAACCCATATTTGAACTTGTTCTTAATGGATACATATTAAAACCTACTCCGCTACCAATTCTACCAGAAAACTCTCTACCATATCCTAATTCAAGTGTAATTGTTTTTTGATTTTGTCCAGGAACAATCCATGCTGGAACCTTAACACTTTTATTTCCTAGTGACACTTCAATCATTTGACCATTTTTAATATTTAATTTTTTTGCAACCTTCATACTAATAAAGGCAGCATTATCCCATGTCAAGCTAGTTATCGGCTTTGGAATCTCTTGCAACCAACCATTATTTGCATATCTTCCATCATAAACAGAAGAAGATGGTGCAAAGATTATTTCAAATTTATTATTATCAAGAGTTTGATCTTTAGTCAATACTGCAGTAGAAATTTTATTTTGAGTACGAACTTTTTGATTGCTTAGCAGTGGTTTAGTATGAATTCCTTCATGTAAAATTTTTTCCCATTTTCTTTCAAAATTTACTTCATTGACAATGCTATCTTTCCATACTTTTTTAACGACATCATAAGAACTTCTATCTTCTTTAAAAATAATAGGAGCTATAACTTGTAGTGCACTTTTTGATTCAAAAAGTGGTCTAATTTGTGGCTGGATAATACTTGCATAACCATCATATGTCATTGCATCTCCCCAAGTTTCAAAGAAGTGAGCTTCAGCAATATTCCATTCACAATGTTTTGAAGTTTCATCATAAAAATTACTTAAATGAACTGCAGACTTTACTTTCTTTAGAGATGCTTCAAAGTTGCAATCAGAAGGAGCATCATATACTGGATTACCTCCTAAGATAATTAAATTATCTATCGAACCTTTAGCCATTTTCTTGCATAATGATTTAAAATCTTTCATTGAAGTAACATGTGCTTTATCTAATGGATAGTAATCAATTGGTGCTTTTAATTGATTATTAATACCCGTAATTAAGCAATGGATATCTTCTGGCAAATCACTTCCACCTATAATGATAGATTCGCCCTTATTTTTTATTAGATCTTCAGCGACAGTTTTAATCCATAAATGATTAGAACTTTTTATAGCCTTAGCATCAATTTTTAATCCTAATTTTTTTAATTCTCCAGCAAGCTCTCTTAGAACTGAAACAAACTGGTGATTTGGAACATTTAAGCGATGATCTGCGCTAGATCCAGTAGGAGTCATAAAGCTTTCTACAACATACAGTCTATTCATTGTACTCTTTTCATCTTCTAAATCTCTATTTTGAGCAAATTTTCGTGTATGATATACACAATTGTCTTCGACGCCTAAGAAGTCAGATCCTATAGAAAGAATTGTCTGTGCATTTTCTAGGCGATTGAATGGTTGCAATTTTTTACCAAAAGCTTTTTCAATTCCTTTATATAAATTTTCATTATTAATTGGCTCATATACGACCCAATCTGCATTTGGATATGCTTTTTTAAATTCATTATGCATGAACTGAATTGTTGGCGATGAGGACTCTTGTGATAAAATAGCTAGCCTATTTCCATTTGAACTATTTATTGATTGAGCATATTTAACATAATCAGACCAATCCACTTTTTTCCCATTTAACCTAACACCTCTAGATCTATCAGGATCATACATATCTAGCGTAGTAGCCTGAGCAAAAGAATTGGATTTACCCATTGAAGCAGGATGCTTTTCATTCCCTTCAACTTTAACCGGCCTTTCATCATGATTTTCAATAATTATTCCTAAGGCATTATTTTTAAAAGGCATAGTACTTGCATAGTGCTTAGGAATTCCAGGTATAGTTGCTATTTCAGCTTCTACGTAAGGAATAATTTTCTGTACAGGTTTTTTACAACCCTCTAAGCCTGCTAAGGCGACTGATGCAGCTACCAATGATAGGAAATTTCTTCTAGATAATCCGTTATCTTCATGATGCTCAGATTGCTTTAGATAATTACTATAATCATCTGAAGAAGAAATATCTTTCAGACTCTTCCAGTAGCCAAACTCATGTGATTGCGCAGTGCTCTGATCAATTTTATTAGTATCTACAAATTCTTTTGATTTATTTTTTATCTGTGACATTTTTGACAATCTCCTACAGGTCTTTCATCTCCATGCTGCTCTACCCAAGAGGATACAAAATTATCATAATCTGCTGGTGGAGTCCAATACATATTCGTTACTTCATTCTTAGGTCTAATCTCTGGCGTATCAGATCTATGACAATCCAAACACCAGTCCATACTCAATGGCTTGACTTGATAAACCACTTCCATCTCTGCTATATTTCCATGACAAGATATACAAGCGACTCCAGAGTTAACGTGTACACTATGATTAAAATATGCGTACTCTGGTAACATGTGAACTTTAATCCATTCAATTGGCTTTCCAGTTTCCCAACTTTCCCTAACCAATTTTAATTTTTCACTATCTGTCTTTACGTATGTATGACAACCCATACAAGTTTCTGTTGGTGGAATAACAGCGGAATAAGATTGTTCAACTCCAACATGACAGTAACGACAATCTATTCCCATATCTCCAGCATGTAATTTATGACTGTATGGTACCGGCTGAACTGGTGCATAACCTACATCAGTATAATATGGAGAGCCATAATACCAGATAAAAGAAGATAAGGAGAATAGTAAAAGAAATATTCCTATTAGAAATATTCCAGTAAAATTATTTGTCCATCTTGGAAATAGTTGCATTCTTTTTTTTATATATTAAAACCATTTAAAATAGAGATAAATCTCGTCCTGACATTACACTAGAATCAATCAAGCAGTCAAGCAATTATAACATAAGTGTTATCTTTTCTTAATTTATTAAATAAATTTGGTGCAATGAACGAATCTTATAAAATTATATCCTCATCAATGCTCTATTGGTTTTCTCAAAAAAAATGGTTTGTTTTTAGTGTTATGCTAGCAATTTTTTTATTAAATCTAAGCACGCCCATAGGACTAACTGTAGCTGGATATCATAGCCTAATAATACTATTGATGGTTTTCATCTTAGTAACATTTGAACCTATACCATTTCCAGCAATAGCTCTTTTAACTTTGGTATTGCAAGTATTGCTGGGCGTAGCACCACCAGACGTAGTAGCTGAATCATTTATGAATGATGCTGTGCTATTTGTGATGGGATCACTAATGTTTGCTATTGCTATTGTACATCAAGGATTAGATATAAGATTAGCCAAGATTATTATAGGAATTTTTGGAAGAAGCAAAAGATTGTTCCTTGGAGGACTGATGACTATTTCAGCTATTCTATCATCTTTTTTAGGTGAGCATACAATCATTGCTATTATGCTGCCTATAGGACTGTCGGTCATAAAGAATATTGACACAAAACAAACTGATGGAAAAAACGCAGTACTATTGACCTTATTTTCTGTTGCATACGGGACTATTATTGGATCTATTGGGACTCCATCTGGTGGAGCTCGTAATGTGATTATGATTAATTATCTACAAGAATTTAGTAGTATTAATATCGATTATTGGGAATGGATGAAACATGCATATCCAATACTTATTGTACAATTAGTGGTTGCATACTTTGTATTACAATTCGCATTTCCCACTACTCTAAAAAATATTCAAATAAAAGGGTATAAGAAAAAAATAGCAAAATCAAATACTAGAGATAATATCAATCATCTATTTTCTTCAATTATTATTCTACTTATTATTATTAGCTGGTTTTTATTTAACGAGGAACTTGGTTTGGGAATTATTGCATTATGTGGAGCATTGATTTTTATGATTTGTGGAATGGTGTCATGGGAAGTAATAAATAAAAATACAAATTGGGGAGTCATTCTTCTATTTGCAGCAACTATTTCACTAGGATTCCAAATTAATGAAACAGGGGCTTCCTCTTGGTTAGTTACAAAATTTAATGCACTCTTAGCCCTAATGCCTGAAAGCAGTTTTGATATTAGTTGGTCTTTTATGGCTATACTAACAGGATTAACTGCAAATTTTTTTACAAGCTCAGCTACCATTTCATTATTAGGTCCTATGGCAATTGAGCTACAGCCTTCAGATATATCTTTTGCTCTTTCTGCTGCTATAGCCTCAGGATTTTCATTTCTAACCGTTATTTCATCTCCTACTGCAATGATTCTCTATTCTACAGGACTTGTGAGTACTAAAACTTTTTTTAAAGTTGGACTATTGATGTTTACTAGTTCCATCGCTATTTTATATTTAATGTCAAAATTCTATTGGGTAACACTGTGAATATCTTAATTGCCATTGGCGGAAAAGAGTATTCAAAACCAACATTAGATCTTGGAATGAAGATTGCAAATGCATTCGAAGCAACTACTACTATCGCATATGTAGGTAAAAAAATTAGTCAATTTTCTGAAAAGGATGTTAGCGTTGTACATCAAAATTTAGATAATAGAGAACTATATAGACCTGGAGTAAGAACTTTAGAATGGGCATATGATTTTCTAGAATCAAAAAGATATATCAAAAAAGATAATAGCGTCGCTTTTAATGATCACTTACTTATAGATGAAGAAAACTCTAGAATGCGTGTTTTATTAAAAGGAAGCCATTCAAATAAAATTGATTTAATCTTACGTACTGGTGAAATCATTGATCAACTTCGATCTGAAGTTGCAACCAGCAATCACGATATTACTATCATTGGTGGTGGTGGGAACAAAGGAATGCACCATAAGCTAGTACAATTTATTGATAGCTCTGTAATGGTAGTAAAAAATTACTCAGTAAATAAGAAGTATAGGATTCTATTGCCTGTGAATAATTCTATGGGTTCAAATAAAGCAATTCAAATTGCTGAAAAATTTGCAAAGTCTAAAAAGTTACCTATAGAAATTATTACCGTATTAGAAAACAAGTCTTCTGATGAAAAATTGAGAACTATACTAAGAAAAACTGAACAAAAGTTTACTAATGCAGGTATTAAAAATACTGCAACAATTCTCGAGGGTGATCCCGTACAGGCTGTGGTAAAATATGCTAAAGATGATAGCCTTGTTATGTTGGGAGTGTCGCCAAAAAATCCTTTTTTAAAATACTTCTTTGGCAGTAAACCAATTAGCATTGCTCAGCAATGTAACTGCCCAGTATTGATTGCTAAATAAGCACGTCTAATACTTTATCATAATTTGGTTCATGTCCAGTTTGATCAACTAACTGTGTATAGCCTATTGTTGCATCAGTATTGATAACTACAACAGATCGAGCTAACAACCCTTGAAATTTTCCATTCATATGTAAAATACCATAATCATTTGCAAAGTCATGGTTGCGCATATCAGAAAGAAAGAGGAGGTTATCTAAATTATTAATAGAGCAAAATTGTTTTTGACTAAAAGCTAAATCTTTGGATATACAAATAACTACCGTATTGTTCATGCCGCTGGCAAGCTCATTAAACTTATGAGCTGAAGCCGAGCATACTGGTGTAGCTAAACTAGGAAAAATATTTAATATCAATCGCTTCCCTTCAAAATCTTTTAAAGTCATATTTACCAAATCATTGTTTGCTAATAAAAAATCTGGTGCTTTGGAACCTACGCTAGGCATTGTTCCTGAAAGATCAACTACTTGATCTCCTAATTTTATTTGTGTCATAATTTTCTCTTTTGTTTATGTTAAAACGTTTAAATTGGATTTAAATTTAAAACAACTAAAACAATTAATAGGAGTTTTTTTATGAACGATACCAAAAAATTTATCTTACCAGCATTGCCGTATAATGCAAATGATCTTGCGCCAACAATTTCGTCTCAAACAATAGACTTACATTATGGCAAACATCATCAAGCATATTTCAATATGCTAAATACCTTTGCTGAAGGTACTAAGTTTATGGATATGGATTTAGATGAAGTTGTAGTAAAAAGCTTTGAAGAAGACAATAAAAAAGTGTTTAATAATGCAGGTCAAGCATGGAATCATATCTTATACTGGGACCAAATGACTCCCGGTGGAAGCAAAGTACCTCATGGAAAATTACTAGAAAAAATAAATGAATCCTTTGGAGACTACGATACATTTAAAACTAACTTTATTCAACAAGCAGCTGGTGTATTTGGTAGTGGATGGGCATGGCTTATTGAAAAAGATGGTAAATTAGATTTAAGAGGCTTACCAAATGCTGAAAATCCATTAGCTCATGGAGAGCATGCTTTAATGGGAGTTGATGTATGGGAACATGCCTATTATCTAGACTATAAAAATGTTAGACCTGATTATGTCAAAGCAGTGCTAGATAATATAATTAATTGGGATTTTGTAGCTGATCGATTACGATAATCGATTTATTACATAATAAAAAAGGCGAATAATTTTATTCGCCTTTTTTATTTAATGATTAAAAATATATTAATTAACAGTAGCCGCAATCACTAATGACAATGTATCCATATCTTGACTAAATGTAAATGATGTAGCATCTCCATAAAACAAGAATTCTCCAGTTTGTGAAAACATATTTCCGCTATGTGTTCCCCAAATATGTTGATTAGTTTGTGGATTTGAATCATTTGGATCCATCCATGAAATTGATGCTAATTTATAGCTATCAAAATCTAATTCATCAAACATGAGACTCATTGTACCGCCTTGTACTTGACTGCTTGCAACTACAACACTCTTATATGGTGCTCCTGTTGGAGGCCAAGTTTTATCAAGAGAAATAAATACTGTTCCTTCTGATGGCCATGCTTCAGCATTCGAAATATTAATAGTAAGATTTAATGTTCCGCTTGTAGCTGGATCGCTACCATTGTCTTCACATGATACAATAAATATCATACAAAGAGCTAATATAGCTAATGTATTTTTTCTTAAAATGTTCATAATCACCCCTTTTTCTTTTTAATAATATCTTAGATTAATGGGTGATGTTAATATTGAAAAAAATTATTAACAAGTTTTTTTGAGACTAAATCTCATTAATAGGTGTTTTATTGACTGAAAAAACAATAATTAAAATAGTTTTTCATAACTAATACTTACTAACCTTCCAGGCATTGGATAGTCTTGAATTAATTGATATTCTACGTTAAAAATATTAGAAATCTTTAACGAAATTTTGCTATCTAACAGTTGATAGCTTCCTATATAATTAAATAGCATTAATGCATCCAGTTTCTTAATAGGAAATCTGATTTCACTTCCTTCATATTCACGATCATCGCTTAAAAAATCTTGATAATCTTGTTCTGATTGATATCTCATAGATATAACATTACTTACTTTGCCCTTAGTATGCTTTACACCAGAAACTAATTTATGTTTTGGGCGATAAAGAATCGGATCAATATCATTTAAATCATTTACTCTTAGGTAAGTATAGCCAGCATTGATACTTAAATTATCATTCAATTTATAATTAATGTTAGTTTCCAAGCCACATGAACTAATATCAGATCTATTTCGAGCCACTACAGGCAATCCATATACAAAGTCTATCATATCTTCATATACATAATAAAAAGTATCTACAGAGAAAGATATATCAGATAAATTAGAACGATCATACCCTATATCTAGTCCATACAGCTGTTCTGGCTCTAAATCGGGATTACCCTGAGTATATAGTCCATAATCACTTGCATACTGTAAAAACATTTCTGATAATGAAGGAGACCTAAATCCTTTACTTAAAGCAAAGTTCCATGTTGAGTAGCTATCTTGTTTATAGCTCAAATTAATCTTCGGAGAAACATTGCTAAATGCTTTATTGCTATAAATATTTCCACGATCAATTAATCTGTAGTCAACTCTCAATCCAACACCAAGCAATAATTTTTTATTCAACACTAATCTATTCTGAACAAAAACTCCTGCAGTCAATTGCATTGGATTGCTATAAATATCTTTGTAGATAGAAATATCTGACTCCTCAACAATGATATCTGCGCCAACAATAAGATATGATTTATCATTAAATAATTTTTGATATTCTGTCCTTAGATTTAAGCTAGTATCATTATAAAACGTATCATCCTGACTCTCATCTTCTGGCGTATCGCCCCTATCTTGATAATGTGTGTAAAAATGATTTATACTAGCAGAGTATACTAAATTATCATTATTGTTAAGATTTTGTTTCTTAAATAACTGCAGATAAACAGAATCTCTATCAGATAAGCGATATGATATTAAAGTTGGCCTCTCTTCTACAGAAAATCCTGGCTGACCATTTAATGATCGATTTGCCATCAAAGAAACAGAAAATTCTTTTTCTTTGTTATAAATTTTAGTATAAAAATTATTTTGCTCATATTGTGCATTGAATCGATGACCGTCTCCTTTTTTGTATTGGAGTAATGTTGTATAAGAAATATTATTATAAATATTATTCATTCCAATATTGATATCTTTTTTATTGAAACTTCCTAAGGTGACTTTTGAATTCAGAAACTCTTGTGAATAATTTTTTGTTACTAAATTAATAATTCCGCCCATAGAGTTTTGCCCATATAGAGAAGATACTGGACCTTTCACAACTTCAACTCTATCTAGAAAGTCTAATGGCATACCATTCCAATCAATTGAACCTGAATAAGGCATACTAATTTGAAATCCATCTAATAAGACTAAGACTCTATTATTATAACCACCTGGCTTATAATCAGATGATCCGCGAATAGAAAAATTTGCATTACGCCCATTATTATGTGCCATTTGAACATCAACGCCTCCGACATTTCTAAATAATTCTGACATTGTTTGATAATCATTATCTATTATATCTTGGTTGGAAATATTTTTGGTCAAATAAGGTATATGCTTTGAAGGAAAACGTCCTACAACGCTCAATGCTTTCGCTAAAACAGATTCTTCTTCTAACTGGATAGAAAAATCTAATAGATCACGATTTAAGCTTATTTCTAAGTATTGATCTTTATATCCAATAGCACTAACTATTAATATATATTTACTTGATTGAATTTCTGAAAATTTAAATAATCCATCTTCATTTGATGCAGTACCCAATTCAGTGCCTTGAATAAATATATTAACATCTGCAATGGGGATAAGGGTACTATTAGAAATAACTTTTCCAGAAAAATCAAATCCTTGACCATAAATAAAAGATAGAAATACGATAAGTAATGTTTTTTTCATAAGTAGTTTTTTTTATTCTTTTTTTTTAATGAAAGAGATACTATTACAGGAAAAATTTATTTGCAAGAAATTTGAAATGCAATCTCGATAAATATTATCTTATTATTGTGGAACACTTAAAAAGTTGTATTAGCTTCATTAATGAATACGAATAACAAAAAAAGTGTTTCTCTTATTATCAACGGAGAATTTCCTATTAGTAAAGAAATTATGAATCAGATTAAATCATCAGAAATA
This sequence comes from uncultured bacterium, assembly GCA_905182795.1. Lineage (GTDB taxonomy): Bacteria > Fidelibacterota > Marinisomatia > Marinisomatales > Marinisomataceae > Marinisoma. Next base: position 2,837 of record CAJJCZ010000021.1, on the reverse strand, counting down.
ATTATAGCAATAGATGGAGCAACTAATACACTAATTGATTGTGGAATCATTCCTACTGTATCTATAGGAGATTTTGATTCAATCGATATGTCAAATAAAAAAAAAGTTTCTCAGCTAATTTATAAAGAAGATCAAAATAAAACTGATCTAGAAAAAACATTAGACTGGTGTATTGAAAATAATTATTTATCATTATCTATTTTTGGAATTTCAGGGAAAAGTGAAGATCATTTTTTGGGTAATTTTTTTGCTATCAATGAATACTGTGACACAATAAGCTGTACGATTTATACAGATTATTCTACTATTACTCCATGTATAGGAAAAACTGTATTTAATTCTTTTAAAGGTGAGACTGTTAGTATTATTAGTTTTGAATCAAGTAATAAGGTTAGCTCAGTAGGTCTTAAATATCCTTTAGATTCATATAGACTATTACCTTCTCCTAGAGCTCTCAGAAATCAGTCATTAGGAAATAACTTTACCATCGAATCTTCAGAAAAATTAATGGTATTTCAGATTAAAGACTAGCCGTAGTTGCTAAGCTATTTGCTTTAGCTCTAGATAATAATGCTTCCTGAGCTGCTTTAACATTTTCTGATTTTCCTGCCCATGTGTTCAATGCATTTTGCTGTAGTGCTCTTCCATAAGAAAAAGTCACCTTCCAATTAGTATCTTGCTTATTCATCTCATTTAAATGTAAGGTTGCAAGCTCATCAGATTGTCCCCCAGAAAGAAAGGCTATTCCAGGAACGCTGGATGGAACATTATTTGTTAAACATTCTAGAGTTTTTTGTGCTACTTCTTCTACGCTTGCTTGATTCTCACAATTATATCCAGACAATACCATATTAGGCTTAAGTACTATACCTTGTAAATCAACATTATGTTTTTCTAGCTGACTAAATACAGCACTTAATGTTCTATCTGTTACGTCAAAAGATATATCGATAGTATGATTGCCATCCATTAATACTTCTGGTTCTACTATTGGTACTAAATTAGCTTGTTGACATAATAAAGCATACTTGGCTAAGCCTTCTGCGTTCGCTTGAATACAGCCATCTGATGGGATTCCATTACCTAAAGTAATAACTGATCTCCATTTTGCAAAACGTGCGCCTAAACTATAATATCTAGATAGTTTCTTATCTAATCTATCTAATCCAACAGTAACTTTCTCCTCTGGATGATTATTGAAACTTTGCAGTCCGCCATCTACTTTAATTCCAGGTAGAATATTTTTGGATTCTAGGTATTGAGGAAATAATGTATCAGTTTTTAATTCTTTCTGATGAAATGTCTCATCAAACAAAATTATTCCATTAATATATTCTGCAATATTATCGCTAGTAAATAACATATTGCGGTAAAAATTTCTACTCTGTTCGTTAGATTCTGTATTAATACTTTCAAATCTTTTAGTGCATGTAGGGATACTTTCATCAGCTGCTAGAATTCCTTTTCCCTTGGCAACCATCTGGGCTGCAACGCTATGTAGTTCAGACATTCTATCCTCCTAAATTATACTCATTAGTAATTACCTTAATCTCGCCCGTAGCTCCAAAGATTATCTTTGAAGTTACTATTGCTTTATTATTTTTAAACTCAACTCCAGGAACCCATCCTGTACAAACGCCACTCGCAATAACAAAAGTGTCATCAGATTTACAAAGATCATATGCATTCCAAATTTTATCAATATTACTCCCAACCATTTTACGAGCTCTCTTTTCAAACTCTGAATCATAAAAAACTAGCTGGCCTTCAAAAAATCCTCCTAATGCTCGTACTGCAGTTGCAGTAATTACACCTTCTGGAGCTGCGCCAATACCATACAATAGATCTACTGTTCCCTCAACTGCTTTTAGTCCGCCAGTTATATCTCCATCTCCAATTAAAATAGGTTGAACTCCGAAGGAATGCATTGATACAATTAAATCTTTATGGCGATCTCTATCCATAATAATAACTTTTAAATCTTTGACTTCCTTGTTAAGAACTTTTGCAGTAGCTACTAAATTTTCTTCAACAGTTTTTGCTAATCCAATATGACCAATTAACTCTTTTCTTCCACATAACTTGTTCATATAGGTATCTGGAGCATGCAATAAAGATCCTGAGGGTGCACCTGCAAGTACAGCAATAGAATCTGGTAAATCAAAAGCGCAATGATTGGTACATTCTAATGGATCTACTGCAATATCAACTCTAATATTACTATCTTGATTACCTAATTGTTCTCCGATAAATAACATAGGCGCCTCATCTCTTTCGCCTTCCCCAATTACTACTGTAGTTAAAATATCCTGAACGCTTAAAACTGATCTCATTGCTTCTGTAGCAGCTTGATCAGCTAACTTTCCATCGTTGCATCCTCTTAATTTTGCAGCAGAAATGGCTGCTTTTTCAGTAGCTTCTAAAAATGGCTGATAATGTTCTGATATTTTATTCATTCAATGAGTCAATAAGTGTAAATAATTCACTTAGTTTTTCAGGAGTAGCAAATCCATCAAATCTTCCTTTAATAATTCCATCCTGATTAAGCACGTAAATATAACAATTTTTTTTACTATTAATCTGTAGTGATTTATAGTATTGTTTTAAAGGTCCATAATATGTAACAGTAAAATCATGTAGCGGCTTTGGTACTCCATTTTGCATACCACCATCAATCCAATTACGTGCCATTGTCCATTGACCGCCTAGCATAGGAACTTCATAGTATTGTACGGTTTTATCAATACCATATTTTGGCAGTAATTCATCTGCCCAAGTATTTATACATAGTTGAGCTCTTTGTTTGAATGCTATAGATAATACTGCGACTCTACCAC
>CAJJCZ010000020.1 GCA_905182795.1 uncultured bacterium | reverse complement strand
GTAGTAGGATAGGTAAGAATTGAAATATAAAGTCCTCCCTTTTTTGCAAATTTTGCTAAATGAGTACTTATTTTAGCTAGCTGCATAAGAGACAGGGCTCCTTCTTGCATTCTAGCGCCACCAGATTGACATAAAATAATTAAAGGACAATTTTTTTCTGATGCAAAATTGATAGCTTTGGAAATTTTTTCACCTACAGCACTCCCCATACTTCCACCTATAAATTTAAAATTCATAATTGAAATCACAATTTTTTTACTATTAATTGATCCATAATAACAACCTACTGCCTCTTTATTTTCTGGAGCGTTTTTTAAAATGTCTTCATATGATTTATTAGCTTTAAAGTTTAACATATCTGTTGATAAAATATTTTCGAATAAAACTTCATGCTCATCATCAAGAATGATATCAATATACTTTTGACTAGAAATTGGAAAGTGAAAACTACAGTGATGGCAAATAAAATTTGCAGATTCTAGCTCTGGACTATAAAGAATTTCACCGCAATTACATTTTTTCCATAAATCGCTTGGCAGCTCTTTTTTTGCCAAATCTTGAATATTTTTATCTTTTCTTGTAAACCAGTTCATTATTTACCTGTATTAAACGATCCTACATAGTTAGGTACTAAGTTGTTAATAGATTTTGTTTTTAACAAATCAAAATTTTTCATTCCTATCTCTAGTATATCTCTGGCTGATGGAGTAACAAGCGTAACGCTTGAAGATAAAGCATTAATACTATCGATTAAATGTTCTGGGCCATGATATAATATCGTTCCATAATTTTTTGATGATAACTCTTGAATAGTTATCGAGATAGGATCTTCTTGTGAAATATAAGAATTGTTTTTTAATGTATATTTTGATTGATATACAGTACTACCATGTGAATGTATAATAACTGTTATTAAGTCTCCTGTAAGATCTTTCACTCTAGGCAATAATATTAAATCAAAAGTAGATATTGGAATAATAGGTATATTTAATGAAAGCGCTAATCCTTTCGCATAACTTAACCCTATTCTAAGCCCGGTGAATGATCCTGGCCCCATTGATACTGCAATTCCATCTAATCTCTTAAATGTTAGTGATAGATTATTTATCATTTCTTCTGCCATAATAGGTAAGCTATTTACGCTATCATTATTCACAACTGAAGATGATTCATGTATATCCTTATCCGCATTAATAGCGATACTACATTGCTTTGAAGACGATTCAATTCCTAGAATATTTATCATAATATTGTTATCAGTCTTTCATTCTCAGATAGATGTTCAAATTGTATTTCAATTTTATTACTTATATCCATATTCTCAATTAATTCTGGCCACTCTATTAATGTAATAGCTTTATGATTACTTAAGTACTCTAATCCACCAATTTCTAAAAATTCACCTATTGATTTTAATCGATATAAATCAAAATGATAGAGATATTGGTCATTTAATAAGTATTCATTTAAAATTGGATAAGTTGGAGATAAAATAGTGTCATGAAAGCCTAATCCTTTAGAAAATCCTTTAGAAAAAGTAGTTTTTCCAGAACCTAAATCTCCTCTTAATAGGATTACAGATCCGTATGCTACTGAGTAAGCAAAATTCTTTGCAAAATTTAATGTTTCTTCTGACGAAGTTGATTTGAATGATTTTGTTGACTGCATATTAGATGTAATATACAAATATAAAGAAAAAATAAATACCGGCAATGTCCTACTCTCCCACACTAGTCTCCCGTGTAGTACCATCGGCGCTATAGAGCTTAACTTCCGTGTTCGAGATGGGAACGGGTGTGGCCTCTATGCTATTGTCACCGGTAAGTGTTATGCAAATTTAATCGCGATTTCATCAATCAGAATATTAAAACACAAGTCATAAAAAACTATTGAGAAAAGCCTTCGAAAAATTAGTACTACTTGGCTGAATGCATTGCTGCACTTACACCTGTAGCCTATCAACGTCGTCATCTCCAACGATTCTTATTATCTTACGATATGAGAAATCTAATCTTAGGATGGGCTTCGTGCTTATATGCTTTCAGCGCTTATCCCTTCCAAACGTAGCTACCCAGCAATGCATCTGATGATACAACTGGTAAACCAGAGGTTTGTCCACTTCGGTCCTCTCGTACTAGAAGCAGATTCCTTCAAATTTCTTACGCCCACAGCGGATAGAGACCGAACTGTCTCACGACGTTCTGAACCCAGCTCACGTACCGCTTTAATTGGCGAACAGCCAAACCCTTGGGAGCTTCTCCACCCCCAGGATGCGATGAGCCGACATCGAGGTGCCAAACCTCCCCGTCGATATGAACTCTTGGGGGAGATAAGCCTGTTATCCCCGGCGTACCTTTTATCCGTTAAGCGATGGCCCTTCCACTCGGAACCACCGGATCACTAAGTCCTACTTTCGTATCTGCTCGGTTTGTCAACCTTGCAGTTAAGCTTCCTTATACCTTTGTGCTCTATGTACGATTACCAACCGTACTGAGGAAACCTTTGAACTCCTCCGTTACTTTTTGGGAGGAGACCGCCCCAGTCAAACTACCCACCAAACACTGTCTTATTACCTGATTCAAGGTAAGTAATTAGAATTCAAACATAACAAGGGTGGTATTTCAAGGGTGACTCCACTTCGACTGTCGCCAAAGTTTCATAGTCTCCCACCTATCCTAATCATGATAAATCTAAATTCAATGTTAAGTTGTAGTAAAGGTGCACGGGGTCTTTTCGTCCTGCTGCGGGTAGCCGGCATCTTCACCGACACTTCAATTTCGCTGAGCTCTAGGTTGAGACAGTGCGCAAGTCGTTACACCATTCGTGCAGGTCGGAACTTACCCGACAAGGAATTTCGCTACCTTAGGACCGTTATAGTTACGGCCGCCGTTTACTGGGGCTTCACCTCAAAGCTTCATCTACCGAAGTAGATTGACATCTCAGTTTAACCTTCCAGCACCGGGCAGGTGTCAGTCCCTATATTTCGTCTTACGACTTAGCAGAGACCTGTGTTTTTGATAAACAGTCGCTCGCGCCTTTTCACTGCGGCCTTTTTTAGCTTGATCAGTAAATGATCTCACCTAAAAAGGCACCCCTTCTCCCGAAGTTACGGGGCCAATTTGCCTAGTTCCTTAACCTAGAATCACTCAAGCACCTTAGGATACTCTCCTCACCCACGTGTGTCCGTTTAGAGTACGGTCAGTTTATATTCTCACATAGAGGTTTTTCTTGGTAGCATGATTAGGATCAGTTTGTGGGCTAGGCCCTCCTATTCGTGTCTCGGAATTGTTCTAACGGATTTACCTATCAGAACTTCCTACGCACTTAAACCAGGACAATCAAAACCTGGCTGATCTTTCACTTCTACGTTACCACATAGTTCAAACAAATATAGACTGGTACGGGAATATTAAGCCCGTTTTCCATCGCCTACGCCCTTCGGCCTCGGCTTAGGTTCCGACTAACCCTGAGCAGATTTGCTTTACTCAGGAACCCTTGGGTTTTCGGTGACACAGAATTTCACTGTGTTTATCGCTACTCATGCCAGCATACTCACTTCTATCTCCTCCAGCTGTCCTCACGGATCAACCTTCAACAGTTAATAGAACGCTCGCCTACCACTTAATTTAATTAAATCCAAATCTTCGGTATTATACTTTATAGTCCCGGATATTATCGGCGCCAAACCCCTTGACTAGTGAGCTATTACGCTTTCTTTAAAGGATTGCTGCTTCTAAGCCAACCTCCTAGCTGTCTGGGCGATTTGACATCCTTAAATCACTTAGTATAAATTTGGGGACCTTAGATGTTGGTCTGGGTTGTTTCCCTCTCGGCTAAGAAGCTTATCCCCCCTAGCCTCACTGCTAACGATCATGTATCCGGTATTCGGAGTTTAGTTGGGTTTGGTAAGCTTGTAGGCCCCCTAGTCCATCCAGTGCTCTACCCCCGGTACACTACATTAACGCTGTCCCTAAAGACATTTCGGCGAGAACCAGATATCTCCGAGTTTGATTAGCCTTTCACTCCAATCCACAGTTCATCCCCTAAATTTTCAACTTTAGTGGGTTCGGTCCTCCATTTCATGTTACTGAAATTTCAACCTGACCATGGATAGATCACTCGGTTTCGGGTCTAGCGCATGATACTCAATCGCCCTATTCAGACTTGGTTTCCCTACGGCTCCGTATTTAACAATACTTAACCTAGCAACATACGACTAACTCGCTGGCTCATTATGCAAAAGGCACGCCATCGTTCAGCATAAAGCCGAACTCTGACCGCTTGTAAACACACAGTTTCAGGGTCTATTTCACTCTCCTTTCGGAGTACTTTTCACCTTTCCCTCACGGTACTAGTTCACTATCGGTTACATGGAAGTATTTAGCCTTGCCAAGTGGTCTTGGCAGATTCAAACAGGATTTCACGTGTCCCGCCCTACTTGGGAATTATTAAGACAAGATATAACGTTTTCACATACAGGACTATCACCTTCTATGGTAGATCTTTCCAGATCTTTTTGTTAACATTATATTTTTTGACTTGTCAACCTAACTGCAATTAGATTAATAATAACCCCTCAACCCCAATATTGCAAGATTTGCAGACTTGACACAATACTGGTTTAGGCTATTCCCCTTTCGTTCGCCACTACTAAGGGAATCACTATTGTTTTCTTTTCCTGAGGGTACTTAGATGTATCAGTTCCCCTCGTTCGCTCTTTCTATCCTATATATTCAGATAGAAGTGTTTTGATATAACTCAAAACGGGTTGCCCCATTCGGAAATCTCCGGATTAACAGTTGTGTGCACTTACCCGAAGCTTATCGCAGCTTACCACGTCCTTCATCGCCTCCATGTACCAAGGCATCCTCCGTGTGCTCTTAGTAGCTTTTTTCAAGTTCTTATATGACTTGAGTGTTTTAATGATTCAGCATTAATTAAAATAATTGAAAACTATTTTAATTAATACAAATATTGATCAAAAAATGGGTTTCCCCATTCGGAATTAGAATTTGATCAATACAATTGATTTGTATCACAGCTACAGGATTAAAATCATTAATAGCTATGACACAGTTGTTTAGTAGCAGAGTTATAAAAATATAAAGCATAACTCTGTTACCCGCGTTAAATTTGCAAATTGTCAAATATCTAAAATTTAAATTTTGTGGAGCTGACAGGGATTGAACCTGCGACCTATTCCGTGCAAGGGAATTGCTCTCCCAACTGAGCTACAGCCCCAATTTTCTTTAATTGGTGGGCCTACGTGGACTCGAACCACGGACCTCATCCTTATCAGAGATGCGCTCTAACCAGCTGAGCTATAAGCCCCTTTTATAAACTCTAAATAAAACACTATGTAAACCTGTCTATTAATTCTAAAGTTTAAAATCCAAATCATAGATTCGGATTTCGACCATATCTTACTTTATTAAAATAAAGAAGATTACTCCTTGAAAGGAGGTGATCCAGCCGCACCTTCCGGTACGGCTACCTTGTTACGACTTAGTCCCAGTTACCTGCCTTACCTTAAACAGCTCCCTCCTTACGGTTAGGATACTATCTTTGGGTACTGCAGACTTCCATGACTTGACGGGCGGTGTGTACAAGACCCGGGAACGTATTCACCGTAGTGTGCTGACCTACGATTACTAGCGATTCCTGCTTCATGAAGTCGAATTTCAGACTTCAATCTGAACTGGGGATAGTTTTAAAGATTGGCTCCTCCTCGCGGAATTGCTACTTTTTGTACTATCCATTGTAACACGTGTGTAGCCCTGGGTATAAGGGACATACTGACTTGACATCATCCCCACCTTCCTCCCGGTTATTCCGGGCAGTCTATTTAGAGTCCCCACCATTATGTGCTGGCAACTAAATATAGGGGTTGCGCTCGTTGCAGGACTTAACCTAACATCTCACGACACGAGCTGACGACAGCCATGCATCACCTGTGACAGAGTTTAACAATAAATTGTCAAAGGGAATTCCTTTCGGAAAACTTTCTCTGACATGTCAAACCCAGGTAAGGTTCTTCGCGTATCATCGAATTAAACCACATGTTCCACCGCTTGTGCGGGTCCCCGTCAATTCCTTTGAGTTTCAATCTTGCGATCGTAGTCCCCAGGCGGAGTATTTATCGCGTTAGCTACGGCACTGAAAGGGTCGAATCCCCCAGCACCAAATACTCATCGTTTACGGCGTGGACTACCAGGGTATCTAATCCTGTTCGCTCCCCACGCTTTCGTACCTCAGCGTCAGTTTTGAGCCAGAAGGCTGCCTTCGCATTTGACTTTCCTCATGATATCTACGCATGTCACCGCTCCACCATGAATTCTGCGTTCCTCTCTCAAACTCTATTTTAACAGTTTTATATGCACCTTCTTAGTTAAGCTAAGATATTTAACATATAACTTATTAAAACGCCTACGTACCCTTTACGCCCAGTAAATCCGGACAACGCTAGGACCCCTCGTATTACCGCGGCTGCTGGCACGAAGTTAGCCGGTCCTTTCTTGTAAGTTACCGTCAATGACAGATGGTATTAACATCCGAAACATTTCTTCACTTACGACAGATTTTTACATTCCTAAAAACTTCATCAATCACGCGGTGTTGCTGCATCAGGCTTTCGCCCATTGTGCAAAATTCCTCACTGCTGCCTCCCGTAGGAGTCTGGACCGTATCTCAATTCCAGTGTGGCTGATCATCCTCTCAGACCAGCTACCGATCTCAGTCTTGGTAGGCTATTACTCTACCAACTAACTAATCGGACGCAAATCTATCTTGAAGTGTAAGCCGAAGCCTACTTTAACAATATGCCCCGAAGGGCTTGTTGCATTATTTGGTATTAGCACTGGTTTCCCAATGTTGTCCCAATCTCCAAGGCAAGTTATTTACGCGTTACTCACCCGTTCGCCACTTTAGTATTTATCCGAAGATAAAATTCTCGTTGACTTGCATGTGTTAAGCACACCGCCAGCGTTCGTCCTGAGCCAGGATCAAACTCTCAATTGTATTGTTTAAGTTTGTTCGTATATCGACTCTAGGATTAAAAGACAAAGGTTTACATAGTAAATTTTCAAATAACTAAAAAAATTCTTTCGCATTTTCTTCACGCAAAAGCCACGCAAATTATAACGCTTTATATCGATAACCAAACAAAAAGTTTAAAAATATAATCTTTTTTAAATGACTAGATTAAAAGACCTGCAATTGTAGCAGTTAACCAGGAGGCTAATGCGCCGCCAAACATAGCTTTCGTAACTAATTTTGCGAGATCTTTTTTACGGTTTGGTGCCATTGCTCCGATACCCCCTAATTGAATACCGATTGATCCAAAGTTGGAAAATCCACATAAGGCATATGTAGAAATAATAGCAGTACGTTCAGATATCATTCCATCTGATATAATTCTTTGTAAATCTCCATAAGCAATTAATTCAGTTAAGACAATTTTTTTACCCATTAACATACCTACTATTTGAGCTTCATTCCAAGGGACTCCCATTGTCCACGCCAAAGGTCTGAATATAAATCCAAAAATAGCTTCCATCGATGTACCCAAAAAGGCAAGAAAGAAATTAATCATTGCTACAAATGATATAAATGCAATTAACATAGCTGCAATATTTGCTGCTAGCTTTAAGCCATCTGTAGCACCAGTGCTCAACGCTTCCATTCCATTTGTATGAGATTGCTTGATATCAATATTAAGGTCTCCCATAGTATCAGATACTTCTGTTTCAGGATATATGATCTTAGCTATAACAAGTGCTGCTGGAGCTGACATAACAGAAGCTGCTAGTAAGTGGCCAGCAATACCTGGAATATTTGATAACCAGGAGACATAGATTGCTAGCACGCCTCCAGAAACGGTTGCAAATCCTCCAGTCATAACAGCCATCAATTCTGATTTAGTCATTTTATCAATAAACGGCCTTACCATCAAAGGAGACTCTGTTTGTCCTAGAAATATATTACCAGCAACGCTCAACGTTTCAGATCCGCTAGTACCCATTGTTTTTTGCATAGCACGAGCTATAAACTTTACTAGTATCTGTATAACACCAAAATGATATAGAACTGAAACCAAACTTGAAAAGAAAATAATTGTTGGTAAGGTCTTAAAAGCAAAATTAATTAAACCGGGGTGAAATCCTACCCCATCTATATATGATGTAAATAAAAAATTAGCACCCGAATCAGAAAAACTAATTAAAGTTGTAATTGCTTTATCTAAAAAACTAAAGATTGGGGTTCCAAAAGGAGTTTTAAGAATAAAGACTGCAAAAAGAAATTGTAAGCCTAATCCGAGAGCAATTGTCTTTATGTTAATATTTTTTTTATTTTCAGATAATAAAAATGCAATAAAGAGTAACGTAAAAATTCCTATAAGACCACTAAAATGTCCCATGATAGTTACGGATGATTATGTCCAGCATGAAGATCTGCGGTGTTAGTATCTTTCTCTTTGACTTTTGAATGCTCTTTTAGCATATCCAATATTTGTTGATCTAATAAATCATCTGCTAATTTTGATTTATTAGATTCTTTCTTATAAAATCTTTCAATTTCAGCTTTTTGACTATCATTCTTTTCAATGGCTTCTTTAATAAAAAAATCCACTGCTTTTTCATCAATAGCTATATCTAAATCTTTAATTATAGCTTTTCTTAATAGATACCATTTCAAATTATTTTCTGCAAATAATTTGTATTCTTCTTTGATTTTATCATCATCAATATTTTGCATGTCTTGCTTCGTTTTAACTTCATTCACGATGTTTGCAAGATATGAATCTAGCATAGATGATGGCAAGATTGGATCGACGAGTTTTATAAATTGATCAATAATAGCTGAATTAAACAGCTCTTCTGATTTTTTCTCATATTCTAAGCTAATACTTTTTTCGATATTACTCTTCCACTCTTCAACGCTCTTACAATTTGGATCCATTGTTTTTACAAATTTTTCATTTAATTCTGGTGGGACTCTTCTCTGCATAGATTCAATTGAAATACTGTATTCTTTTTCACCAGAACCTAAGTCAACAGTCATTTTAACTGTATCTCCCACTTTTTTATTTAATAAAAGCTCTTTGTTACTATTAATGAATGGCTCTTGCCCTATGGCAATATATTTTTTTTCTTTTTTACCGATAATAGCTATACCAGATTCATCAATTTCTTGAAAATCTGCTATCATAAAATCGCCTTCCAAAGAACCTTCTTCAATTTTTTCTGTCTTACTTTGAGAATTCAATATATTATTAACAGTATCCTCTATCTCTTTTTCATTAGATATAAAATTTGTCTTTTCTACCGTTACCATATTCTTTTTAAGCTTTGGAACAGATAAAGATGGTTCTATTTCAAATTCAGATTTAAAAGAAAAATCTTTCTCGTATGCAAAGTCTATATCTTTTAATGCAGCTTGATTAATAGGGTTGAGCTTTTCTTCTTGTAAGGCTAGAATATAATATTTTTCTGAAAAATCTTGGACAAAATTCATTTCAATTTGACCTAAGTACTGCGACATTAATATATGATTTGGAATTTTTCCTTTTCGAAATCCTGGAACCTTAATATCTTTCGCTACTTTCTTTTTACATAATTCAAAATCAGCTTGGATATCTTTCCATTTTGCTACAATAGACAGCTCATAAGTGAACTCGTTAACTTTTTTAGATTTAATTTTTAAATTCATGTTATTGTTTTAACCTATAAATACAACCTTCGATAGTTTTAATGAACGTATCTAGTTGATTCTGTGTGCAAATTAAGTCTTCTAGCTCTTCATAAGAATCAGATGGATAAGATTCTCTATCATATTGTCTTAAAAAATTAGACTCAAGCTTTACAACCATATCTTGTAAGATTTGTCTATGTAGATTTTTACCTCTTAGAAAATTTAATTGAAGATTGATTTTTCCATTAGAAGATAATCGAAATAAAGGTAGAACTCCATAATCAGAATGACATCTAAAAGTCATTGTACCATAACCATCTCCAGTACCCCATGTAATTTCATCAGAATTTTTTTCAGAAAAATCTATCAACTGCAAACAGTTAATAGCCACATCATTTTCACAACTTTTATTGATATGTTCAATGAATGTTTTTTTGCACCATTTTGCCATAATTACTCTCCAAATTAACCATATTCTTTTAATAGAATATGGTGAGCAATTTACAGATATAGACTCTCTTTTAAAAATGAAATTTTATTTATCTGATAGAAAAATAAAAGGTACTTTTAGTTTCTTAACGGCTTTCCAGTCTTTAAGAAGTGAGCAATACGGGCCTGGGTTTTAGGTTCTCCAGCTAATGACATGAAGCACTCTCTCTCAATATCTAAAACGTGCTGTTCATCCACTTTAGACATTAAGCCTCCTTTTTTACCACCACTTAAAACATATGCTGATTTTGAATTTACTAATTCATCATGATCAGAGATTTTTCCTTGGGCTTTCATTGCTTTTGCTCCAACAGATGCCATAGTTCTTAATGTCATACCTGGCAATGTTAAATCATCTCTATATTTTGGTGGTTCATATCCAGCATCACTCATTTCGAGAACTTTACTTTTACCAATAGCTAATAAATGTTCAGAATTCATTACAATAGTATCGCTCTTACGCAACCAGCCTTTTTTCAAAGCATCCGTTGCACTTCTCGATACTGTCATTGGATTAATAAGCTGAATAGCTTGACGCCCAATATTCATATTCACATTTTTAGCATCATTATTCTCTAATAGATTGAGCAATACTCTTAAATGTCCACCTGCGCCAGGAATTAAGCCTTGAATTGCCTCTACTAGACCAGCATAAAGCTCACCAGAGGCCACTGTATGAGAAGAACAAGCATAAAATTCAAATCCTCCACCTAAAGCTAAATTGAAAGGACAGGTAACAACAGGATACTTCGAGTGTCTGATACGTTGAGTAACAGTTTGCATCTCTTTAACACCTGCATCCATTACTTGCAAATTTCCAGAATCGATTGCCATTTTAAAATCGTTAACATTGGCTCCAGCACACCAATTTTTTCCCTGATGACCAATAACTAACCCTTTATACTTACCAGTTTCTAGCAAGTCTAAAGCGTGTTTCATAATATCATTCATAGATCGATCAAGAGGATTAACTGCTGGGACAAAAATAGAATGGAATTCTACGTTTAATACGCCATCACCAATATCATGTATACTTGCACTCCAGTCACGTTTTAAAGTATTTTTTGTATTCTTATACAAGTTAAGATTAAGAGTCTTCTTATTCTGTTTATGTACAAGAGATTTCTTTTCTACGGGACACCAATATGTCATTTCTCCATTTTTAATATCATAAAAAGACTTTCTACCCGATGCAAGCATCTCTTCTACCCATGCAGGCACCTTTCTATTCTCTGCTTTCATTTTATTAACAGATTTTTCAACGCCAATTGCATCCCATGAATCAAACATACCAATTTCTCTTGCAAATCCCCATCTCATAGCGTTGTCAATTTCAACAATACTGTCAGCAATTTCAGGGATTAGCTCTGCTGTATAGATAAGCATTGGAGCATTAACTTCCCATAGAAATTTTGCTCCAATATCATCCAAATATGTAATTGCAGCCAATCTCTTTTTAAGATCCTTGATAGGTTTTCCAACTCTAATAGTGTCAAACATTCTCTTTTTTGTTGGCGTGTATTCCATTGTATCTAAATCAAGTGATAAGATTTGCTTACCTTCTTTTTTATACCAACCAGATCCGCTTTTTTGACCAAGTCTACCTTGCTCTACAAGCTTAACAAGCATGTCAGGAGCTTTAAATTTTTGTCTTTCTTCTTCGGTTTCAGTAGTAACTCTTTCATACATATTATTCTGAACATTCAATGCAGTATCTAAGCCAACAACATCTTGAGTTCTAAAATAAGCGCTTTTTGCATTTCCAACTAGTGTACCAGAAAGAGCATCAACATCTTCTACAGTAAGTCCCATTTCTATAGCTTTATGATAAGTTAAAGGTCCCCCAGCATTGATTAGTCTGTTACCAATAAATCCAGGAGTATCTTTTGCATGTACAATACCTTTTCCTAGTGTAGTTTCACCAAATTCAGTCATTGTTTTATAAACTTTATCTGATGTTTTTTTTCCTTTTACCAACTCTAATAATTTTAAATATCTTGGAGGGTTAAAGAAGTGTGCAATTAAGAAATTTTTCTGAACATCTTCTGGAAGAACTTCTACTAAATTTGCTAATGGTATTCCTGATGTATTTGATGCAAGAATAGCATCACTTTTTAAGTGTGGTAGTAAATTTTTATATACTAAATGTTTGATTTCAATTTTTTCAGCAACAGCTTCAATAATCAAATCACAATCACTTAATTTTTCAATATCATTTTCATATGTACATGGGGTAATAAGAGAGGCATTACTACTAGTAAAAAGAGGTGCAGGCTTTAATTTTGTTAATCCATCTACTCCTTTTTGTGCAAGATCTTCGTTTATATCAAATAGTAAGGATGGTATCCCTGCATTTGCTATATGCCCTGCAATTTGTGCTCCCATTACTCCAGCGCCTAGTACGGCACATTTTTTAATTTCAATACTCATCTGTTTTATCCCCTTTTAATAATCGTTGTGATTCCTTGTCCTGTTCCTACGCACATCGTTGCAAGACCAACAGATTTATCTTGTTGTTCCATTACATTCAGAAGAGTAGTAATGATTCTTGTACCTGATATGCCAAGAGGATGGCCTAATGCAACAGCACCACCGTTCATATTTACTTTATCTAAATCCCAGTTTGCTTCCTTCACACAATAAAGAGCTTGCGCAGCGAATGCCTCATTAATTTCCATAACATCAATATCATCTATTGATAATCCAGCATTCTTCAGCGCTTTAGCTGTAGCTGGAACTGGACCCGATCCAAACATTCTCCAATTTACACCTGCGACTGCTCTACCTTCAATGTAGGCTCTAATCTTAAGACCATGCTCTTTTGCATATGCTTCGCTAGTTAAAAGCATAGCAGATGCTCCAATAGAAAATGGACTACTTGTAGCAGCGGTAACAGTTCCATCAGCTTTAAATGCAGGATTTAAAGATTTAATCTTTTCTTTATTAGGCACTCTAGGACCACTATCTTTATCAAAAATTGATCCATCTTCAAGAGTGATTGGAATGATCTCATTATCAAACTTTCCAGCCTCTTGGGCAGCAACTGCCCTATTATGTGACCTATAACAGAACTCTTCTTGTTCCTCTCTTGAAATATTTAATTTGTCAGCTAGTAATTCGGCTCCTTCACCCATAGAAATGTAATAGTCGTCCTCTGCTAACTTAACATTAAAATCAGGAGCAAAACCTCCTTGTGGAATACTAAACATATCTTCTACACCACCTGCAATACCAACTTCAATGTCTCCTGCTTCAATTGCAGAACTAATTAAGTGAAGGGAAGTCATGGCAGAGCCACAATATCTATTAATAACATTAGCAGCAGCAGTATCTGGTATGCCAGCTAAGATTGAAGCTCCTCTTGCTACTAGCATCCCAGTAGGACCTTCAGGAAAAGCACATCCTAATGACACGTCTTCAATTGCATTAACATCTAATTCTTTATTACGATCCAAAAGACCTTTAATAACCTGACCAGCTATTTCATCTGGTCGCATTCCAACTAAAGCACTTCCTTTCGTACCAATAGGAGATCTAACTCCATCTATAATTACAGCTTTATTACTCATAATTTCCTCCTTAGAAACTTTTAACAGGATAAGCACCTGCTTCAACGACTTTTTCACCTATTATCTTCTTTAAACCAATTGTATCAGTTTTTAAAGATAATCTCTTTTTTAAAACATCTAGTTTTTGTTCAATATCAGCTGAAATATGACTATCAAATATGCTATTAAAAATCTTGTTTGCATATTCCATAACCCTAATACCTTGTTCAGCTGTGTAAACTTTAGCACAAAGCTCTGGAACTACTTGATTACTGCTATCATAGAACTCTTTATTTTGTATAACTCTTGAAAGAGTAGAATCAGCTACGTAACAGTAGATTAAAATATTAGCTAAGTTTTCTATTACCACTTGCTCTGTTCCGATATCTTGACCATATTTATTTAAAGACTCATTCAAAGCTAAAGCATAAACAGCCTTAGCAGCTTCAATACACTCAGCTTCATCTTTATAATGTCCTTCATAACTACTATCAAGACCTTCATTACAGTATCCGTCGATCTTGTCAAGATACTCTCTAAAGCCAAGCTCACCACTTAATGTTTTTGTAATCATTGCTCTTCCACATAGCATCTTATTAATCTCATTTGTTCCTTCCCAAATTCTATTAATTCGCGCATCTCTATAAGCTTGAGCCATCGGATACTCTTCAATGAAGCCATATCCACCAAAAATCTGTAAACAATGATCAATCAACTCACCAGAAGATTCACTTCCATAGACTTTTACTATAGAGTTCTCTGCAATATATTTTTCTGTGATATTACCTTGTTTAATATAGTATTCAGGATCATCTTTATCTAATTCAGCAATTGCATCAGTTTGATTACCAATCACTGCATAACACATACTATCCGTTGTGTATGTTGAGATAGTACAGATAGCTAATTTCTCTTTTATTGATCCAAAGTCGCTAATGTATTGTCCAAATGCTTTACGTTGTTTAGCATAGACTACGGCTTGCTGAATACCCAACATCATTCCACCAATTGATGATGCACCTAATTTAAATCTTCCAATATTAAGTGCGCAAAATGCAGGACCAGCACCTTCTCCAACTTTTCCAAGAAGATTTTCAACAGGAACTTTACAATCAGTAAAGTATAGAGGGACAGTTGAAGATCCTTCCATTCCCATTTTCTTTTCTTCTTTACCTATGTCAAATCCAGGAGTACCCTTTTCAACAACAATTGAAGAGAATTTTCCATCAATTTTTAATGCAATTGTAAATAGGTCAGCCCACGCGCCATTGGAAATAAATATTTTTTGTCCATTCAAGATATAATGTTTACCATCATCTGAAAGAACACCTGTGGTTTTAGAATTTGTTGCATCCGAGCCAGCTTCTGGCTCAGTTAAGCCGAATGCAGTAATTTTTTTACCTGAACTGATTCCAGGAAGCCATCTTTCTTTTTGTTCATCGTTTCCGTACCATATTATGCCTAATGAACCAATAGATGTTTGAACATTCCAAACTGTACAAAAAGAAGCACTTCCACTTTTAGAAATTCCCTCGGCTAAGATACACATTCCTGTTTTGGTCATCTCTGAACCGCCATATTTTTCAGGAACATCAACTCCTAAAAAACCTAACTCTCCCATTTGTTCTACTAATTTTCTTATTATTTTTTCATCTTTCTTATTTAAATCAGTTTGAGCTATTGGTAAAAGTTCTTTCGTTGCAAAATCTGACATTGCATCATAAATCATTCTTTCTTCTTCTGAAAAAGCTTCTTTACAAAAAACTTTATTTGTACCTACAACTGTTGTTAAAAATCTACCACCAGTTTTAATTTTACTAAAATCAATTGCTCCATCTTTAGGTGAATTATTTGTATTGTCATTTTGTTGTTTATCGGACATTATTATTTCCCTTTTTTTAACGTATAAGCATTTAAAATATAATCTGAAATTTGATCTATATAGCTTGCCGAATCAAGATCCTTTGATTCAAATAAAGTAAACCAAAAAACTCCTTCAATATTTAATATCAAGGAAAGAGCAGCAACCTTAGCATCTGGAATACCCTCAAATTCTTTATTCTCCATTCCTTCAACTATTATTAATTCTATAAATTTTTGAAAGCGATTATACATATTTTGTATCGCTTTTCTGAAATCTTCATCATGTCTAGAAATTGACCAGAAAGTTGAAAAAGACTTAAAAAAAGTAGGATCTTTTTCAAGTTGATAGCCAACAATAGTAAATAATTTTTTCAATTTTTTCTTGTTAGTATCTTCCATATTAACTTTAGAAAAAACTACTGTATACTTAGACTCTAAAGATTCAATAACACCCAGATAAACTTCTTTTTTTGATTTATAGTAATGATAAATAGCACCTTTACTCATTTTTGACTCTGATACAATGTCATCAATAGTACTACCATAATATCCTTTTTCAGTCATAACCTTGAGTGCGGATGCCATGATCAAATCTTTTTTATCGTTTTGGTTTTCTTTTTTCATAAACCGACTAGTCGGTCTGCAAGGTAAAACAGAACTTGCTATTGATTCAACAAAAATTCTTTCTTTTGAGAAAAAATAATATGTAGCTTATTTGGGGTATGAATGCCAGAAAATAAGAAACCAATCATCGCACCATCTTTACTTGCAGCAAATTTTGCTGACTTAAAAAGCGAACTTAAGCTATGCGATGGATCAAAAGCGGAATGGCTTCATTTAGATATTATGGATCAACAATTTGTTCCTAACTTGTCCTTTGGTCCTTCTATAGTCAAAGCAATACGACCTCATTCAAATCTTTTTTTTGATGTACACTTGATGGTAAGTAATCCATTTGATATGTTACCAGCATTTATTGATGCCGGCGCAGATGCTATTTCTTTTCATATAGAAACAACAGAACCAAGATTTACGTTTCCTCCAAAAATTCTTATCAATATGATTAAAAAAAATAATTTAAGATGCGGAATAGCAATTAAACCAAAAACTCCATTTAAAGTAATTGAAAAATATTTATCCTTTATTGACTATGTAGTCATTATGTCTGTTGAGCCAGGATTTGGAGGTCAAAGCTTTATACCTTCTACCTTAGAAAAAATTTCTTCTATTGACACTATTCTAAAAGAAAAAAACTTGAGAGATAAGATTGCTATTCAAGTTGATGGTGGCATAAAACTTCATAATGCTAAAGAAATTATTGATGCAGGGGCAGATATACTTGTAGCAGGATCTGAAGTGTTTAAATCAGAAAATCCTACCGAAACTATCAACAAGATGTATAATCTATGAATTATAAAGCAATAGATACATTCAACGATTGGACTAAAGATGAGAAAGACCAATTTACTGTCAGTATAATAAAGGGTCTTGTTATTGATGGGGTGGGTAAAGCAAACTCTGGACATCCTGGAGGCCCAATGTCTCTTGCAGATTTCTCATATATTTTATATTCAGAATATCTAATATTTGATTCAGATAATCCAGATTGCCAATCAAGAGATCGCTTTGTCTTGTCAGCAGGCCATACCTGTATGTTGCTCTATACGTTACTTTATCTATCTGATATTTTAACAATGAACGACTTAAAAGAATTTCGACAATTACATAGTAGAACGCCTGGTCACCCTGAAATTGAAACTCCTGGAGTAGATGCAAATACTGGTCCACTCGGTCAAGGAGTTGGTATGGCAACAGGTATGGCATTAGCAGAAAGAATGCTTAGCAAAGAATCGCAAAAAGATAGGAAGCAATATACTTATGTACTAGTTGGAGATGGTGACTTACAAGAACCCATAGCACTTGGCGCAGCTACGCTAGCAGGACATTGGGAATTATCTCAATTAATAATGTTTTATGATAAAAATGATATACAGATAGCTGGTAAGACTTCTCGTTGTGATTCTACCAATTATGGAGATTTATTTAAATCTATGAATTGGGATGTACAAGAAATAGATGGTCATGATCATGAGGCAATAAGAAAAGCTATAGAAAATGCTCAAGCTTCAGATCTACCAAGCATTATTATTGGGAATACCACTATTGCAAAAGGAAGTGCTACCCTTGAAAATACAAGTCAATCACATGGCGCTCCATTTAGCCCAGAGGAAATTGTTGGTACTAAACAAAACTTAGGATTGCCTGAACATGAATCTTTTTATTGTCCAGCTCAAGTAAAAGAGTATTTTCAAAGAAATTTTCACTCTATTAAAGCATTGATATCAACTTCTAACAATAAAACAGATAATCATGCATTTGATATATCTTCTGAGCTAAAAAAAATAGAACTGGTTGACTTCGACCCAACTGAAGTAATTGCTACTAGGAAAGCATTTGGAATGTCATTAGATAAATTTTCTTCCCACATCCCTACTATCGTAGGAGGATCAGCAGATCTTGATGGATCAAATTGTACTACAAACTTTGTTAATACATATGGAGATTTTTCATCCTCAAATTTAAAAGGTAGAAATATTCCATTTGGAGTTAGAGAATTTCCAATGGGAGCAATTATGAACGGTATTAGTTTATATGGAGGTCTTTTCCCATTCGGAGGAACATTTTTAGTATTTAGTGATTATGTACGATCTGCAATACGCTTATCTGCTATTCAAAAATTACATGTTATGTATGAGTTTACTCATGATTCAATTTTTGTAGGAGAAGATGGTCCGACTCATCAACCTGTTGAGCATACTATGTCTTTGCGTTTAATACCAGACTTGCTTGTTTTTAGACCAGCAGATGCTATTGAGACTCATTTTTGCTTTGAGACAATTATGGAAAATGACACCAATCCTAGTGCAATACTATTGACTAGACAAAAACTTCCTGTAAGCACCTTAGATAAAACTATTATTAAGAATGGTGTAAAAAAAGGAGCTTATACTGTATTAGATTCTGATAATCCAGATTTAGTTATATTTACGACTGGATCAGAATCTCATCTTGCGCTCTCTGTCGCAAAAGATATAAATCGTAATATAAAAATTGTTAACATACCATGTTGGGAGCTGTTTGATCAACAATCGGAAGAGTATAAAAATGAAATCCTTACTTCCAATTGCAGGAAAAGAGTTTCAATAGAAGCCGGAACAACATTGGGTTGGGAAAAATTCGTTGGTCAGAATGGTTTAAAAATTGGTATTAATAATTTTGGACTTTCTGCTCCAGGAGTTGATGTAGCAATGGAATTTGGTTTTACTAAAGAAAAAATTAAAAGTACAATAGAGGACTATCTAAATGACTAATAAAACAATTGTCTTGGCTACAGATCATGCCGGATTTGACCTCAAAGAATCGGTAAAGGATTCTCTAGTAGCATCAAATTATAAAGTAAAAGATTTTGGTGCATTTGAATATGAATCGACTGATGATTATCCTGATTTTATCAATCCTGCAGCACAATTTATTTCAGAAAATGATAATACGATGGGAATTATTTTTGGAGGATCAGGTCAGGGTGAAGCAATGGCTGCAAATAGGTTCAAAGGTGTAAGAGCAGTTGTCTTTTATGATGGTCCAGATGAAATTATTGATCTATCAAGATTACATAATAATGCTAATGTCTTATCTTTTGGTTCACGATTTATTAAATCAGAGCGTGCAATAGAATTAATTAAGCAATGGTTAAGCATAAAATTTGAAGGCGGAAGACATCAGAAAAGAATTGAAAAATTAGATTCTCACTGATTGTAACTAACATAAATCATATTTATTTCTTTCATTACCTATTTCTATATAAACAAATCTGCTAATATCAAAAAGAACAATAAAGGAAAATAATAAATTGATGTCTTAAATATTAAAACAGCATTTTCTCTAGATTGTTCTAGAATAAATGGAAGACAACATAGCATATAAATATTACTTAGTAAGTAGGCTCCTACAAAATATACCCTTCCTGACACTCCAAAGAAAAATGGTAAAGTAGAAATTGGAATTAATATCAATGCATGTAAAAAAATATGTAGTACTGTTCTTTTTACACCATTTTCTACTACAGGTAACATTTTTAATCCTGCCTTAGAGTAGTCTTCTTTGTACATAAATGCGATAGCATAAAAATGAGGATGTTGCCAGAAAAATAAGATTAAAAATAAAGCTATCCCTCCCAGATCTAAGCTATTTGTTGCTGCTGTCCATCCACCTAATGGAGGTATAGCACCAGGAATAGCGCCAATAGAAGTATTTATCCATGATACTCTCTTTAAAGGTGTGTACACTAATAAATATAACGCAATAGTTAGCATGGACAATAAGGCGGTGAGCGCATTTACTTTAAAGTATAGCGTAGATAATCCTAGTGCAATCGACAATAATCCTAGAAATAATGCAAAATTAACAGATAGTTTTTTTGTAGGAAGTACTCTATTCTTTGTTCGATCCATTCTCTTGTCTGAATCAACTTCTATCACATTATTTATAATTGAACCACCTGTTGACGAAAATAAAGTACCTATGATAGTATAGAATAATAGTGATGATGAAAAAGAGCCTTGAGCCCCAAGATAGAATCCGATGACTGTTGTGGTTAGTACTAAAAATCCAATTCTGATCTTTGTTAGCTCAATTAAATTTTTAACCATACTAACCCTGCTTAATTAAGGTCACGATATCATTTTGCAGCTCGACTATATTAGCATCAACAGTGCCTTCATAGTACTTTCTAATATTTCTGTCTTTATCAATTAAGATAAGTCGAGTAGAATGTCCAACTGGTAATAAGCTAGCCGATAGAAAGAATCCATCTTCGGACAATTTAACAACATCGTTAATATCCCCTCTTAGAAAAAACCAATTATTTTTAGTGCTATACTTATCAGAAAATTCTTTCAATATATTACTTGAATCATAGTCAGGATCTGTTGTTATTGATACAAACTGCAATATATCTGAATCTGAAAATCTTTTTTGTAGCAATCCCATATTTGTTGACATAATTGGGCATGCACCTTCGCATTGAGTAAAAATAAAACTAGCTACAGTAATTTTATTATCTAATTTTTTTTCTGTAAATGGAATACCATCAAAATTATCTAATTCAAAGGATGGAACTTCTGATATAATAGATAGATTATTAATTCTAGATTGAGTCGCTTGATCTATAGTAAATAATCCTATAATACCTAAGATTAAAACTGAAAAAAATGCAATTATTAATTTTTTATTTAGCGTATTCATTACCGATGCAATTATACAATATAATTATTACACCGACAAGCCAAGATGAGCCCCACATATGGAAGAGCCTTGTTAATTGAGGTAATTCAAAGAAAATCATCATCTCTCCTAAAAAAATCTGAACTACAATCATACCAAGTATAAATATGCCTAAAAATCTTGTAATATATAGCTTATTTTCTCTCAACTGAGAATAAATATATACACTCAAAAATAATAGAGTAAATCCTAGGAAAGAGTGAAAATATTTATAAGAATCTAAGGCATTCAATAGCTCTCCTTTAGATAATAAGGGATTTTCAATAGAAACAAGTTCAAGGTTAGTTCTAATGCCGGTTCCTAGAAGAATTTCTATAACAATGAATATCCAAAAAATAATCAAACTATTCGAAAGCGACCTGTTAATCTCTAGACCTTTGAATTTTTCTATATTTATCAATTTATAAGATTCAATGCATGCATAGCTTAATACCGATACCAACATAAGAGCTAATATCATATGTAGACTAACAAGGAAAGGATTTAAAATGGAAGAAACTACAATAGCGCCTAATACACCATTTGCCCCCACTAGAATGAGAGATAAAATTGCCGAAACTAATAGCTTCGTTTCTTTGCGAAAATAATATATTGCTATGATATTCAATACAATAATTGAAAAGCCCACCAAGACTCCAAGGGAGCGATTACCATACTCTATCCAAGCTAGTACAATATTAAAAGACGTAGCATCAATATAGGAAGGTATTTGATCAATATTAGTTGGTGGTATCCATCGACCAAAACATTTAGGCCAATCTGGACAACCCATACCAGAGCCTGAAACGCGTACCAATCCACCGACAAAAATTAAAAGGTAAGATAAGATTGTTGAAACTACAGCAGATTGAAAAAAAAGCTGTTTTTTCATTTAATGGTGATCCTCATCGCCTTCATGACTATCAGTACCATGCTCATCAACCGGATTTCCATGAGTATCTGTAAGAGGTAAGGAATCATAAAAGGCAGCACGCTTATTAATAGGATATTCCACCTCAGGGTTGACTCCTCCCCTAAAACCAGTATCCAAAAGAGTTATTGTTATAAATATTCCAAGAAACATTAAGGACATAATAAACATTGTTAAATTTTTCTTATCATCCCAAAGAAGATGCATAAAAAATAAAGCAACTAAAGTAGCCTTAAATGTTGCCACGCCCATAGCGATAATAATATTTAATGATCCAAAATCAAAATAAGATACCCAAACTGTAATTGCTGTAAGACAAAACAATGCTCCGGCAATTACTAAATATGTTTTCAATGGTGTTATGTGATGTTCAGACATAATGTTCCTATATTAAGTAAAATAGTGGAAATAAATAAATCCAGATTAAATCAACTAAGTGCCAAAAGATACCAATCATTTCCATGGGAGTATAATATTTAGAATGTAAGTTTCCTTTAGCTGTTGCATAGATTAACCATGCGATTAACCCCATACCAATTGCTACATGCAATCCATGTAGTCCAGTCATAATAAAATAGATACTGAAGAAGATATGCGGATTATTAAGATGAGCAATTTCAGGTCCCATATAGCTATAATACTCTCCTGGCAATTGACCTACTTCGAACTTATGAGAATACTCTAAATATTTAATACCTAAGAACATAAAAGCAAATAAAAATGTTGCTATAAGCATGAATAAAGATAGTTTTTGTTTCTTCTGCTGTATCGCCCATACAGCAAGAACCATTGTTAATGAACTAGTAATCAGAACAATTGTATTCAATAATCCTTTATTAACATCTAGAAGTAGATTTGCCCCAACAAACATTTCAGGATACCAAGAACGATATACAACATATGCAACGAATAAACCCCCAAAAGTCAGAACTTCAGTGAGTATAAAAGCCCACATTCCAAGCTTTGCAGTTTCATACTGCTGGTCAACATCATGAAAGTGATGTTGCAGAAAATCGGGTGATGAATTATCGTGACTCATTTTTTAAATGTTGGCTCAACGATGACTTTATCATAATCATATGGACCATGCTCAAGCACAGGCTCTTCTTCAAAATTATGTGGATGAGGAGGTGAGCTAGTATGTGTCCACTCCAATGTCATTGCACCCCATGGATTAGTACCTGGGTCTAGCTTATTACTTTTTCTTAAAGACCAAAGTAAGTTCATAATTGCAATAAATATGGACAGTCCAAGTATTCCTGACCAAAAACTAGAGTAGTTATGTAACTCTGCATATTGAGGATCATAAGTAGCATACCTTCTTGGCATTCCTCTTAATCCTAATAAAAATTGAGGGAAAAATGTACCATTGAAACCTAAAAATACTCCTAGACAACAAATGGATGCTACCGTTTGATTATACATTGCACCCATAGTTTTAGGCCACCAATGATGCAACCCTCCAAGAAAAGCAATAATAGTACCACCTTGCATTACATAGTGAAAGTGAGCAACTACGAAATAGGTATCATGTAAATGAATATCTAAGGCTACTGCACCAAGAAATATTCCTGTTAATCCTCCAATAGTAAATAAGAATAAAAAGGATAAAGCATATAGCATAGGAGGCGTAAAAGATACTTGGCCTTTATACATAGTTAATATCCAGCTAAATATTTTTACTCCTGTAGGAATACCTACAAAATATGTTATAAAAGAAAATACAATTTGAGAAAAAACTGATTGCCCAGATGTAAACATGTGATGACCCCAAACTAAGAATCCAATAAATGCAATTGATAGTGTTGAGAATGCAATAAATTTATATCCCCATATTTTCTTTCTAGAGTGTACTGGAATAATTTCACTAATAATTCCGAATGCAGGCAATATCATAATGTATACAGCAGGATGAGAATAGAACCAGAAAAAATGCTGATAAAGAACAGGATCTCCCCCAAGAGCAGGATCAAAAATTCCAATTCCTAACAATCTCTCCAGAATTAACAAAACCATTGTAATTGCAATAACAGGGGTTGCTGTAATTTGTACTAAAGAAGTGCCATAAAGAGCCCATACAAATAATGGTAGTTTATACCATGTTAATCCAGGAATTCTCATTTTGTGAATAGTGGCAATAAAATTTAGTCCTGTTAAAATAGATGAAAATCCAATAATAAAAATTCCCATTGTCATAGGTATTACATTTGATGTGCTAGTAGTAGAATAAGGTGTATAAAATGTCCAACCTGTATCTACTCCGCCAGCAATAATCGTATATACAACAAATAGTGCACCTAAAGTATATATATAAAAACTAGCAAGATTTAATCGGGGGAATGCTACATCTTTTGCGCCTAACATAAGAGGAAGTAACATATTTCCTAACGCTCCAGGAATTGCAGGAATAATAAATAAGAAAATCATAATTGCCCCATGCAATGTGTATACATTGTTATAAGTTTCATTTGACATGAAATCATTACCAGGAGCAGCTAATTCAAGTCGCATCCCGAGTGCTAACACTCCACCTAGAAAGAAAAATATTATTCCACCAAAAAGATACATAAGACCAATACGCTTATGATCTAATGTTAACAACCATGACATTATGCCTTTTGGATGAGTAAGATAATTTTGTTTTTGATTTTCAGCCATAAGTATATCCTAATTTACAATTAAATTTGAGAATCCTCTTTTAAAGATTTTAAGAAAGCAATCAATGCATCTAGCTCCCTATCATTTAATAGACCTTGATAGGTAGGCATAACTCCTTGATAACCTGCTACTATTTTTGTTTGTGGTTCTAGTATAGAGCTTCTTATATAATTATCATCAATTATAGTGCTAGTACCATCATCAAAAACTCTTTCCTCTCCCCACATTTGACTTGTTTGTAAATATGATGGACCGACTAAATCAGAACCATCCAAAGTATGACAAGTGTTGCATGCTTTTTTAGTATATAATTTTGCACCAAGTTCATCTAGAGGTATATCTTCATCATCAGATCCAAGGTCAGCAACCCATGCTTCATATTGAGCAGGTTTCATAACAATAACTTTTGCTCCCATTTGAGAGTGTCCTGTTCCACAATATTCGGTACAAAATATATCATATACTCCCTCTTGTTGAGCATCAAACCACATTACATTATATCTGTTAGGTAGGCAGTCCATCTTAGTTCTCATAACAGGAATGAAGAAGCTATGTAATACGTCCTTAGAAGAAAGAACAATTTTAATAGGCTGATTAGAAGGCACTACAAGCTCGTTAAGAGTTGTACCTCCATCAGGATAATCAAATGTCCAAAACCAACTCTGACCAGTAACTTTAATTTCAATCGCATCATCAGGAACAATGATCATTTTTAAATATGATCTAATACCCCATACAAATGTGATACTTACTAGTATAAGAGGGACAATGAAAAATAATGATTCTAGTATATTGCTATGATCTTTACTGCTCGTAAGTCTGACCTCGTCACCTTTTTTGAATCGATATTTTATTGCTAAGTATACCATACCGAATACAACGATAGCAAAGAGGGCTATTGATGAATAAAAAATAAAATAGAATAGGTTATCGATGTCAGCAGCAAAGGTTGACACCTGTTTTGGAAACAAATATTCGGTTAATCTATCCATGTCTTCTACTATTATCCCCTAAATAAATTATGATCATTTTTCCAGTAACCTACAATTGTAATACCTAGAAAAATGATAGTTAATATACCCCCTAATCTCATAACATTGGTAGCAAAAAGTGTATAAGTATTTTTGTAAGGGTCATAATGATAGCAATAAAGAATTATTTTATCCAGCGTACTTCCTATCTTTCCTTGGCCAGCTTCTAGTAAACTCAGCTTTAAATCTTTGGCTAAGAATTGAATCCCATATAAATAGCGTGAAATTTTTCCTTCTGGATCTAACACAGAAATCGCTGCAGGATGCATATACTCATCTCTATCTTCATCATAATAATATATGAATCCTATGCTATCAGCAATTTTTTTTATATTCTCTTGTTCTCCAGTTAAAAAATGCCAATCATTTTTAATGTTTTTAAGATTATATCCAGCTATATAATTCTTTTTCTTTTGATTTGCAAAAGCTGTACTCTCATTAGGATTAATATCAATAGTGATCACCTGATATTCTTCTCCAGGATTTAGTGTTAGCTTTTCAATTGACTCAGCTAATCCATTTAGTACAAGAGTACAAAGCATAGGGCATTCAAAATAATTCAATGTAAGAATTGTAGGAATATTTTTTTGGAATAAATCCTTTAGTACAATTTCTTCACCAGATTCGTTAATAAAGACAGTATCTAGAGGAATATAATCTCCTAATTGCTCTAT
>CAJJCZ010000019.1 GCA_905182795.1 uncultured bacterium | reverse complement strand
TTTATCCTTGATGATATTACAATAATAGAAATGGAATAAATAATTTTTTCCTTGAATTAGGATATCAGTTGTAGCTTAAAATCTTCTGACGACAAAGCAAGGGTTACTTCGGTAGCCCTTTATTATTTCTATACCTACTTATAATACCTCATACTTAATCATTAATTGATACGACTTATGATACGAGTAATGCCGAACGACAAACCGATAGGTTTGATCGTGAGGCTTAACTAACTGAAATTTTCAACCTAATTATCTAAACCTAAACAAGATATCGAGGGGGGTAGGTAACATATATAACCTTACTATCTCTTAAAATAACTTATTATATGGTGTTAATAATGGTGTTAATAATTAATTTCTCTTGAATGAAAACATACGAAATAGAATTAAACAGTATAACGAAAAGATTGCCAAAATATCTACATAAGTATATTATAAAGCAACCTTATGATGATTACACAGCTCAAAATCAAGCTGTTTGGAGATATGTTATGAGATCAAATGTTGATTTTTTGCAACATGTTTCATATGGTGATTTTGTAGGTGGTTTAAAAAAGACAGGTATTGCGATTGATGATATTCCTAGAATGGAAGGCATGAATCGTATTTTAAAAAATATTGGATGGGCTGCAGTTGCGGTTGACGGATTTATACCTCCATCAATTTTTATGGAATTTCAGGCAAATAACGTGCTTGTAATTTCTGCAGAAATTCGTACAATAAAGCACATAGACTATACTCCTGCTCCAGATATAATTCATGAATCAGCAGGTCATGCTCCAATAATTGCTGATCCTGAATATGCTACATATTTGAAACGATTTGGTGAAATTGGTTGCAAAGCTTTTTCAAAACCACAAGATGATAAACTTTTCCATGCAATACGTGAGTTATCAACTATAAAAGAAAATCCAAATTCATCTGAAAAATCTATTAAAGAGTCATCAGAATTAGTTGAGTTTTTACAGAGTAATATGGGCGAACTTTCAGAAATGGCTAAAATTAGGAATCTTCATTGGTGGACTGTTGAGTATGGATTAATTGGGAATATTGAAAACCCAAAGGTTTATGGTGCTGGGTTACTTTCATCTATTAAAGAAAGTAAAGAATGTTTAAATAAATCGTTACCCAAATTACCATACAATGTTAATGTAGCTGAAATTAATTTTGACATTACTACGCCACAGCCACAACTATTTATTACCCCATCTTTTAAATTTTTAAGTGAAGTTTTGGAGCAGTTTGTTAGTACAATGTCATTTAAGATAGGCGGCTTGAAAGGAATTCAAAATGCTATTGACTCAGAAAAAATTGGGACTATTGAATTAAGTTCAGGGGTACAGATATCAGGTATTTTTTCTAATGTTATTTCTTGTAATGGTAACCCTGTTTATTTTCAAACATCAAGCCCTACAGCTTTGTATATCAATGGTGTAGAAATTCCTAATCATGGAACCGAGTATCATAAAGATGGATTTGGAAGTCCACTAGGATGTCTTTCTTCCTATCCTGCTCTATCATTAGAAGAATGTTCAGAACAAGATTTAGATATGATGGGAATCATTGTGAACAAAGAGGTTGATATTTTTTTTGAAGGAGGAATTCATGTTTCAGGCAAACTAATAAATAAGGTGTATTATCCTGATAATAAGTACAAAAGGCTCAGAATGCTTTCATTTGAAGACTGTACGGTCACACATAGTGTAGACTCTCAAAACCAGACAACATTATTCCAACCAGATTGGGGTACATATGACATGGTATTGGGAGAGAAAATCACATCTGCTTTTTGCGGTTCAGCTTCCTATGATTCTTTTGAAGATGATGGAATTATTTTATCTAAAAAACCACCTCAAATTGAATATTCTGATAAACAAAAATTGCTTCATAATTTATACAAACAAGTAAGAATTATGAGAAATAAAAATGATATCAAAGTTGATATTTTACAAGATATTTTTCTAAAAATCAGAAAGGATTTTTCTGGTGAATGGCTATTGGTTCTTGAAATATATGAACTTTTATATAAATCAAATTTGTCTTTTGAAAAAGAATTGTTAAAGTATTTAGAATTTTTAAAAGAAAATATTCAAATTTCAAACCTGATATCAACAGGCTTAAAATTAATTAAAAAATAATCACCCTGAGAAGAGTATAAATGAAAGCAAATCCAAAACAAGATATCGAGGGGGGGGTAGGTAACATATATAAGACGCACACGCATTTTTGGATAATTTTTTAGCATTGATTCATTGACTAGAGCAACAACATTTATGTATGTTAAGTCTGTATGTCAAACAATGTTAAAAAGCCAAAAGTATTAATTACTTATAGGCCATTAAATAAAACATTAAGAAATAATCATGAATAAACGATTTATACACATTCTTATTGCCGCAATCTTACCATTCCTCGCATCCTTCCAATCAATTCAATACCAATCTATTAAATCAGATCAATTAGCATTGAGCGTTGACGCTAATTTCCCATCAATAATACAATATAAGCTATTGAAAAATAATGCAATATTAAAAGGAAGTATATCAAACAATAAGACTTTATTAATCAACGGAATAGAATTTCAACCTAAAGTAACATCAACAGTTAAAGACAACGCCATCCTTTATATTATGAGTATAGAAGATATTGAAGTATCTCTTACTGTAAAGGTTGAAGTGATTGATAATATTGTTGAGTTAAAATTTATTGAGGTAATAGAAAATGGGGCCTTTAAAATAAATACAATTGCTTTTCCAGAACATCAGTTATTAACGGTTTCTTCCAAAGTAAAAAATGCAAATTTTTCAGGAGCTAAAATGTTTACAGCTGTGGGAGGTAATGATGGAGATATTTTTCAAAAAGTAAATACAAAGACATTGATAGATTCCACACCAAAAGGATTTTTGTACGGTATTTTATCTAATAAAAATATTGCTGCTTCTATTTGGACAAATGCTGTTCAAGAAAAAACGGATAATAACAGGATTCTTAAATATACTTTTAAAAAAAATAATGACGTCTACACCAGTCTTTGGAGTGGATCATGGTTGTATAGAGCTGATAGAATGAGCTCTATCAACAAATTGCCAGAACTAAAAATAATTATTACAGATGATGCCAATGGTGATAGAAAAGTAGATTGGCAAGATGGGGCAATTGCCTTTAGAAAAATTATGAATAATCCTTTTGGAAGTGAAAGGGTAAAAGATTGGGTTGTTTTTAGAATTCCTATGAACTTTGCTAGTCAGGCTACAAATCCATTTTCAAAGTCATTAGATGAGACCAAAAGAATCTTTCTAAATACTGATGGACTTGGTCAATTTGTAATTCTTAAAGGATACGGAGGCGAAGGTCATGACTCCAATCATCCTGATTATGGATATATTGGAACGCGGCAAGGTGGTGTAAAAGAAATGAATCTTATTTGTGATCAAGCGAACAAATATAATGCTGATATTGGAGTACATATTAATGGTACAGAATCTTATCCTGAAGCTCAAATGTTTAGCGAATCTTTAGTTAAAAAGGAAAATTTAGGATGGAATTGGCTAGATCAATCTTACAGAATAGACAAGCGGTTTGATGCTATAAATGATAAAAGATACCATAGATTGAAGTCTTTAAAAGATCAAGTACCTAACCTAGACTTTATATACTTAGATGTATGGTATGCAAAAGGGAGCTGGGATAGCCGAAAGGTTGCTAGCGAAATTAATTCGCTCGACTTGATTTTGGCAACAGAATTTCCACAAGATTTAGAATATGATGCTGTTTGGAATCATTGGGCTGTTGATTATAAATATGGAGGAAAAACGATCAAAGGATTTAATAGCAAAATTGTACGTTTTATCCGTAATCATCAAAAAGATACTTGGATTGCCAAACACCCTTTACTTGGAGGTGCTGAAATGGTTGATTATGAAGGTTGGCAAGGAAGAATCAATTATGATAATTGTATAGATATTACCTTCCAAGCAAATTTACCTACTAAATACATACAATATTTTCCAATTATTAACTGGCAAGAAGATGTTATTCAATTAGAAAACAACGTTGAGGTTAAAACTCAATCTGGAAAAAGAATTATTACAAAAGACGACAAAATAATTTATAATGACGATGCTTATTTATTGCCTTGGAATCCTATTGAAGAAAACAAGCTTTACCATTGGAACGAAAAAGGAGGCACAACAAATTGGATGCTACCTCAATCTTGGAATGATGTTAAAACTATTTTCCTTTATGAATTAAGTGATTTAGGAAAAACACTCCACAAAGAAATTACCATAAATAATGGTAGTGTTGAAATTAATACAAAAGCTAAAACACCCTATGTTCTTTATAAAAAATTGCAGACTACTACAGAAATGGAGTGGGGCGAAGGTACAATCGTAAAAAATGGAGGTTTTAATAGTGGAAATATCGACAATTGGAAAACGAATAATGAAAAGGCAAACGTTTTAAGGGACAGTCTTGGACAATACAAGTTAATAATTAATAAAAGTAAGGAGCCAACTACAGTATCCCAACTCCTACCCAATCTTCCAAAGGGTTCTTATGCCGCAGAAGTATATGTTCAAACGTCCGGAAATAGAAAAGCCAGTTTAAAAGTAGCATCGAGCACGAATGTTAAAGTAAACTACACAACCAGTTCGTTGTGGGAAAATTATATTGCAGCAGATAGTAAACATGGAAGTAAAATGCAAAAAATGCATGTGTTTTTTGATGTGGAAAAATATCATGATAATATTAAACTAGAGCTTAACACGAGCATAGGAGATTCCATTGTTATATATGATGATGTGAGAGTAATCAGAGCACAAAAAAAAACTGCCATAGATAGCATCTATTTTCAAGAAAGTTTTGAACACATTCCATCAGGTATAATTCCTTTTGTAAAAGGAGAAGCTGGTGGAGCTAATGATCCAAGAGTGCATCTTGCAGAAAAGCATAGTCCATACACGCAAAAAGGATGGAATGGGAAAAAAGTGAGTGATGTTTTAAATGGTAATTGGTCACTCAAACTGCATGAAGATGCTCAGGGCATAATAATCCAAACTATTCCACAAAATTTAAAATTTGAGCCTTATAAAAAATATAAAATTACTTTTAAGTATCAAGCTGAAAGTGACCACTATTCGTTTGTATTAGGAGACAATACAACAACTCTTTTGGAAAATCAAGTTAGTCAGCAACATGAAACACAGCTGTTCGAATTTATTTTTACTGCTTCTCCATCTGGAAATTCGTGGTTTGGAATCAAAAAGAATAGCGACGAAACATCAGATTTTATCCTTGATGATATTGCAATAATAGAAATGGAATAAGAATAACTAGACTAGTAAACCTATTCGTTTTGATGACAAAACAATGGATACTTCATAGATTAATTTTTTGTACATTGACACTTTCTTTCGCGGCAATCTTTATAGGAAGAAAAACAAAGAGGACTACTTCGGTAGTCCTTTTTTTATCCTATTGGTACATACAATAAAAATTAACTATGTTGTTTAATCAGAAGAAAAAGGAGAATGATATGAATGACAAAGAAAAGAAAGTCAGAAAGTTTTTATCTAAGCAGATACAACAGTTAAATAATATAGTAGCTGATTTGGATACAGTGATCACTGATATGGGCACTGAGTTTTATAGAGTAAGTATATTCGGCTCAGCAAGAATAAAGCCGGACACAAAAGAATATAAGGAAGTATATATATTAGCTAAAGAATTGGCAGAGAGCGGTGCAGATATAGTTACTGGCGGAGGACCAGGCTTGATGGAAGCTGCGAATGCAGGTGCCAAAGAAGGTAGTTCATCAAAATCAAAATCATACGGGCTTAGCATTGAGCTTCCTTTTGAAGATATTCCAAATGAACATGTAGATGTAAGATATCATCACAAAAGATTTTCTTCTCGTTTAGACGAATTTCTCCGCATAAGTCATGCTGTTGTTGTTACCCCTGGAGGAATTGGTACGCTTCTTGAGTTATTATATACTTGGCAGTTGATTCAGGTAAACCATATTTCAGCAAGGCCAGTAATTCTAGTTGGTGATATGTGGAACGGTTTTCTGGACTGGGTTAAATCAGAACCATTACAAGCACAGTTAATGGATAAAGCTGATTTTGATAATATTATTATCGTAAAAGATGTTCACGAAGTAACTAAATTGCTCAAACCCGAGATAAAAAAATTCTATATAGAAAAGTTTAAATCTTAAAACAGAGAGAACTATTTAGGTAACCCTTTTTTTTTGTATATTTAAGTAATATGAAAAAAATACTGTTTTATAGTTTTATTTATTCTTTGTTATCATGTAGTTCACCGACAAAGAGCGAATCATCTTTGCAACCTCTTATTATTGATGACTTTAGTGTTACGACCAATGAAGATACCTCTATCGATATTACATTACAAAAATATAGAACAGATGGAACAAATTTAACTTATACAATCGTTGTTGATGCTGCAATGGGAACAACAAGTGTAAATGGTAATATTATTACTTATCTGCCAACAGAGAATTATAATGGAACAGATACTTTTACATATAAAGCAAATGATGGTTCTAATGATAGTAATGTATCAACCGTAATGATTACAATTAGCATGGTAAACGATAATCCCACAGTTCAAGATATAAACGATTTATCTGTGACTATTAACCAGTCAATAGATGTAATACTAGCTGGTTCAGATATAGAAAATGATAATTTAACATTTAGTATTGTGGATAATCCAAGCAACGGTACAGCTTCAATTGAAGGAAATATAGCGCGCTTCACCGCAACTAACCTTGGAACAGATTCTTTTACTTACAAAGCAAATGATGGTATGGTTGATAGCAATAAAGCTACAGTTTTTATTGAAGTAAGCTCTTCAAATACTAATCCAGGTGACGATACAATTTATGGTACTGCAAATCCAGATACATTATATGCTGGAGCAGGAAACGATATTTTGTTTGGTCTTGGTGGAAGAGATGTTCTCTATGGAGAATCAGGAGACGATATTATAGACGGAGGAGATGGATTAGATAAGCTATATGGTGGTGATGACAATGACATTCTATATGGTTCCGATAATTTTGATGAGCTATATGGTGAAGATGGTGATGATATCCTAGATGGTGGCGACGGCAAAGATCGTTTATATGGTGGAAATGGTAGCGATATATTTATTGGACGTTCAGGTGACGGTTCAAGCGGTTTCACTGGCGCAAATATCATCTATGATTTTGAAGATGGAGTTGATAAAATTCGCTTAGAAGGCGATTTAAGTTTCTCTAATGTTTCTATCGCACAAGGAACCCAAGGTTCATTTTCTGTGGGTGGTCAAACTTTTTATTATGATTATAGAAGTCATACTCTAGTAAGCGCTAATAACGAATATTTATTTACAATAATTGACACCAACCATAGTACTATTTCATCAGCAGATTTTATCTATTAATAATATAGTAAAAACAAATTCAAAGATTTTTTCAAGAAATATTATCACCATTCATATCAACTCGTTTATCAAAAACATTACAAGCACTACTTATGCAGTCTTTTTTTTTGTAGATTTATAACAATGAAATTATTTTTAACATCCTTTCTAATATTAAGTAATCTTTTTGCTCATGAGCTTTCAAAATCCGATCAAGCTGAGTTTGTAGACGGCAGTTTTTTAGACTTTATATATTTGGGAGCCAAGCATATGGTCACAGGCTATGATCATATACTATTTTTAGTGGGTGTAATTTTTTTCTTAACAAAACTTCCTGACATTATAAAATTTGTTACTGCGTTCACTATTGGACACAGTATCACACTTATCTTTGCTACTTTTTATAAGATTACTGCAAATTATTATTTGATTGATGCCGTTATTGCATTCAGTGTTATATATAAAGGATTTGAAAACTTAGATGGTTTTAAAAAAGTGTTCTTCAGAAATGCGCCTAATTTGATTCTCATGGTTTTCCTCTTTGGATTAATTCATGGGTTTGGATTGTCTACTCGTTTGCAGCAATTACATTTAAATGAAGACAGTCTATTATTATCAATTCTTTCATTTAATCTGGGAGTGGAATTCGGACAAATAGCAGCGCTTTTAATAGCATATCCTATTATTTTAATTCTTCGAGGAGATTCATTTAAAAGATTATCTACCTTGATTAATTGGGGGCTCATCGTTTGTGGGATGTTCTTACTAGCATATCAACTCAATGGATATTTTTCAGATATTAATCATGAAGAAGATCATTCTTTTCAGGTAGAAGTGCATGAACATAATACCGAGGTACATTCTCATGAGGATAGTGAATCGCATTCGCATGACGGTGAAAATACTCACCAACACTAAGCACTATTTATTTTTCTATATATTTTAATGCCCAATCGTTGAGATGATTAAAGATAGGCATAAGAGAATCACCTTTTTTGGTAAGGCTATATTCAACTCTTGGTGGAATTTCAGCAAAAATCTTACGATTAAGAATTTCATTTTTTTCTAAATCTCTTAATTCACGAGTAAGCATATTTTTACTAATTCCATCAATACTACGATCTAAAATTCCAAAACGATTAATTCCCTGTGCAATTCTCATAAGGATGATAGGGCGCCATTTACCACCAATCATTGACATAGAGTAAGTAATAGGGCAGCTTGTTTGACTGCAATTAGAATCTTTTTCACAACAATTTTTCTCGTTTTCCATTATAATAGTCCTTTTTATCTAACTATATTAAAAAATAGTGCCTACTTGTTAAAATAAGCATTACTCACTAAATTTAGTTTAATTAAAAGCAAGGAGCAATAATGAATACAAAAAAAGAACCGTATTTAGTTAAGGGAAAGAAAGATAAGAATTATGCTTGGTGTGCATGCGCTGAGTCTTCAAACCAACCATTTTGTGATGGAAGTCATGCTAAAACAGATAAAAAGCCAACTGTTTTCAAAGCAGAAAAAGATGGAGATATGCATTTATGTGGTTGCAAACAATCAACAAATGCACCATATTGCGATGGTACACACTTAAGCTTATAAATTCTAAGGGGATAATCTATATGAATAAATTATTAGACTGTAATTGTAGTCATTATAAAGGAGTCGTAATGCTTCTTATGCGCTTTTTCTTAGCGTTTATTTTTATTAAAGCAGGAATGGGTAAACTGCCAATTGTAGCAGGAGAAGGCTTAACCAATGCCTTACCATTGTTCTTGGTGTACCTGGTAGTTTTATTTGAAATTTTAGGTGGGCTATTTATGCTCGTTGGCATCAAATATGAATCATTAACCCGCTTGGGAGCATTGATGATTGGTATTGTAATGATTGGAGCAGCTTATATGCATTATGGAGTGTGGGGCGATGCTTTTGGCTCTAAAAATGTAATGTATCCTTTATCACTACTATTGATGTGCCTTATATTTATAACAGACGAAGATTAGCATGAATAACAAATTATCTATTTTAGCTACGGCATTATTACTGTCCAGTGTTTACTTCTATAACGCTGCTAAGACATTTGATATTCCTGATGCAATCCTAGTGTATAATGAAAACCCTTCATTCACCAAAGAAACGATTACCCCAGCAGATTTTGAAGGAGCGGGGGTCACTCTTTTTGGTGCGTCTTGGTGTGGATATTGTCAATCTGCCAAAGCGCTGTTAAATGAAAAAGGAATTCCTTTTATAGAAATTGATGTGGAAGACAACGATATTTCTAGAGAAGAGCTGGCCAAATATGGTATTTCTAAAACAGTACCTCAGATCTTTGTTGATGGAGTGCCTATTGGTGGATCAGATGACTTAAAAAAGATATTTAATATTCAGAAGATTTAAATAAAAAATTACATATCTATTGGACTGTTTTCTATGCTCATAATGTCGTAGGATACTAGTCAATTTGTTGTAAGTTCGCTCTTCTATGGTAATAACAAAATAAAACTATATGTCTTTCGATAAACTTGGTTTATATGAACCTATTCTCAAAGCTCTAAAACAAAAAGGCTATAAAGAGCCTTCTCCAATTCAAGCAAAAGCTATCCCTGCAATACTTGAAAAAAGGGATGTGATGGCTGCAGCGCAGACTGGTACTGGAAAAACAGCAAGTTTTATATTACCAATTTTACATATGCTATCTAATCCTAAGCATACATTTAAAGGTCATGCAATAAGAGCATTAGTTGTGACACCTACTAGAGAATTAGCAGCTCAAGTAAGAGAAAGTGCTGTTACTTATGGACGTAACCTTAATTTAAGGTCTACAGCTATCTATGGAGGAACCTCTGTTCGCAATCAAAAGAAAGTACTAAGACAGGGTGTTGATATTTTAGTCGCTACTCCTGGTAGATTGCTTGATTTATATAATCAAAAATCAATAGATTTTAGTAAAGTGGAAGTTTTAGTATTAGATGAAGCTGATCAGATGTTAGATATGGGCTTTATCAATGACATCAAAAAAATTATGAGACTATTACCAGATAGACGACAAAATTTAATGTTTACAGCAACATTTTCTGATCCATTTAGAGCACTAGCAAACAAGTTTTCCTATAATCCATTAGAGATTTCAGTAACAAGAGACAATGAAACCGCTGAAAATATTGAACACTATATTCATCCTGTAGATACATCTAGAAAATCAGAGCTATTGATTCATCTTATCAAAACAGAAAAATGGAAACAGGCGTTAGTATTCACACGAACAAAGCATGGTGCTAACAGACTTACTAAAAAACTTATTCAAGCGCATATCACAGCAGTAGCTATTCATGGTAATAAAACACAGAATTACAGGACAAGAGCCTTGAGTGACTTTAAAAAGAATCGTGTAAAAATATTAGTTGCAACAGATGTAGCCGCACGTGGAATTGATATTAAAAATATGAACCAGGTAATTAATTTTGATCTCCCTACTGTAGCAAAAGACTATGTTCACAGAATAGGCAGAACAGGAAGAGCTGGTGAATCAGGTAAAGCAATATCATTTGTAAGTAGTGAACAATTTGAATTATTAGATGATATTCAAAAATTATTGAAACAAACTCTAGCCCAACATATAGTAGATGGGTTTGAACCTAGTAGTCCAATAGCGAAAAGCACTTCTAAGGTTGGCAAGAAGCAACGTCGTTTTAATAAGCAATCTGGATACAAAAAAAAGAAGCGTAGGTAGTATATCAATGAAAAAAAATATCATTCTAGCCTTAGTAGCTATTAGTATTAATACATTAGTATATGCTCAAAATATTACAATCTTGAATCCTTCAGAAAATATTGGAATTAATAATTGGAGAATTGTTAATGATGGAGTAATGGGTGGAATTTCACAGTCATCCATTTATATAAATAAAGAAAATAATATGATTTTTAATGGATTTGTTTCATTAGAAAATAATGGCGGATTCTCCTCATGTAGAATGAGTTTGAATGATAATAAATTGAAAGATATTGAATCATTTGTTCTCAGAGTTAAGGGTGATGGAAAAATTTATAAATTTAGATTAAGAATAAATGGGAGTTATTTGAAAAATATTGAATACTCTTCAGACTTTCAAACCAAAAAAGACGAGTGGATAGATGTCATTATTCCTGTTAAAAACTTTAAACCTTATTTGTATGGATTTAGAGCACGTACATCTCCAAAACTGAGAACCCAAAGAATCAACTCAATGGGATTTCTTATAGCGGATAAGCAGGAAGGTAATTTCAATCTAGAAATTATGTATGTGAAAACTATTTGATCTCAATACCCTGATTAGTTATACTTTTTGTATATTACATCATGAATAAGACAGCCATCATTGCACTAGGAGGAAATGCTCTTTCTCAGAAGAAAGAAGCAGGAACAATGTCAGAGCAATTTAACAATACACGTAACTCCTTTGATCAAATTATGGAATTTATTCGTCGTGATTATAATATATGTCTTACACATGGAAATGGGCCTCAAGTTGGGGATGAATTGTTACGCATGGATCTTACTCGTGAGGTGGTTCCACCCATCCCATTAGGTATTTGTGTAGCAGGTACCCAAGGCACGATTGGATATATGATCCAACAAACATTTCAAAACGCTTTAAGAGAAGAGAATATTGATAAAGAAGTGGTTACCATGGTAACTCAAGTGATTGTAAATAAAGACGATCCTTCATTTCAAAATCCCACAAAATTTGTTGGTAAACGATATTCGCTTGAAGAAGCAGAAGAGTTAGCTAGAAATATGGGTTGGGATATAAAAGAGCAAGAATCTGGACAGTGGAGGCGAGTAGTTCCATCACCAGATCCAGAGTTTGTTATGCATGCACTGAGTATTCGAACTTTAGTTGAAGCAGGTACCATTGTTATCGCTGCTGGCGGCGGCGGGATTCCTGTATATAGTACCGATGAAGGTAAATTAAAAGGGATTGATGCTGTAGTAGATAAAGATTTGAGTGCAGCAAAATTAGGTAGAGTTATTCGTGCACAAGAATACTATATCATTACAGATATAGATCAAGTGTATAAAAATTATAATACTCCAGACCAATCGCCAATTCATCAAATGACAGAGACTGAAGCAAAGCAACTGCAAGAAGATGGACATTTTCAACAAGGAAGTATGTGGCCTAAGATTCGATCTGCTATTCATTTTTTAAAACATCATGGTGACAAAGCTGTTATTACGAATATTGCTAATATTCAAAAAGCAATTGAGGGTAAAGCAGGAACTACTATTGTAAAAGACTAAATGAATTTCTTAACTGCTAATCAAATGATGTGGACTGCTTTTATTGTTGGATCATCATCTCCTATTGTATTCTTCTTTCTTTATCAGCTAGGATATATATCAAAAAAAATTATTACACTATTTATTATAGGGATATGCGTCGGATTTACTTGGGAAATACCTTTTGCATTAGCAGGAGATTCATTTCATTTAATTTTAGTCGATTGGCCTATAGATCTTCCATTAGT
>CAJJCZ010000018.1 GCA_905182795.1 uncultured bacterium | reverse complement strand
GATCCATCTTGATTCGATGAAGCTCCCATATCAGTTCCTTCAACTGTTACATTTGCACCAGCAAGAGCAGAACCGTCAGCACTAGAAACAGTACCAGAAACAGTTTGCGCAGTTAGTGTCGCAACAGATAAAAGAAAGACAAACAAGTATTGAAAACTTGATTTGTTAAGTTTCATTATTTATACCTCTTTATTATTATCAGTTAGTTTTATGAGATAAAAAACACCCATAATTATCAATTATTTTTAAGGTACTACCACAATTGAAAAAAACCAAATAAAAAATCGTATCTTCTTTGTAAGTTGTTTTCAATGAAGTACGTCAAAATCATATCAATAATGGTCACTTTTAATCTATTATATGCACAAACTACGGAAGAGGTTATGGAAGATAACAAATCAAAATTAACTGATATGCAACATTATGTTACTCAAGCTTGTGGAACAGAACCTGCATTTGATAATGAATATTGGGACAATAAAGAAAAAGGAATCTATGTTGATATTATATCAGGAGAAGCCTTATTTGCCTCTATACATAAATACGAATCTAATTCTGGTTGGCCATCTTTTTATCAGCCA
The DNA here is from genome assembly GCA_905182795.1 of uncultured bacterium. Classification (GTDB taxonomy): domain Bacteria; phylum Fidelibacterota; class Marinisomatia; order Marinisomatales; family Marinisomataceae; genus Marinisoma. The sequence goes on along the minus strand of CAJJCZ010000018.1, from coordinate 21,889 downwards.
ATTGAAAAAGAAAATTTAGCATTTAAACAAGATTATGAATTGATGATGCCTCGAACAGAGGTAAAGGGAAAAGAAAGCGATTCTCACCTAGGACATGTTTTTAATGATGGGCCTAACCCTACAGGACTCCGCTATTGTATCAATTCAGCTTCTATGAAATTTATTGCATTAGCAGACATGGAAAAAGAAGGATATGCTAAGTACTTATCTTTATTTAACTAAATCATAAGCATGGAAAAACAATCACGCTTAGACTCATTCTTATCTAATCCATCCAAATCATTATGGACAATGGCTTTGCCTATTATTGCAGGCATGATGGTTCAAACTCTTTTTAATGTAGTAGATATTATGTTTATTGGATGGCTTGGTGCTGAAGAAGTAACAGCGGTAGCATTTGTGAGTCCATTATTTTTTATTATTATAGGATTAACAGTAGGACTTGGAGCAGGAGTCACTGCTTCTATTGCGCAATTTATAGGTCAAAAAGATAAAAAAAATGCAGACAATTGTGCAGAGCATACCATCTTGCTTGGTGTTGTGATCACAGTAGTTCTATCAACACTAGGTATTATTTTTGGAGAACAGCTTCTGTTGTTGTTAGGGGCGTCTGGCAATATTTTAGACATATCATACACATACTTAAAGGTTCTCCTTTATGGAATTGGATTGGTGGTATTTTCTTTATTTTTTCGTGCAATTTTAGCTGGAGAAGGAGAAACTAAAATACCGATGATTATTGGTCTAGTTGGTACCATATTGAATCTTATCTTAGACCCTATATTTATTTTTGTTCTTGAATATGGAGTAAAAGGTGCAGCCCTAGCTACGGTGATTAGTCAAGCAGTCATGGTTGTAAGTTATCTGTTTATTATTTTTGTTAGAAAGTCTACCTATATCACTTTTAATATTAGCGACTTTAAATATAGTCCTAGTATTATCAATACTATATTTAAGATTGGAATTCCATCTTCTATATCCATGCTGATTATTTCTTTTGGACAAGTAGTGATGAATAAAATCCTTATTAATTATTCAGTAGAAACCGTAGCAGCATATCAAATTGTATCAAGAATTGATATGTTATTATTTATGCCAATATTAGGAATAGCGATTAGTTTAACAACAATAGTAGGAATGTTCTTTGGAGCAAAAGAATACAAAAAACTAGTATGGATAGTTAAATATGGAATAATAAGAGCGATCTATATTACAGTAATCAGTGTGACAATACTATTCATCTTTGCGCATAGAATTCTTCCTATCTTTACTGATAATGCTGAAGTATTAGATATAGGCATCACCTATTTACGTATTATTATTCTTGCATATCCTGCGGTAGGATTGAGTGTGATTTGTTCAAGAATATGTCAGGCTTTAGGTCAAGGATTACCGTTATTAGTAACGACAATTACAAGAGTTCTAATTATTACAGCTCCATTGTCTTATTATTTTTATATCACGGATAAACCACTTGAATGGGTATGGTATGCTCAGGTATTTGCAATCTTAGTTGCTGCAAGTATATCGTTTGGATGGTTGCGTTATTATTTTAAAAAGTTTGATATTGCTTAATAAAGCATAAAAGAATAATTACTCTTTACCGACTTTTTGCCAAGGCAAGGATACAAGATCTACATTACCTCCAGTAATAATCAATACAATCTTCTGGCCTACAAATTTTTCTTTGTTAGCCATGATACTGGCAAGAGTCAATGCGCAAGAAGGTTCGATTATAATTTTCATACGCTCCCAAATTAATCGTGTTGCATCAATAATCTGTTCTTCTGAAGCTAGTACAATATCATCGACATTCTCTTGAATAATAGGAAGAGTCATATGGCCAACAATTGCCATAAGTCCATCTGCAACAGACTCTCTATGGTCCATCTCAATACGCTTATTAGCTGTATACATTTGATGCGTATCATCTACGCTTGTTGGTTCACACCCAATAATCTTTGCAGAATGATTTAATCCTTTTAAAGCAATTGATATTCCGCTGATTAATCCTCCGCCACCAATAGGAACGACTACCGAATCAAATTCTGGTACTTGCTCTACAATTTCGAGCCCAATAGTTCCTTGTCCTGCCATCACCGAATAGTTATCATACGGATGAATTGAAATACGGTTATTTTCTTCTACCGTTTTTGCAAACAATGCATCTCTTTCTGACATATGATCACAAAAAATCATATTTCCATTATAAGTACGCACATTATGAATTTTAGCCTTTGATACGCTCTTAGCCATGACAATGTCTGCATGAACTCCTTTAAGGTCTGCAGCACACGCTATAGCGCCTCCATGATTTCCTGAGGATTGGCAAGCTACTCCTTGGGAAGATTCTTCGTCAGTTAAAGAAAAAATAGCATTGGAAGCTCCTCTAATTTTAAAAGAGCCTGTTTTCTGAAAATTTTCACATTTAAAAAAAAGTTCCATACCTAATAACTCATTAAAATATTCTGAAGTAAGAATAGGTGTTTTACGTACAATAGACGCGGTTGATAGCTGTGCAGATTGGACGTCTTTTAAGGTAGGTTTAGATGTTAGCATAAATGTTATATAGTATATTTATTTAACAAAAACCAATTTACCTACTGCATTAAAGTTGCTAGAACGAATCTGATAGAAATATACCCCGCTACTAACATTGTCTCCGTCACTATTTTTTGCATCCCATTGAACAGATTGGTATCCAAAGCGCTCTTCATTATCAATAAGCGTTCTTACCACTCTTCCTCTGATATCCATAATCACCATTGTAATACGTTCTGTGGCAGGCATATCAAAATCGATAGTTGTACCGCCGCTTTTGAATGGATTTGGATAACTTTGAGATAAACGATATGTTGATGGTGCAGTTTGCAATAAGTTGTACCCTTCAGAAACAACCTGATTATATTGATTGTAGGCCGAATAACTTACTTTTAAGAATTCATAAGTATCTGTTAAATTTGCAAAACTGAAGTAAACTTCTGTTTTTTCTGTATCAGATAAGTCTCCAGAACCATACTCTCCTATTTCTACTTGGATTAATCCATTTGCTTGATCAATATTACTTAAAATCAATTGATTCGTTGCAGTACTAGGAAGTAAGTCTACCGTATATTTTTCTGGATCATAATCAAAATAAACTTGTGCTGTTTCAGTATCGGACGGAAACTTCACAATAAGCTTGTTATTTAGAACACGTAAAAATGGTGATGAGCCTTGTACAGTATAATTTGGAACGGTTCTTCCATTAACACCAATAGACCAATTCCACATTGATTCAAACATTGCTAAATCTTGCACATCAGATACTCCATCAAAATTAGGGAAGAAGTATGGTGCGCTACCTGTTACAGGCGCAATATCAATTCCTGGATAACCGGCCATGAAAGAAGTATAGTCTGCAAAGTCAATTACCCAGTCATTATTAGAATCTCCCAATAATGATCCAAAATAATAGAATGAAGACGCTACTGTTGTAGAATTAAGTCCTACTAAATCTTGTCCATATACACTCACAAAATATTGCTGATAATCATTTAGGGATAGTGCATTTAAATTAAATTGCTCTCCACTATAAGGCGTATATGCAAGCACATCTTCTCCGCCTATCGATGTTCCTACTGCAACATAATAAAGTGCAATACCACTTGTAGCATCATAAAAATTACTTAAAGACAACGATACATTAGGATTTTGAATGATATATTGGCTATCTGCTAAATTAGTAATTGATACATCTCCAGCAGTCGGTCCTTGTCTATCGACAATTACTGAAATGGTATTGGATGCGAAATTAGCATCTCCTGATGTTGCTCCAACGCATGAATTTTCTAGGATATCAACTGTCACTTCTCCGTCAGCTGCTGCAGCTACATCAAAACTATATGTTGAGCCATCTCCTCCATTAAAGTTGGTTACTGATCCATTTGTAACAACTAGATCGCTTTCTGTGAATCCAGTCATTGTTTCTCCAAATGCTACAGTGACAGCAAATCCATCGTTTGTGGTAGCGTAAGATACGTCAGAAGTTAGTGTTACATTTACTCCGCTAGCTACTTGCTCCCAATTTCTTCCAGCTGCCCATGCATAACCCTCTAAGGCTTGTCCTTCAGAGAACATACGCATCTGATCATCATATACATAGTCCATGTAATTCATAAACTGATCACCCATACCGCTTGAAGCAATACAGCTATCTTCACTATCTCTTCCATAAAAATTACCACTGCCTGCTGGCCATTCATAAATTTCAGCACCACGATTATTCACTGTTTGTGGTGGGATATCACTCCAATATTGTGTTCCACAAGTATTACCATTAAATACATGATTGAAAGTAAAATTGTGACCTAATTCGTGTGTTAATGTTCTTCCTCTGTTATAACCACCGGTAGTTCCAGGACTTTCAACAGATCCTACTGAACCAGCTAATACCACTGACTCAGGATATCCTAAATATGCTTGACCTAAAAGACCACCTGTTAGAGGAGCAATATAAATATTTAAAAATCCAGCTTGATATCCATTACTTGGACAGTTACCACAACTTGTTGAGCTAGCTAAACTACTGGCTTCACTTACTCCGCTTACGCTAGACTGACTAATATTATACCTACGAATAGAAATATCTTCAACTAAAGAACTTCCAGTTAATTCTCCTTGAGCTCCTACAAATTTAATCTGATGAGTACCTCTCGCAGCTTGGTGACTATAGTCTACACCAGGAGAATATGGTGCATCACTTGGATTTGGAGAAGATGGAATTTCATCTCCATCTGGATTTTGATTTTGAAAGTCTAAATTAATTTGATCAAAGTTCGCTCCAATTTGTGAGGCAGAAACATTCCCTGAACTTGTACTGTATAATACGTGAAATATTACAGGAATATAAACTGTATTCTGGCTATTAGCATCTGTTCGCCATTGAGGGTTGTCTTTAAGCATTTGTTGACCACGTTCAATACCCGCATCACGCTTTGCGATAAATTCTGGATTAATTAATTGTAATTCTCTCTCTAATTCATCGGAAGCACATCGTATCCATCTTTCACGATCGTCAACTTGTTGTGCATTTAAGAGAGCAAAAAATGATAAGGTTAATAATATTTTTTTTGTCATGACTGGATATCCCTAGTATTTATATATAGAAGTTTTTATTGTGGATAAATATACTGGCTATTCTATAAAATTGAAATAAAAATAAAAACCTAAGCTTTGAAAATATTTTCAGCTTTATGATAATATGTTTTCATGCTTTCTAATCTTACTTCTTCATACCCTCTTACGTCGTCAGGTAAGACAGAAAAATTAATTAATTTTTCATATTTTCCGTTGCCGATATCAGGAAGATTTTCAAGAATATTTGATTTATAATGATCTAGGACTGCTTTGTCAGCCTTACGAACCTCGGCGGTAAATAACGCCATGAAGTCAAATTTAGTACCACGAATAAACTTTAAGTTTTTAAGCAACATATAAAATGGTCTAAACCATGATCCAAGTGCTACTTTTGATTTTACTCCTGGCATTCTATTCAATAATGGAACATTCGCAAATATTTTTAAGAATGGAGGATGTAACATGTAATGTATTTTTGCTGAAGATCCAAACTCTTGACTCAATGCCATATCTAACTCAGCTTTTAACGAAAGCCTTGCTACTTCATACTCATCCTTAATTGCCATTAATTTAAATAGGTACCTTGCAACATTTTGAGATAGAATAGATGCTGAACGCTCTTTCTTTTCAGCTTTATATACTTTTTTAATGAAAGAAGCATACTCTTCTGCATATTTTATATTTTGATAATCAATCAACTCTGAAACACGATATTCTAGAACATTGCGTAAACCTTTATCAGGCCTTATTGAATCAATTATTTTTTTTGCTTCTTTAGTAACAACAGGTTGTGGATTTAAATCTCCCGTTCTATATAAATCAATTGATTCTACCCATGATGGATCTGAAACAATTGTTCTTCCAATATTGAAAGCTTCAGTATTACGTTTAACAGCAACGCCATTAATATTAATTGCCTCCTCAATAGAGCTTGCATCAATTGGAATACATCCAGATTGATAAGCGGCACCGATAACAATGAAATTAGCTTGCATATTACTGCCGAAGAAATGTTCAGATAGCTCAGTAGCATTTAATAACACATGTTTTTTTGAGAATTCTTTAATAAGCCCAATCATATGTGCTGCTTCTGGATATTCTGACTTTGTCGATCTCACCATATCTCCTGTTGGAATCTCTGATGTAGAAATAACAGATACAGAACGCTTTGAATTTAACTTCTCCATATTCTTAGGATTGGCACCAGTTAATAAATCAAATACTAAGTATGCATCTGACTCTCCATTAGCAACCCTACTAGAACAGTCTGCATTCTTTGGTTCTAAAATCTTTAAGTGCGATACTACAGATCCGCCTTTTTGACTAAGCCCTGTCTGATCCAACGCTACTACTTTCTTATTTTCTAAAAATGCTGCAGTAGAAATAATCTGATTGACAGTTACAACGCCTGTTCCTCCAATTCCTAGCATAAATATATTACCAATTTTTGCATTTGATTTTTTTGGTTCAGGAATTTTGCTGGCTTTGATATTGATTTCAGGTAATGCTCTTTTATCTCCAATTTCTGATGGAATAACTTTAATAAATGAAGGACAATTTCCTTCTACGCATGAATAATCTTTATTACATGAAGGTTGATCAATCTGTGTCTTTCTACCATACTCTGTTTTAATAGGTTGAACACTTAAACAATTTGATTTAACACCACAGTCTCCACATCCTTCGCAAACTGCTTCATTAATAAATATTCTTTCTTTTGGCTCGTGAACAAGACCTCTTTTGCGCTGTCTACGTAAATTAGCTGCGCATGATTGGTCGTGAATGAGTACTGTAACCCCTTTTGTTGCTTTTAATTGTTTTTGTGCATCAATAATATCGTCTCTATGCATAATCTTAATATCTTTTTCCCATCGAGATTTTTCAATGGAATCATAAGCAGACGTGTCGTCCGTTGTTATGATTACTTTCTCAACTCCTTCAGACTTTAAATATTTTGTGAGTTCTGGTAAATCTAATCCACCATCAGGAGCTTGTGCTCCCGTCATTGCTACTGCACGATTATATAAAATTTTATAAGTAAGGTGAGAATTGGCTGCTACTGCCTGTCTTAACGCTAGCGAACCCGAATGAAAGAATGTTCCATCTCCTACATTTTGAAACATATGTTCTTTTTCAACAAATGGTTCCATTCCTGTCCATTGAGCTCCTTCTCCGCCCATCTGAGTTGTTCCAAAAGCTTTCCCATCATCAACAAACATTGCCATTAAGTGACATCCAATACCACCAAAAGCAGAGTCCCCTTCTGGTAATTTTACAGTAGAAGTATTATGAGGGCATCCTGAACAAAAATACATAGAACGACCTGATAATGATTGTGCATAGACTCTATTATCAACTTCGCTTAAAATATTAATCTTAGTATTTGGAGAATCAATATTCATTTTTGCTGAATATCTTTTAAAAAGTATTTTAGTTAAAGAGTCTGCTGTTAACTCGCCATACCCAGGGATAAGATGATTATTATTTTCGTCATACTTTCCAACAATAGTAGGCTTAATAGGATTATTATACAATTCTTCCTTAACTAGCATTTCAATAAATGATCTTTTTTCTTCTATAACAAAAATATCATCCAATCCTTTAGAAAATTTATCAATTATTGCAGAATCAACTGGAAAAGTTGCTCCAAGCTTTAGAATTCGAATACCTATTTTATTCAAATATTCCGTAGTCCATCCTAGAGATTCAAATGCCTCAATAACATCATAATAAGTCTTTCCGGCTGTAATAATTCCGAATTTATCTTGATTGCCTTGAACTGTTATTTTATTAATAGGATTACTAGCTAAAAAATGTTTCGCTGCTGTAATACGACCTAAATGAATTTCTTTTTCTGTCGGTAAACTGTGATGCCCTACTAACTTAGCATTCTGTGTATGCTTCCATGGCTGGCCATTATAAGTAAAATCTGGAATTGTGATATTTACGCGCTGAGGATCTACAAATGCACTACCAAATCCATCAGCAATATCTGTTACAATTTTAAACCCAGACCATAGCCCAGAATACCTCGACATCTCATAGGCATAACGACCTAAATCAAGAATTTCTTGTACGTTTCCAGGATAAAATATTGGCATCATCGCATCAAATAATGCTGGCTCAGATTGTGAAGGTAGTGTAGACGATTTACATGATGGATCATCCCCTGCTACTGCAAGCACTCCACTATTTTTACCTACTCCCAAGAAGTTAGCATGTCTAAATATATCTCCAGATCTATCAACGCCCGGAGCTTTTCCATACCACATACCTAGAACACCATCATATTTTACATTTGATACCATTCCAGCCATTTGACTTCCATAGATTAAAGTGGCTCCTAAATCTTCATTGACACCAGGAATAAATTTGACATTATGCTCATCTAGAATTTTTTTATTTTTTACAAGATTGATATCTAAGGTTCCAACTGGAGAGCCACGATACCCAGATACTAATGTTCCGGTGTTGAGACCCTTAATAAGGTCTGCTCTGTGTTGGTCAAGAAGCAATCTGACGAGTGCTTGTATACCCGATAAAATCACTCTACCTTCGAATAGAGTGTATTTGTCATCGAGACTAAAATTGTTCTTTAAAATTTGTCCTGCCATATGAGCTATATAATAATTACTTAGTTACTTGCTAGTCAATTTAAAGATTTTTTTCATAGATTCTACAACTTTCTCAGGTGATTCTTGCTGGACAAAATGACCTGCATCAGTTTTTACAGTTTTAGCTTGAGGTAGCAATCTTTCTGTTCTCCTTCTTAGCTTCCACATAACTGAATCGTTCATCCCCCAAACAATCTCAGCTGGTCCTTTATATGATCGTAAAAATTCTTCTACTTCTTTTTCGATAGCAACGCTGGGATGTGACATATTATTAGGAACCATACGAGCCAAAGCTAGCGGTCCAATATTATCTTTAAACTTTCTTAATGGATATTTATAGCTTCTTAAATCTTCTTTAGAGTAAGAATTAGGTATACCTTGAAATAGACCTAAGTAAGCTTGCGGGAAATTAAAAATTCTAAATAACAAATCACTTATAATAGGTGTCTGGGACAAGCCATGAAACCAAGTTGGATTAAATCCATCTTTTGGTGCTGTTACCGATGTATTCATTACTACTAATCCATCAATTTTTTTACCTGCTCGCATCGCACCAGCAACTCCAATCATACCGCCCCAATCATGAATCACTAGACCGACAGAATCCTCTTTAATGGTTTTAAAAAATTAGACATCCATTCGGTGTGAGCTTCTAAAGAATGTTCACCAATTTTAATTTTATCAGAAAACCCAAATCCAATTAAATCCGGAACAATCAATCGAGCTGATGTATTATCAAGCTGATCTAATACTTTTTTATACAAATATCCCCACATAGGATTTCCATGGATAAGAACAATAGGTTTACCACTTCCCTTATCCATAACATGCATATTTTTTTTGCCTACATCGATATTAAAATGATTATAAGGTAATTGACGTAAAAGCCAATCAGGAATTTTGTTATTAGACGAGGTTTTCATTTATTATAAAAAATTAATGAAAAAAAGCTTTTTAAGCTTGACTAAAATGAAAAAAATTAAATAATTTACAGGTGCCAGCCAATCAGCTTTTCGAAAGCTTAAAGTATTTGCAAACAGTCTCTTTTTAGAGAGAAAATATACAATTTATTATATATAAGTGTGTATTGAATTAATGTTAATTAGAATAAGGGTAAGAGTATATTTAGAATTATGGCAGAAGCAATTGAAAACATGGGAATTGATTTTCCGACAGAAAATGAAACAAATCCGAAAATTGATTCGGAATTAAAAAATCAAATATTAGGGTTCAACATCAAAGAATCGATGGATGAATCAAATCAAACAAATGAACAGGATTGTCCTAAAGAATTTGAAATTGATGAATATTATAAAAATGATGCTCTAGGTAAAAGTGTACTAGAGATGAAATATTTAGCACCATGGGAAAAAAATCCATGGGATTTATGGAAACGTCAAGCTAAAGCATTAGCTAGTGTAGAAAAAACAAAAGCACTTCAAGACAAATGGGAAGTCACCTTTTTTGAAGCATTAAAAAATTTCAAATTTGTACCAGGTGGAAGAATAATGCATGGTGCAGGTAGAGAAGATATTACTACAACATTAAATAATTGCTATGTTGTAGCTATTAAGACAGACTCTATTAAGTCCATATATGATTGTGTTGTTCAAGAAGCGATGACATATAAGTATGGCGGTGGATGTGGACATGATTTATCTATCCTAAGACCTTCGGGAGATGCTATCAATGGTACAGGCGGTGATTCTTGTGGGCCAGTTGGATTTATGAATTTATTTAGTGAAAACACAAACACTATAGCGCAACATGGTAGACGTGGTGCAAACATGCAAACACTACGAGTTGATCATCCTGATATTGAAAAATTTATTGAAATTAAAACCGGCGATGTTGATATGGTTAAATATTCCAATATATCTGTTTTTTTAACAGATGATTTTATGGAAGCAGTCCAAAGTGATTCTGATTTTGATTTACAATGGGGTGGACAAGTTTATAATACCATAAAGGCTAAAGAGTTATGGATGAAAATTATCACACATGCTCATTCTAGTGCAGAACCAGGACTTCTTTTTTGGGATACAATGACAAAATATCATAATGCAGAATATTGTAGTCCATTAGTTTCAACGAATCCTTGTGCTGAACAACCTCTTCCTGATGGTGGATGCTGTAATCTAGGAGCTTTAAATCTTGAACGTTTTGTAGATGATAGCGGTAATTTTGATTTTGATGGATTTCGCGAAACAACTGCCGTTGGAACAAGATTCTTAGACAATGTAATAGATTATAATCTTGATCGTCATGCACTTGAAGATCAAAAACAAAATGCTATTAATGATAGAAGAGTTGGTTTAGGAATTCTTGGCTTAGGTGACATGCTAGTAAAGATGGGTATTAAATATGATTCAGATGAAGCATTAGAAATTATTGGTGAAATTATGAAAATTCACAGAGATATTGCATATGAAACCAGTGCTGAATTAGCACAAGAAAAAGGTGGATTTCCAAATTTTGATTGGGATGGATACTCTGAAAGTCTCTTTATACAAGACCTTCCACAGGAATTACAAGAAAAAATTAAAAACCATGGTATTAGAAATTCTACACTGACTACAGTAGCTCCGACAGGAAGTGGCGCTATCGTGGCTAGAGTAACTTCTGGAGTAGAGCCCATTTTTGCTACTTCTTATAAAAGAAAAGTGAAGAAAAATGATAGTCTTGGAAAAGAATTTGATACATTTACTGTATACCACCCAGTAGTACAAGAAATGTTTGGTGGTGATAAAAATTTACCTGACTATGTTGTAACTGCACATGATGTAGATCCATACTTCAGAGTAAAAATGCAAGGTGAAATCCAAAAGTATATTGATAGTTCAATTTCCTCTACTGTTAATTTAGCGGAAGACACTACTGTAGAAACTGTAGCAGATATTTACATGAAAGCCTATCAAGGCAACCTAAAAGGTATCACAGTTTATAGAGAAGGATCTAGAGAAGGTATTCTTATTACTGATAAAAAACCTGAAGAAGAAAATGCTGTAGAAGTAACAAATACCGCTGCTAAAAAAACAGCTAGAAACAGACCTCAGATTACTACTGGAAAAACAAGAAGAATGCGAACTGGCGATGGAACATTATATATCACTGTAAACGAAGATGAAAATGGATTATGTGAAGTATTTACAGCTATTGGTAAGGCCGGTGGAACTGTTGCAGCTCAAACAGAAGCAATTAGTCGATTGATATCCTTAGCATTAAGATCTGGCGTAGATCCAACTAGCATAATCAATCAATTAAAAGGAATTAGTGGACCTAATCCAACATGGGAAGATGGACAACTAATTCTATCAACTCCAGATGCCATTGGAAGAGCCTTAGAAACTTTTCTTGATGGTGAACAAGAACCAAATCTAAAAAATAAAGTTCAATTTGAAATAGCAGAAGAACCTACCCAATCAAAAAAAGCTAAAGGAATGCACTGTATTGACTGTGATGGAAATCAAATAGTCAATGAAGGTGGATGTTTCATGTGCAAAGATTGTGGTTGGTCTAAATGCGAATAGAACCTAAGAATATTATATTCGAAGATTTTGTTGATTTTAAACCAAACTTAACTCCATATCATATTTTTCAATTAGGTAGCTTCGGTGGAACATATTGGAGACCAATCTACTCAGAAACAAATAAAGTATCTTACAATAATCTACATTTAGATTTACCTAAAGAGTGGTGGAAACCTATACAAGATGAATATCTTATATCAGAAAAAGAAAATATAACCTTAAATAGATATAAAGTTCACAGTGGAACTAACTTAGAATACTGGGAATCAAAAAATTGGATTAACCCTATTGATCCTTATGGTTGGGTACAATGGTATTGCCATTTCTATAATGGAAGAAGAAGTTCTGACGATATAAGACAAATTCAGAGATGGAGCAACTTTACCGGACAGAATGGTAGATGGAAATTGAGGTTAATCAGTCTAATTCTTAAAAAGAGTGCTAAATATAATGATGAATCAATCAGTCCCGTAATAAGGCAGGCATTGCAGCATTGGGGATATCAATTAACAGAAAAAGATTTCGAACAAGCTCTCTGGAATCGATAGATTAGTTATCTAGAATTTCTTTTTCTTTGGCTTGTTGATTTGTATTCAATCTTTTAATAAAAGAATCTGTAACGTCTTGCATTTGATCCATAAATCTCTTCATGTCATCTTCAGGAATTTTTTCATCTTCTTCTATTTTTTTAGCAGATTGAATAATCTCTCTACGAATATTTCTTACTGAAATTCTTCCATCTTCAATAACTTTTGAAGCAACCTTCACTAAGTCTTGTCTTCTTTCTGCTGATAAGGGAGGAAAAGTAATTATAATACTATTACCGTTATTTGAAGGATTAAAACCTAAGTCTGATTCTAAGATTCCTCTCTCAATATCATCGATAGATGTTTTATCAAATGGTTGTATACTAATAGTAATTGCATCCATAACAGATATATTAGCAATCTGATTCAATGGTGTGTCATTGTCGTAGTACTTTACTGAAATATTATTGAACATATCAGCATTTGCTCTTCCTGTTCTAATTTTTCCTAATTCTGAGCCAACAAACACAATTGTTTGCTCCATCTTAGTCTTTGCAAGTTGAATATTTTGATCTAACATAATTAACTAATTTTTGTTCCTATATCATTACCGGAAAGTGCATTATATAAATTGCCCTTCTTTGTAATATCTAAAACAAGAATGGGCATATTATTCTCTTTACACAAAGTTATAGCTGTTAAGTCCATAATTGCTAATTCTTTTTCTAACACTTTTGCAAAAGAAATATCTGTATATTTTTTAGCATCAGGATTTTTAACAGGATCTGAGTCATATACTCCATCTACTTTTGTGGCTTTGACCAAAAGAGAACAATCAAGCTCTGCTGCACGTAATGCAGCTGCACTATCTGTACTAAAAAATGGATTTCCAGTTCCTCCTGCAATAATAACTATTCTACCTTTTTCTAGGTGTCTAATAGCTCTTCTTCTTATATAAGGTTCTGCAATTTTAGGTATATCTATACCTGATAAAGTTCTGGTTTCTAGCCCTAACTGTTCAAGAGAGTCTTGAAGAGTGACAGAATTAATAACTGTACCTACCATACCAATATAGTCTGCTGTAACTCTATCCATACCTTTTTCAGAAGCATCTCTTCCTCTAAAAATATTTCCTGCGCCTAATACAATTCCTATATCAATATCTAGTTTTTTTAAAGATGCTACTTCTTTTGCAAGCTGTTGTGCAATTTTAGGATCAATACCATAGACATGATTACCAGAAAGAATTTCTCCGCTAAGCTTAAGGAGAATTCTTCTTTTATTTTTTTGTGACATTAATTATTAGATTGTTCGCCTAATGAAAAGCGAGTGAAACGATTGATAGTAATATTTTCTCCGAGCTTGGAAACTCCTTCTTGAATTAATTGTCCAATTGTGACGTCTGGATTTTTTACAAACGACTGATAAATAAGACAACTATCTTCTTTAAATTTTTTCAATTTACCTTCAACAATTTTTTCCACAACATTGTCTGGCTTACCACTAGACTTTGCTTGGTCTGTATAAATTTCTTTTTCTTTATTAATAAGATCTTCAGATAAGCTACTTTCATCTATAGCCATTGGATTTGAAGCTGCAACCTGCATTGCAATATTATTGGCTAATTCTAAAAATCCATCAGTTTTAGCAACAAAATCAGTCTCACATCCCAGCTCTACTAAAGCACCTAACTTGCTACCATGATGAATATAAGATACTACTAAGCCTTCATTTGCAGCTCTTGAAGATTTTTTTTCTGCTTTTGCAATTCCAGATTTTCGTAAAAAATCTATAGCTAAGTCTAAGTCACCTTTGGAGTCTACTAGAGCTTTTTTACAATCCATCATTCCAGCTCCAGTTCTTTCTCTCAAGCTCTTGACTAGCTTTGCATCAATATTCATAAAATTATGCTTCCTTTTTATCTGCGACTTGTTCTGCTGCTTCTTTAGCTTTAGCATTTTTCTGTGCAACGGCTATGATAGCATTGGCAACTTCTGTTACCAAAAGCTGTATAGTTCTGATAGAGTCGTCATTAGCAGGAATTGGATAGTTACATAGTGTTGGGTTTGTATTAGAATCAACAATACATACTACTGGAATTTCAAGTTTTTTTGCTTCTTGTATAGCGATAGATTCAGTTTTGCCATCGACAATTACAATCATGCTTGGCAATCTTTTCATATCTTTAATACCTCTATGCTGATCTGAAAGCTTAATTTTTTCACGATTTAATTGTAAAATTTCTTTTTTTGTTAAATCTTCAAAAATTGTAGACCCTTCTTTTTCTAGAGAATGTAATCTTTTAATACTCTTTTTTATTGTAGAGAAATTAGTCAATGTTCCGCCAAGCCATCTCTCTACTACGTAAAACATACCACATCTATCAGCTTCTTGCTGTATAACGTCTTTAGCATGCTTTTTAGTGCCAACAAAGAGTATCTCTCCATTATTTTCTACCACACTTGTAACAGATTTTATTGCTTTTTCAAGACCTGCAAGAGTATGATCTAAATTAATAATATCAATCCCATTTTTTTGGGAAATAACATAGTCTTTAAAATTTGGATCAGTTTTACTTGAAACGTGCCCGAAGTGAGCACCAGAGTTTAATAAATCTTCTTTTGTAATTTTATGCATATTTTTTATCTCTTAGAGAATTGGAATTTCTTTCTTGCTCCAGGTTGACCATATTTTTTTCTTTCTACTTCTCTAGCATCTCTCGTTAATAAGCCATGTGACTTTAATTGAGGTCTAAATTCTGCGTCTACTTTTAAAAGAGCTCTTGCTATACCAAGTTGAATTGCTCCAGCTTGACCCGTTAGTCCTCCACCAGAAACGTTAATGTTTAGATCGTATTTATCTCTAAGATTTAATACCTCTAGAGGTTTCATAGCATGAATAACTAAAGATTCTCTTTTTAGATGTGAATCAATATTTAATTTTTTATTAACAGTAGAAGTTCCAGAACCGTCAGACAGATAAACTCTTGCAGTGGATTCCTTTCGTCTTCCAACTCCATTAAATAATTCTTTTTTCATTAAATAGAACTCCATTCAGTTGGTTGTTGTGCTTCTTGTCCATGATTAGAGTCTTTATAAATTCTAAGATGTGTTAAAATTTCGTTGCCTAATCTATTCTTTGGTAACATTCCTTTTATAGCCTTTAAAACTACCTTGTCTGAATCATTTTTCATTAAATCTTTATAATTAGTAAACTTAACTCCTCCTGGATAGCCAGAATGACTAAAATACTTCTTTGAGTCAGCTTTATTACCTGTCACTCTTATTTTCTCTGCATTTATTATAATAACTGCATCTCCCATATATAGATTAGGAGCATAATTAGGTCTATGCTTTCCTCTTAAGATTTGAGCAACTTGGGATGCAAAACGCCCCAATACCTGATTGTCGGCATCTAGCAACCACCATTGTTGCTTTATATCTTTAGCTGATATTGTATTTGTTATCTTTTTCATTAAAGTCTCAAAAATGCCTCAAAACTTAATTGATGTGATTCCATTAGTCAATGATTAATGATAGGTAAAATTATAAAGTGTAAAACTTGCTTTTTGATAGCACGTATTTAACTTTTCCTATCATCTCTTCGCCAATGAATGGAGAGTTAGAAGACTTAGAGTAAATATCTTTATTTGAAAAAGTCCATTTTTGATTTGGATCGAGAATTGTAATCTGGGCTTTTTTACCAATTTCAAATAGGTCTCTATCAATGTTCATTACTTTTCTTGGGTTCACTGTCAATTTTTCAATTAAAGATTTTAAGCTCATACCATTATTCTTCACAAGCACCTTATTTACAGCACCAAAGCAGCTTTCTAAGCCAATCAGACCAAAGGCTGCATCGTTAAAGGTAGTCTCCTTGTCCTCTAGTGTATGTGGAGCATGATCTGTAGCAATACAATCGATGATACCACTCTTAATACCTTCAATAAGCTTCTTTCTATCGGCTTTTCCTCTAATTGGCGGACCAACCTTCAAATTTGTATTAAACTCTTGAATATCTTCATCTGAAAAGTACAAATGATGAGGAGAAACTTCTGAAGTAATAAGACCATCATTCGATTTAAATTTTTTAATTAGATCAACAGATTCTTTCGTAGAAACATGAAGAATGTGCAGTCTTGCATTTAAAGATGTTGCTAATAATAAGTCTCTATAAACCATCATAGCTTCAGCTAAACTATTATTTCCCTTTAACCCTAGATTACTTGATGTCTTACTTGCATTCATAACACCGTCATTTCTTAAGTAAATATCTTCAGAATGATTTAAAATGGGGACATCAATCATTTGAGCATATCTTAATGCTAGACTCATAAATTGAGGATTCTGTATTGGCATACCATCATCCGTAAAAGCGATTGCACCATTCTTTTTCATTAGCATCATTTCAGTAAGATGCTCACCTTCTAGATTTTTTGAAACTGCACCAATTGGAAAGATTTCGACAGGTAAATTTTTACTCTTACTTGCTATATAATGTATGTGCTCTGGAGAATCAATAACTGGATCTGTATTTGGCATTGTACAAACCTGTGTAAATCCTCCTGCAATAGCAGCTATAGATCCTGATTCTAAATTTTCCTTATCTTCTCTTCCCGGCTCTCTAAAATGTACATGAATATCGCAAAAACCATGCGTAACAATTAAGCCTTCGCAATCAATAATATTATAATCTTTTCCTCTAGATGGTATTGAATCTGCAATTTTAGATATAGAACCATTTTCAACTAATAGGTCCCCAATAAATGTTTTTCTTGAGAATGGATCAATAATTCTGCCACCCTTTAATAATAATTTTTTTGTATTTTGATTATTTATCATAATTTTTGTGATTTATCTGCAAGTAAAAGATAGAGAATGGACATTCTTGATGCTACGCCATTTAATACCTGATCAAGAATAACTGCATTTTCTGAATCGGCAATTTTACTATCAATTTCTACGCCCCTATTCATAGGCCCTGGATGCATAATTACTATATCTTTTTTTAGCTTATTGATTCTCTCATAAGTTAGACCAAATTCACTATGATATTCTCTCTTAGATGGAATTCTACCTAAATGCATTCTTTCAAGCTGAACACGCAATCCAATTACTACATCACACCAACTTAAAACTTCATCAATATTATAAGTAATATTTACTCCTAAATTTTTTGCATTACTTGGTAATAAAGTACTAGGACCGCAAACTACAATCTCTGCTCCTAGTTTTTTAAGAGCAAAAATATTGCTTCTTGCCACTCTACTATTTAGTATATCTCCGATAATACCAACTTTTAAATCTTTTATCTTACCGAACTTCTCTTTCAGTGTTACCATATCTAAAATAGCCTGAGTAGGATGCTCATGAGATCCATCACCAGCATTAATAACAGCACCATCTATATACTCTGTTAATTTTAATGCTGAACCAGGATGTCCATGTCTAATCACAGCGCCATCTATTTTCATTGCATCAATATTTTGAATAGTGTCTTTTAAAGTTTCTCCCTTTTTCACACTACTTGTTGAGGAAGAAAAATTAATACTATCTGCTCCGAGTCTCTTCTGAGCTAATGTAAAACTAATTTTTGTTCTTGTAGAATTTTCAAAGAACATATTAACAATAGTTTTGTCTTTTAATAGATTTACTTTTCTTTCTGAACCTTCTAGGATTTCTTTAAATTTGAATGAAGTATCAATTATTTTATTCAAATCAGAGGTTGGAAAATTTTCTAAACCGATAAGATGTTTGCTTTTTAGCATAAATTTTTCTCTAATTCCTGGAAACTTAGTTCATTTCAACTAATTTACCAACTATATCATTAACGCTAGTATTGTCCATATCAAACACATTATCGAAGCTTTGATTGTCAAACCACTTCATTTGTCTTTTTGCATACTGTCTTGTACGAATATGAATCTTTTCTATAGCATCTTCTATGGATATTTTTTTGTCTAAGTATGATGATATTTCACTAAAACCTATGTAGTCTATATGGTCAATATTATATTTTTTATCTCTGATATATTGAACTTCTTCTATCATACCACTTTCCATCATAGATAAAGTTCTTTGATAGATTCTTTCTCCTAAGGTCTGTCTTGAAATTCTGAGGTAAACAGTATGAATATTTTTATAAAAGTTACTTTTTTTATTATCAGATTTAAAATTTTCAGTCATGTTTTTTCCTGTAATTTTATATATCTCAAGAGCTCTTATTAATCTTCTTTTATTATTAGGGTGAACTTTCTTAGAATATTTAGGATCAATCGATATCAACTCCTTATATAGGTCATCTGACTTTCCATTATCATATTCTTGTTCAAGAGAAGACCTAATAACAGAATCTGTTTTACTTCCAGTAAAAATACCTTCTACCAATGATTTTAAGTATAGCCCAGTACCTCCACATAAAATGGGTGTTTTTTTATTCTCTAAAATTTCTGTAATTGTCTTATCTACCAATTGAATATATTCGCCAGCTGAAACTGAATCATTTAAATCTTTTATGCCGACTAGATGATGTTTAATGCTATTTAATTCTTCTTCTGATGGTTGAGCAGTTCCGATTGGAATCATTTTATAAATTTGTCTTGAATCTAAACCAATGATTTCACTGTTAAATTTTTTAGCTAATTTTATTGATAAGCTTGTTTTACCTATACCCGTAGGACCAACTATTGTAAAAAAAGTTGTCAAACCAGATTTATGCCAGTTAATAAATTGAAAATCAATTTTGCTGGCTCAAATATAATAATACTAAAAATACTTAATCCACCAACTAATGATAACAATACTAAGCCCATGAGCACGCGTGGACCATAGTACTCAATCTGATATAGTGTCCGAGGGTCTCTAATAAATAAAGGTAATATTCTTGATCCATCTAATGGAGCAATTGGAATAAGATTAAATAGAGCTAAAACAATATTTATAAAAACAAAAAATATCATAGCGCTATTAAGTAATTCTGGAATATTAAAAGGAGCAACGGCTGAGAATCTTAATAAGATAGAGCCTATAGTCGCTAAAAAAATATTAGAAGCAGGACCTGCAATTGCAATCAGCATCATATCTTTTCTAGGATTGGAAAGATTGCGCATACTGACAGGTACAGGTTTGGCCCAACCAAATCCTAGAAAATATAACGCTAATGTTCCAAGGGGATCTAAGTGACTCAATGGATTCAAATTCATCCTATCTTGATAGTATGCTGTATAGTCACCTAAATAGTATGCTACTCTAGCATGAGCATATTCATGAAACGTAAGTGCAAATAAGATACATGGCATTACTATCAATTGCATTTCTAATGGTGCGCTTGCTATTCCCATATTAATTTATGTTAACTAGGTTAAATGATTCGGCATAGAAAACATTATTTTTAAATTCACCTGAAACTTCTGCGTGATGAATCACATTACACAATCCCTCTTCAGCATGAGCATCTCCATGATCGTCAATATCAGAACCTTCAACAGGAAAAACAGTGTCTCCTACTTTAATCGCAAGAAAACATTCATAACTTTCTTTTAACCCAAAATTACATACCCCGCAAGAAGCATAAACTATACCATCAATAGAATTAGTGTTGGTTATGACTTCTATAATATCAGGTTTTAGTTCTACTGAAATTTTTTCATCGCTAGAACATGAAATAAGAAATAATATACATATATAGACAATTTTCTTCATTTTTATCTAATAAGTTTAATTAATTCTTATCCTTTTGAAAAGCTTTCATATATTCACTTTCGATAAAGTCTCTTGACAGATGAGTATAAATTTCTGTAGTTGATATATCGGCATGACCAAGAAGCGCTTGTACCTCTATCAAGTTTGCTCCTCCATCAATTAGGTGTGTTGCAAATGAATGTCTAAAAGTGTGTGGAGATATTTTTTTTGGAATAGCAGCTTTATCAACATACTTCTTTACAGACTGCCAAACTGCAGCTCGAGTTAATGGCAATCCATTATTACTCAAAAATACAAATTTAGATCCTTTTGTTGATCGTTCAGATAAAATTCTACGTGATTGTGTTAGATATCGTTCTAACCATTTTCTTGCATAATAAGTGAGTGGAATCATTCTCTCTTTATTTCCTTTACCAAAAAAACGAATCAGATCTAAATCAAACTGTATATTATTAACTTTCATATTACATAATTCACTTACTCTCAATCCAGAAGAATATAACATTTCAAGTATACATCTATCTCTAAGTCCTAATAATTCATTATCAGTATTTTCAGACTGAAAAAATACTTTATTTATTTCATCTATACTCAATACTTCTGGTAAAGCTTTTGGTACTTTTGGTGTAAAAATTCCATTAAGTGGATTATTCTTAATAATTTTTCGGTCTAAGAGAAATATAAAATAAGAAGAGAGTGAAGAAGATTTTCTCTTTATCGATCTGGGAGATAATTTTTTCTTTGAAAGCTGTCTAAAAAAAGTTTTCATATGGTTGTTATCAATGATAACATCGTTAAAACTAATTTTATTTTTTTTTAAAAAAGTATCAAGAGATTTTAAGTCAGACAGATATGCACTCACAGTATTATCAGAATAATTTCTCTCAATTTTTAACATTCTGGAGAAATTATCTAGATTAATTAGCATCTTTACCCAATTAATTCAATATAAGATTTTGCATCAAGCAACTTAGATTGATTGGCACCATCTTCTAGTTCAATCTTAACCATCCAACCATTTTTATACGGGTCTTCATTTACTTGCTCTGGAGTATCGTTCAAATCTTCATTTACTTCTATAACTTTTCCTGTTAATGGCATATACATATCTGAAACAGTTTTTACCGCTTCAATGGTACCAAAAATATCTCCATCGCTAAAACTTTCATCTATATTAGGAAACTCTAGAAAAATAATATCGCCTAATTCACTCTGTGCAAAATCTGTAATCCCTATAGTAGCAATCTTGCCATCTATTTCAACCCATTCATGCTCAGATGTATACATCAAATTCTTTGGATGATTCAATTTTTTCCCCTTTCATTTTTTTTAGAAAATTACTTAAAAAATTTATGTCAAAATTTCCATTAATAAAGTCATTATTTAATAGAATCATTTCT
>CAJJCZ010000017.1 GCA_905182795.1 uncultured bacterium | reverse complement strand
AATATATGCGATAATGAACCACCCTATTACAAATAGAATAAATCGTATTACTACAAGATTAAATGTTACCTGTACCATTGAATGCATAATTCTTGTAAAAACAAATGCCCAAGCAAATTGAATTAGCATTGGATCAAAATTATTTATGATGGCAATGGATAAGGTTACTGCATAAAACGCAACTGGCTGTTCAAATAGATGATTGTAATTATCAACAGTTCTTTCGAGCCAATCAGGTCCTACGCTTTTGACATTTTTTGTATGTGCTGCGTCTTGAGGATTTCTTAAAAATCTTACTCTACCATAGGCCATTATCAAGAAAATAATAAAGGTCCAAAGTATTAAAACAAATACAGGAGTTAAAAGTTCAAATTGATTATTCATATAAAAATATACAAAAAATTATCTAAGAATGTGTACACAAGATATACTACTATCCTACTCCACCTTGTTTTTGATTTAGGTTGAGAAATTTGGTTGAGAATTGTATACCCAATTGTATACCCAACTTTTGTCGTCTTATGCGTAATGGATGGCTTCTTATGGATAAAGCAAAGGCTACCGAAGTAGCCTTGCTTTCGTCGTCAATGTAATACATCTACTAACGAAGTGGGCGATGCAGGATTTGAACCTGCGACATCCTGCGTGTAAAGCAGGCGCTCTGACCAGCTGAGCTAATCGCCCCAAAAGTGAGTGAAATTAAATTCTTAGATTAAATAATCCAACAAATTACTTTTTAAGATCTGGGATAGCCACATCGATGACATCCATTACTTCTTTTGCGAAGTGAAATTTTAAATCTTTTTTGATATGTTCCGGAATCTCTTCTAAGTCACGCTTATTTGCAAAAGGAAGTATAATTGTTCTAATACCTGCACGATGAGCAGCTGTTACTTTTTCTTTAACACCGCCAATAGCCAGGACATTTCCTCTTAACGTAATTTCTCCAGTCATAGAAAGTTTGCTCTTTACTGGCTTATCTGTTAATAAAGATACCAATGAAGTAAACATTCCTACACCCGCTGAAGGACCATCTTTTGGAATAGCTCCAGCTGGACAATGAACATGGATGTCCATTTTTTCTGCAAAATCTTCTTTTAATCCTAAAATATCTGTATGTGATTTGACATATGTAAATGCGGCGGCAGCAGACTCTTTCATAACATCACCCAATTGACCGGTCAAGGTAAGTAAGCCTTTTCCTCTCATCTTGCTTGATTCTACGAATAAAATGTCTCCACCTGCGGCAGTCCATGCCATCCCTGTCACTACACCTGGTTTAGTAGTACGTTCTGCTAAATCAGATTGAAACCTAGGAATCCCTAAGTAGTCATTAACAGTTTTCTTAGCGATAGTTACTGTTTTTACTTTTTTATTTACTACGTCTACCGCAATTTTTCTAAGCACATTAGCAATTTCTCTTTCTAAGCTTCTTACTCCAGACTCTCGTGTATAAGAACGGATAACTTCCTTAATACCAGCTTCATTAAACTTCACTTGCTTCGGAGTTAATCCATTTTCTGTAATTTGTTTCGGAATTAAATGCTTTTCAGCAATCTTAACTTTTTCATCATCAATATATCCTCTGAAATCTAACATTTCCATACGATCATATAGTGCATGAGGGATGTTATCAGCATAATTCGCTGTAGAAATAAACATGACTTTACTTAAATCAAAATCTACTTCTAAATAATGATCGCTAAATGCATGATTTTGTTCTGGATCTAAAACTTCAAGCATTGCTGAAGAAGGATCGCCTCTAAAATCTGAACCTAGCTTATCAATTTCATCTAACATAAAGACAGGATTATTGGTTTTAGCTTTTTTTAATGACTGGATGATTCTTCCAGGCAATGCTCCAATATAAGTACGTCTATGTCCTCTAATCTCTGCTTCATCTCTTACGCCACCCAATGAAATACGAACAAATTCTCTTCCCATTGATTTAGCGATAGACTTCCCTAGAGAAGTTTTACCAACCCCTGGAGGGCCTGTGAAACAAAGGATAGGTCCTCTAACTGTGTCATTTTTGGTCACTTTCTTTTTCAGAGACCTTACTGCTAGATATTCCAGAACACGTTCTTTAACTTTTTCCAGACCGTAGTGATCTTCGTTAAGCGTTTTACTGGCTTTTTTAATATTTAAATTATCTTTACTAGATTTACTCCATGGCAAATCTGTCAACCACTCTAAGTAAGTTCTTGCGACAGAATACTCAGGTGATTGTGGTGAAATTCTTCCAAGACGATCTAATTCTTTATGTGCTACCTTGGTAGCTTCTTCGCTCATCTTCACATCATCAATTTTTTTCGCCAACTCATCTAATTCTACAGTTTGATTATCTTCACCTAATTCTTTCTGAATGGTTTTCATCTGCTCTCTTAGATAATACTCTCTTTGGGTCTTAGAAATTTCATCTTGAACTTCTGTTTGAATTTCTTCTCCCAGCTTAATACGTTGTATTTCTTTTTGTAATAGATTAATTGCAATTTCAACACGTTTTCTGATATCTAATTCTTCTAACACTTCTTGTTTTTCTGAATTTGATACAGATAAAAGAGATGTTGCTCTATCAGCAAGCCTAGAAGGGCGATCAATATTTGATAACATCCCTGCATGCTCTTCGTTTAGATTTGGAGAAATTTTTATTAACTCAGTAAATGAATTTTTTAAACTTTTAGCTAAGGCTTCAACTTGGACATCTGGAGTAGTAATTGGTTCTGAAATTCTTTCTACGTCAGCAATAAAATAGTGATCACCTTGTTCATATTTTAGAATCTTTACCCTGTCTACTCCTTGTACAATAGCAGACTTACTATTGTCTGGCATATCAAAAGTCTTTAATACTAATGCCAATGTACCATAAGAGTATAAATCTTGCTCTTTTGGATCTTCCACTGAACCATCTTGCTGTGCAACTACTACCAAGTATTTATTCTCGGGATCTAAGTCTTCAATCAGCTTTAATGACTTTTTTCTTCCTACATAAATAGGAATAACCTGTTGAGGGAATAATACCGTATTCTTTAACGGCATTACTGGATATTGTTTTTCTATTTTGTCCATATTTTTTTTCCTACTAGTATTGATGCAAAAAGTATGCCTTATATCAAATATAACCTAAAACTATAAAAATTCATCAAAAATATGCCAAAATGGCAATAAAGTCTGCTAATTTAGTTCAATTGAATATAAAAACTCTTCAAAAGACACAGAACTTCCTTTTATTAACTCATCATTTCCTACTGCTTTTAGAAAATATAAGCTATTAGGAAATTCTACAACTCCTCCTAAGAGGCCATAATTAGATTGAACAACTTCTGGCGCTGTATTGTTCCCCATTCTAGGAACTTCATAAGTACCATACATTTCAATTGATGTAACATACTTATTATCTAAACTATCTCTTTTAATCACAATGTTATCTGCATTAAATGATTGATCTTTTTTGAATTGACCAATCCAACGATCTATATTTTGATCTGCTGTTCCTTGAATATTATTAAATACGACTAAAGAAAAATCTTCATTATTCTCTAAATTTATTTCTAACAAACGAAATTGCTTATCTGAACTTGATGCAATCCATCCGTCCGGCAATTTATAGGAGATATTTTTTACCAAATCTCTTCCCTTAAATTGATTAGTACCATTAATTGAAATATGAGATATAAAAAAACATGTACCAATAATCGCTATGTATAATATAAATCTATTCATTGTTACTAAATATAGTGCGAGCTTGCTCATCTGCACGATAAGAACTCCTCACTAATGGACCAGACTCCACTATTTTAAAACCAATTGATTTACCAAAAACTTTATATTCTTCAAATTTTTCTTTTGAAATATATTTTTCTACTTTCAAATGCTTCTTTGTTGGTTGCAAGTATTGACCAATAGTAAAAATCTGCACCCCTAGATCTACAATTTGTATCATAGTATCTTTTACTTCTTGCTCAGTTTCTCCTAAGCCAACCATAATGCCTGTTTTGGTGCGTAATCCATACCTTATTGACTCTTTAAGCACATCTAGCGAGCGTTGCCAGTTTGCTTGAGCTCTTACTCGCTTGCTAACTCTTTCTACGCATTCAACGTTATGACTAAATATATCTGGTTTTGAATCAAATACCGTTTTTAACGCTTTTTTATCTCCCTTGAAATCTGGAGTTAATACTTCTATGGTACATTTTGGATTTAATTTTCTAGTAGTGTTAATTGTTTGTGCCCATATAGTAGAACCATAATCATTTTTTAAATCATCTCGATCTACTGATGTGATAACAACATGTCGTAATTGCATTTTTTGTACCGCTTGTGCTACACGATACGGTTCAAGAGGATCATCCCAAGTAGGTTTTCCTGTCTTGATAGAACAAAAACCGCATCCGCGAGTACAGGTATCTCCTAATATCATTAAAGTAGCTGTCTTTCGGCTCCAACATTCATAAATATTTGGACATCTTGCTTCAGCGCAAACAGTATTAAGATAGCTTTTTTGCACTATTTTTTTAACTGACTTATAATTTTCATCAGTTGTAATATTAATTTTTGGCTTATGTAGTCCTGCTCGAATCATTATGCTCTAAATAGTTGATTAAAATGTTTTATAATTGAATGTTTAATATCATTCATAAAAAAATTTGTTCCAAGTTCTTTCTCCATGGATGTCATTAAAACATCATCAATTCCACAAGAAATAATATTAGAAAAATAATTCATATCAGTATTTACATTTAAAGAAAATCCATGCGTAGTAACTCCGTGAGATACATGGATACCAATACTACCAATCTTTTTATTCTGAATCCATACTCCAGGTTTATTCTCTTTTGTATGCGCATTAATAGAATAGTCATCGAGCGTGGCAATAAGCAATGCTTCAATATTTTTTACATAAGACTTAACTCCCATTCCTGTTTTTCTTAGATCTATTATTGGATAGCCAACTAGTTGTCCAGGGCCATGATATGTTACATCTCCCCCACGATCTGTCTGAATAATTTCACAATCATCTTTTAAGATATTTTCAGGATTAGCATTCTTTCCAAGAGTATAGATATGATCATGCTCAACTAAAAATAAGGTATTTTTTCCTTTATTTTGAATTAATTGCTCTCTTGTAAGCTCTTGCTTAGATAGGGTGGTACTATAGTTAGATACCCCTAAATCTTTGACAGTTACCTCCATTTATTTTAACTGCAATAATGTTTCGAATATTGCTTCAGAAAAAGTAGGGTGAGGATGTACTGAATTAAATATGCTATCAATTGTTAAGTTGTTTGATTTGATAATACTAAATTCTGAAATCATTTCTGTAGCATTAGAGCCAACAATATGTGCACCTAAAATATGCCCTTTTGTGCCAACCAATATTTTTATAAATCCATCAGTAGCTCCAACAGCCACTGCCTTTCCATTAGCAATAAAAAATGATTTAGCGACTTTAAAATCTGTACCATTATCTACTAGTTGTTGTTCTGTAGATCCAATCGATGCGACTTCTGGCTTTGAATAAGTACAAGCAGGAATACTCTGGTAATCAATCTCTTTTGGATTCAATCCACAAAGATGTTCTGCTGCATAAAGACCTTCTGCGGCAGAGACATGAGCAAGCCATGGTGCACCAATTACATCTCCTACTGCATAGATATTATCAATATTTGTTTTTCCATTTTTATCTACAATAATATGACTACTATCAGAAAATTCAATTCCCAACTCTTCTAATCCCATTCCTTTGGAATTTCCTTCTACTCCAACTGAAATTAAGATTTTTTCATCATCAATTTTATTTGCTAGCGTATTAGTTAATACATTAATTTTTTTCTTTTTAAAGGTTTTTTCAACCCATTGAGAAACTTCTTTATCTTCATGTGGGAGAATAGTCTCTTCTGCTTCAAGAAGCGTAACCTGTGTCCCAAAACTATTAAAAAAATATGCAAACTCTACTCCAATAGCACCTGCTCCAATAATTGTCATTGATTTGGGAATAGATTTCATCTGAAAGATATCTTTTGCATATATAATTTTATTATGATCTGCATCTAAGTTATTTAGTGTCTTTGGCTTAGACCCTGTTGCGATAATAAATGTTTCTGCAGTAATAGCTATATCATTAATCATCATAGTATTCTTATCAGTAAATGTTCCAAAGCCTGCATGAAAATCTATATTATGTTTTTTTACTTGATGATGTAGTCCTCGCGATAAACGCTCTCTTGCTTTCACGCTTTTATTGATAATAAAATCAAAGTCTACTGTAATATCTTTTACAGAAATACCGTATGATTCAGATGTATTGATTAAATCCATTGCTTCCGCATTTTTTAACAATGATTTAGTTGGAATGCACCCCCAATTAAGACAAACGCCTCCTAAGTTATTATCATCTACAATGGCAACCTTCTTTCCTAATTCAGCAGCACGAAATGCAGCATTATAGCCTCCAGGACCTCCACCTAAAATAACTAAGTCATAATTATTCAACAATTTCTCTCTTATGTTTATACGTTATTTGTTTGTACTAAATTTAAAAATTCATTTCTTGTAGTATCTTTTTCTTTAAAAGATCCTAACATTGCACTTGTTGTTGCAACACTATTTTGTTTTTGAACTCCACGCATTAACATACAAAAATGTTTACCCTCCATTACAACTGCTACTCCTTTGGGTTGTAAAATATCTTGAATAGTATTTGCAATCTGGTTGGTAAGACGTTCTTGTACTTGCAATCTTTTAGAATAATGATCAATAATTCGTGGAATCTTTGAAAGACCAATAATCTTTCCATTTGGAATATATGCAACATGCGCTTTTCCATAAAATGGAATAAGATGATGTTCACAAAGACTGTAAAATTCTATATTTTTTACAATGACCATATCTTTTGCAGCTTCATTAAAGATCGCATCATTAATTAAAGTATTAAGATCTTCTTTATATCCTTGTGATAGAAATTCCCACGATTTTGCGACTCTTTGTGGTGTTTTTAACAATCCTTCTCTAGTTGGATCTTCTCCAATAGATTTTAATAGTTGTTCAGTAATTTTTTCTAAATGCTTTTTATCTTTTTCTTCCATTAATGCTCCTCTAAATAACTTGTAGGTTGAATCTTATCTTTTAATGCCCATAAACAAAAATAAATGATTGGGGTATCAAATAGTGCAACTAATACTTTAAATATCCATCCCATCATCCATAAACTATAAAAACGTTCCCATTCAATAACACCAGCTGAACAAAGAATAATTAAAATTACTGATGTATCTACTAATTGAGAAAACATAGTAGATGCATTATTTCTAAGCCATAAATATTTTCCTTTGGTAAGGCGTTTCCAAAAATGAAATATTCTAACATCTATTAATTGTGCAGTTAAATATGCTACCATAGATGCAAAAAATGCAGGGCCTGTTAATCCAAAGACTTTTGTAAATGTCTCATTATCTATTGGAGACCATGTTGCAGCAGTAGCATTTATGGAAATCATAATAAGCAATGTTGTAAAAATACTCGCAAAAAATCCAGATACAACTACCTGGTTTGCTCGTTTTTGTCCATATAATTCAGAAATTAAATCTGTTACTAAGAATGTTACAGGATATGCAATAATTCCTACAGATAATTCAAAGTTCATTCCAAGAAAATTCCAAGTAAAAAACTTTTGAAAAATAAGATTGCATGCAACAAGCGATGCAATAAAAATTCCTGTTAATATTAAATAAAATCTTTCTTGAAAATCATTCACCATTACCCCCATAATAGTCTGTATAAATTGTTGGTGTTTCTACTATACGTACATGATGCAAAGAACACCCTTGTAAATATTTAGAAATAGTATCCCAGATGAAAACGACTAGATTCTCTGTTGAAGGCTGCTTTCCTTCAAACCATGGAATATCTTTTTCAAATTGAGAATGATCTAATACTGATATAACATGCTTCTTTACAATTGCCTTTAAATGACCTAGATCTACTAAGAATCCTGTATCTGGATCTACATCTCCAGTAACAGTGACATGTAATGCATAGTTATGCCCATGAACCCTGGCATCTTTTCCAAATACTTCTAAGTTTTTTTTATCAGACCATTTAGCATTTCCATACTGATGTGCTGCTGCAAAAGTAAATACTTTTGTTAGGTATATATTATTTTTCTTTCTCATTTGAATAGATAATTTATCTAAATAAAGATCTTCTTCCAACTACTGAAGTAATTGGACATTTTTCTGGATTAAAATTTTTAGCAGGACAATAATCTCTACCATAAAATATAATTTGAAGATGGAGTTTGCTCCATCTATTTTCGGGAAATAATCTTTTAGCATCTTTTTCTGTTTCTTTTACGCTACGACCTGAAGATAACCCCCATCTATACATTAATCGATGTACATGAGTATCAACAGCAAATGCAGGGACATCGAATGCTTGAGACATCACAACAGAAGCTGTTTTATGTCCCACGCCCGGAAAAGACTCTAATGCTGAAAAATCTTTAGGAACTTTTCCATCATATTTATCAACTAATATTTGAGATAGTCCTAAAATTGCTTTTGATTTAGCTGGACCCAACCCACAAGGCCTAATAATACTATAAATAGTATCATAATCTAATGTTATCATTTTTTGTGGCGTATTCGCTTTCGCAAAAAGAGTTGGAGTTACTTTATTTACAGACTTATCTGTCGTATTTGCTGATAATAAGACTGCAATTAATAAAGTGTAGTTATTTGAATGTTTTAGAGGCGCTGAAACCTCGGGATAAATTTTATCAAGCTGATTTATAATAAAAAGAACTTTATTTTTTTTAAGCATCAATGCTTATAGCTTATTTAAAGCCTCAAAAGTTAAAGATTTTGGTCGCGTTAATGGAAGCCCCATTGCACGCCCTAACACCATCTGAGATACAATACC
The DNA here is from genome assembly GCA_905182795.1 of uncultured bacterium. Taxonomy (GTDB): domain Bacteria; phylum Fidelibacterota; class Marinisomatia; order Marinisomatales; family Marinisomataceae; genus Marinisoma. The sequence continues at coordinate 6,888 of CAJJCZ010000017.1, read as the reverse complement.
TAACGATCTAGACATACTGAAGAGTACCGTATAAAATTCAAATTCTTTTAATCCATAGTAATGTAACAATGATCCAGAAGCGGCATCAACATTTGGCCATGGGTTCTTAGCTTTTCCATGCTCTTTTAATACGTCCGGAATAATATTAAATAATTTAGTTACTACATCAAATACTTCACTGTCGTTAATATTTTCTTTACCAAAACTCATGAATGCGGTAAATCTTGGATCAGGACATCGCAATACAGCATGACCATATCCAGGAATTACTTTGCCTGAGTTTAATCGTTCCCAAGCGAATGCTTTTAAATCTTTATCGCTTGGCACTCCTTTGAAATGATTGACAATGTCTAATACAAATTTCAAATTATTTTGATTAGCTAACCCATGTAAAGGTCCAGCTAATCCATTAAGACCTGCAGATAGAGAATAGTAAGGATCGGACAAAGCAGAATTAACGGTAAGCGCACTAAATGTGCTAACATTCCCACCTTCATGATCACAGTGCAACATTAAATATAGTTGCATCATTTTTAACATATCTTCTGATTCTTCAAGACCCATCATTTGTACAAAACTTTCAGACCAATCTTGAGAGCCTTTACTTTCTAATCTTTCACCTTTATTAAATCTTAATCGATAAATTGCTGCTGCTATAGCAGGAAGCTTTGCAATAATATTTAACCCATCTTCAAGAGTAGTTTCCCAATAGTCACTTTTTGCGACCACTAAATCATAGGCCTTTGCAAATTTACTTTCCTTTTGCATAGATAAAATTGCGGTATTAAACATTGTCATTGGATGAGAATCTTTTGGCATGCTATTTAATACATCCCAGACATATTGTGGGACTTCACTTTTAGAATGTAAAGATTTTTGCAAATCTTCTAGTTCATCCTTATTAGGAAGTTCACCTACAAGCATTAAGTAAAATACTTCTTCAGGTTTAATATGAACTAAGTCGAGTATATGATGACCTCTAACATGCAATCCAGCATCTGCTGTAACAGATGAAGTATCACATATCATTCCTTTCACTCCTCGCATTCCAGAAAAAGCTTTTTCTATAGTGACCGTACTCGTAACATGATCACCTTTTTCATCAAGAAGCTTTCGATAGTTATATCTCCAGTCAGGTATTTTTTTTGCTAAATTTTCTTTTAATTTTCCCATAACAGCGCCCCAATTTAAGTTTGAAATTGCATATTGTGTAATTGTTTATATATACCATCTCTATTAATTAGCTCTTCATGACTCCCTTGATCAACAATTCTTCCCTTATCAAGGACAATAATCTTATCTGCATTATGTACTGTAGATAACCTATGTGCTATTACAATAACCGTACGATTACGCATTAATTTCTCAATAGCTTGCTGTACTTTTTTTTCTGATTCTGTATCTAATGAAGATGTGGCTTCATCTAAAATTAAAATTGGTGGGTTCTTTACTAGTGCACGTGCAATAGCAATACGTTGTCTTTGTCCTCCCGACAATGCGACTCCTCTTTCTCCGATAATAGTATCATATCCATTAGGAAGTTTTTCAATAAAATCATGGGCATTTGCTGCAATTGCGGCATCTTTAATAATGCTGTATTCAATTGATTCTATCCCATAAGAAATATTAGCTTTTACCGTATCATCGAATAAGAATGTTTCTTGTGTTACAATCCCCATTAATGATCTCAATGAATTAGTATTAATATCTTTAATATTGTTATTATCTATAAGAATTGAGCCTTTAATAGTGTCATAAAATCTTGGCATTAAATCAACTAAAGTAGATTTTCCTCCACCACTAGGACCAACAAGGGCTATAATTTCACCAGAATTAATAGAAAAATCGATATTACTCAAGACCTCTTGCTCTTTGTTGCCATAATGAAAACTTACATCTTTAAACACTATATCTTTTTTCAAACTATCAATATGTAAGGCATTTGGAGCATTAGTAATATCAGACCTAACATCTAGGATAGAGAAAACTCTGTCAGCAGATGCCAATCCATTCTGTAACTCATTAAATACATTACTAAGATTTTTCATTGGTCCGAATAGACTGAATAGCAATAAGATAAATCGTATAAAATCTTCTGAAGTGATAGACTGAGCTACTAAAACATCGCGTGCTCCTACCCATAATAATAATGCTGCAATTGATGCCCCCACAATTTCTGATACAGGCGATGAAACTAGTCTTAAAATATCTTTCCTGAGCATTAATTTGTAATATTTTTGTGTCTCACTAGAAAATCGTTTTACCTCATATGCTTTCATAGCAAATGCTTTAACAATCCTTATCGAACTTAGGGTTTCAGCTATAACAGAGGTGATACCTGCTAATTGTTCTTGAGTTCTTGCTGCGCGCCTTCTAATACTTCTAGCAATACCAAAAATAATAACTCCACTCAAAGGAACAACTGTCAGTGCAATGCCAGCTAATTTTGGGCTAATAATAAAAAGCAATGCTAAGAATGTTAAAATATTAATAGGCTCGACAAACAATTTCTGAAAACTAGTGGATAATGAATTTTTCATATTATCAATATCACTAACTAGGACTGATGTCAATTTACCAGATTTATTTTTATTAAAATAAGATAGAGATAAATAATGTAAATGTTCATATAGCCTATTCCTTAAATCTCTAATAAGCTTAAACTGAATAATAGATAAGGTAATATTCTTGATATACAATGCAATATTTTTAAATGTAAATACTGCTATCAAAGCAACACAAACAGCTGAAACAGTATCAATTGCTGTTTTTTTTAGAAGTAGATCATTTGAAAATAATTTCAGTTTCTCATTTGCAGACAAACTTTCTAATGCTAATAATCGAGTATTTTCTGCATCTAAAGCACTAAAATCAATTAAAACATTATTAATCATAGTAGCAGTGATCCAAATAGAGGCACTATTAAATAACACAAAAATAATAGCTGCTATACTAGAGGCAATTAATAAAGGCCAGTAGGTAAGTATAATTTTAAATAGGCGGATATGTGAAGACTGATTCATCTTTTATCTATGTACTTCTTTATAAACCATTTTTGCATGAACTATGTCAGCTTCAATAAATGTACTGCCAATAATTGTAAATCCTAAATCTTTATAAAATTTTATCACACTTTCTTGAGCATGTAAATATATCATATCTTCTGATGGAATTTGATCCAAAACAAACTTTACAATATCTCTACCAATGCCTTTGCTTCTAAATTCCTGTAATACTGCAAAACGCTCTAACTTGTAGCCTTTAGAGGTTTTTCTCCATCTTCCTGTTCCAACTGGAAGATTTTCATACAGAGCTAGTACATGAAATGATGCATCTTCATTTTCAATTTCTAAGCTTTCTGGAACATTTTGCTCCTCAATAAATACGGTTCTTCTAATTTCCAGAACAGTATTATAATCTGCTTCTGTTTTTACTAATTGTATCTTAGCATTCATTTTAGCAATTTCAATATTATACAATGAGAAATCAAAGACTAATTATTGTAATTATTTTATCCTTATTCTTCAGCATATCTACTGCTCAAGATAAATTTAACTCATATAAAGATGTAAAAAAAATTCCCGATGGAATGAATCTTATCCATGATAATAATCAAACCAGAGCCATAGTAGGAGTACATGGATTTTATCCTATTTATTGGGTTGAAATCCATCACGAATGGGTGCAGCCGTTTAATTGGCTAATTGATCAAGATGTAAAAACTTTCTTTTATAAATATGATTGGAATGAATGTCCTAGTAAGGTAGCTAAAGAATTTTCAAATGAGTTAGAAGCTCTAATAAATCAATATCCAGAGGTAGATGATTGGCAAATTGTTGGTCATAGCATGGGTGGTAGCGTTGTAATGTTTACCAATCAATCTTTTGAATATAATGACAAGATTACCTTTAATACTGTAGCTACTCCTGTACATTATGAACGTGAAAAGACGCCTTTCTTTGTGAGAATGTATGAATCAATATTTAATAAACAATGCTCTGAAACTATTAACAGCTTAGATAATGAATTTGATAATGGCTTTACTAACAAACATGTCCAGTGGAGAAATTTAAAAGAGTTTGATTCGCAATTTAAGAAGTATGATTTTGATCCATATGACAGAGTCATTAAAGATTCGGTTGTATTTCAGTTTCCAGATAGCTTAGATGGTGAAAGAGTTGGGCATACATCTAGTCTATATTTTTCAGTTTTAGAAATTGTCAATTAATTCAATTGATACTGGACAATGATCTGAACCCATTACATCTTCATGTATTTCTGCATCTGAAATATTTTCAACAAAATCTTCATTTGTAAAAAATCCATCTATTCTCCATCCAATATTGCGTTGGCGAGCACCAAATCTATATGTCCACCAAGAATAACGCTCTGGCTCATCATGAAACAATCTGAAAGTGTCTACATATCCATTCTCAATATAGGTATCAACTTGTGCTCTTTCGACTGCCATAAATCCAGAATTATTTTTATTTGCTTTTGGATTAGCTAAATCAATTTCTTGATGAGCTGTATTCCAATCTCCACCCACAAGCACATTAACTCCAGAAGCTACCTGCTCATTTAAAATTTCTAATAAGTCATCATAGAAATCTAATTTATACTGTAAGCGATGTTCATCTTTTTGTCCGTTGGGAAAATAAATATTGTATAATAAAAAATCTTCAAACTCTGTAATCAAGACTCTGCCTTCTCTATCATATTTTTCAATACCCAAACCATATTGAACATGTAAAGGTTCTTGTTTTGAAAAAGTAGCTACTCCGCTATATCCTTTTTTTTCTCCAGAATGCCAATATCCATGATATCCTTCCATATTCTGCAGACTATCAGGTAATTGTTCAAAATGAGCTTTTGTTTCTTGAATACATAAAATATCAGGAGAGGTTGCATCTACCCAATCCAACATTCCTTTTTTCTCGATTGCTCTTACACCGTTAACATTCCAAGAGAATATTCTCATTTTATTTTTTACCTCTTTAATTTTAAAATTAAATTAATAAATTAAACTATGAACTTTAAAGAAGAATTCAAAAAAATTATAGATGAAAACGCAATAGTCTTATTTCTAAAAGGAACTAAGGATATGCCTCAGTGTGGTTTTTCCAAAACCGTTGTGAATTTGCTTAATCATTATGGAGTTGAATTTCAGGATATTAATATCTTGGAAAATCCTGACATGAAAGTGGCACTATCACAGCTATCAGGATGGCCTACATTCCCTCAATTATTTGTTAAGGGTAAATTGCTTGGCGGTTGTGACATTGTAGTAGATATGCATGAGAATGGTCAGCTCTTAGACGCTTTAGATGTAAATGCCTAATAAACAAAGGCTATTGTAAAAATAATATCTTAGCTCTATATTTTGCTACGTTTTTGGCCCGTTCGTCTAATGGTTAGGACTCATGGTTTTCATCCATGCAATAGGAGTTCGATCCTCCTACGGGCTACACCTTTTATTTCCCTTCATACCTATTCATTATAATCATTAAAATAATAAATAAACCGACCAGTCGGTTTTTGTTGTTTTTTTCAAAAAAAGTATATTATATTCTATATGTCAATATGAGTTAGTTGGGCGGGGGAAATCCTTGATTAGTTCAAAAAAAATAAAAGATTATTATTTATAGCGAACACTTCAACCTCCGCCTTTTATCTTTTTATAAAAATAAAAAAAATAACTTTTGCTATTGGGATGTGGTCTAATGGCAAGGCACGACACTGTTAATGTCGAAGATGGTGGTTCGAATCCATCCATCCCAGCTTTATTCTTTCATTACTTATCTAAGAATTCAGCAATTAATCTCTGAAAATGATGGACACCTCTTTCTCTAGTGGGAGAAAATCTTCCAGATTGATAGAATGAAGATTGGATACCTTTGCTTTCATTCTCTACAATAAACTCATCTTCCCTTTCAACTTTATCAATGTCATTTCCAGCACCTTTATGAAGCTTGCTAGGATCATAAATATAATTGAGAAAAGAAACTTTTGTGCGATTGGTACTGATAGGCTTAACAATATTTACTGATAGTCCCCATGGATAGAAATTGAACATCATATTTGGAAAGACCCAATAGTAGTATGCTGCTACTTGCTTTCCATAGTCAATGTGGTCTTTTGGTAGATCAAATGTTTCATTTGACTCATCTGAATATCCAATTTGTAAACTGGAATATTTATGCAACTCTGTAGTATAATTACTGTAGTCTAGCACTTTATTTAATCCTTCATGGACAAAAGGAATATGAAAGCCTTCTAGATAATTATCGCAGTATAATGCCCAATGTGCTTGTATTAAATAGTCCTTAGACATACTAGCATCAAATGAGAATTGCTCTAAAGGTAAAAATCCAATTCGTTCGTTAATTGGATCTAGAACTTCTTTAAAATCAAAAGCAGGGTTTAGTCCTGCAAATAAAAATGGCCCCCACTCTGAAAGGGGAAATTTATACAAATTATCACACTCTCTTGGAAAGTTTTTTGCTTCTTTAAATTCTGGCATTGATTTGAAATTGCCATTTAAATCAAATGATCTTCCATGGTATGCGCAGGTAATATTTTTTGATTTTCCTGGTCCTAGTGCTAGAATATGACCTCTATGAGTGCAAACATTGGTCATACAATTAATACTCCCTTCTTTATCTCTAGTAAGTAGAATGGGCTCTGTTAAAAATCCGTCTAATAAAGTAAGAGGTTGGATGGAGTTTGTTAATTTTAATGAAGAGCTATCTCCAAGCCATTGCCATGACTTTAAAAAAATATCTTCTTTTACTTGATCAAAAATATCTTGGTTTTTATAAAAAGATGATGGCAGTGTTTCTGCTCTAGAGATGTCTTTATGAATATTAAATTTTGGGGACAAAATTG
>CAJJCZ010000016.1 GCA_905182795.1 uncultured bacterium | reverse complement strand
AAATTTCTTGAACTGATAAAGAGAAATTGAAGTGAAAAAGACCAGTGCAATCAAATTTCTAGCATAACTAATAAAAAAAGGATCTACGCCGGATAGACCATATTTAATAATTCCAAATGAAAACGACCAAAGTAATGATACTAATACTAGGTATCTCAATACTAGCCCTTGAAATGTTGATCACATAATTTAGCTAATGCCACATCTTTATCTGTTACATCGCCACTATCATGCGTTGTGAGCACTATATGCACCTTACACCAGGTTAATGTCATGTCTGGATGATGATTGAGTTCCTCAGCTAAAGAAGCCACCTTACTAAGAAAGTTTACGCCAGATAAATATGATGAAAACTCAAACGTTTTTGAGATAGCTTTATTTTCATATTCCCAGCTGTCTAAATCTTTAAACATTAAAAAGGCCAGATCATTGGAATAACCAATACAGAAACAATCCATAAAATAATACCTAAAGGAAGTCCTACCTTAATGTAGTCAGAATACCTATATCCTCCAGGACCATATACCATCAAGTTTGTCTGATAGCCTACCGGAGTAATGAAAGATGCTGATGCAGCATAACATACAGCAAAAATAAATGGCTTTGGATCAAACCCAAAGCTTGCTGCTAATGTTAAAGTAATTGGTGTCATAATAATTGCAGTAGCTGCATTAGATGCAATTTCTGTTAATATCATTGTAATCAAATAAATAACAGCTAACAGAAAATATGGAGTGAGATGTTCAGGAAATAAATTGACTATACTCCCTATTCCATTACCTATAATAACATCTAAACCTGTACGTTGAATAGCAACTCCCATTGGTAAAAAAGCTGCGATAACTATAATAACCTGCCAATGAATAGATGAGTAAGCCTCTTGAGGTGTAATAACTCTAGCTAATAGCAGTGTAATTACTCCAAGAATAACTCCAACCGCAATAGGAACAATGTTAAAAATAGCTAAACCTACAGCACATAGAATTGTAGCGATACTTAACCACCACAAGGGATGACTATCAAGCTTTGCATCTACTTTCCCTAATACAATAAATCCTTCTCTAGAAGCAAGTTCATTGATACGATCTTTAGGTCCGTATACTAACAAAGTATCAAATGGCTTTAAAATAAAATGTGCTAATTTTCGTCGAATAACTTCACCTTCTCTACGAATTGCTAGAACAAAGCTACCAAAGGATCTTCTAAAATTTGCCTCTTGAAGAGTTTGTCCAATAAGTTCAGAGTTATCAGTAATTAGACACTCTGCTAATATATGGTCTTCTTGCTCTAGCTCCTCTTGTGTAAGTTTTTCATCAGTTAAAAGAGCTAAATTTTCAATTTCTTTTAAGCGTTGAAAGTTTTCGAAAGAACCTTTCACAAATAGAACGTCATCTTGTTTTAATTCTAAGTTTCTTAAATTAGAGGCAATAATCTCACCACCTCGTAATACATCTAAAACAATAACATCATAATTTTCATTAATTTTTCTATCCAATAAAGTTTTACCACATAAAGGGGAATTTTCATTAATTCTAAATTCTGTTAAATATCCATCCAAACTATATCCTTCAATACTTGAAGATTTTGCTACCCTAGAAGGAAGCAACTTATGCCCAATAGTAAAAATATATACTAGACCTATTGCAAATTTGATGATTCCAAATTTTGCAAATTCAAGCATTCCTAGTGATACTGATCCTCCTGAAGTGTCTATCAATATTGAGTTAACAATTAAGTTTGTAGAGGTTCCTACTAATGTTAATGTTCCACCTAAAATGGCTGCATAGCTCAATGGAATCAGTACCTTAGAAGGACTAATATTATATTTATCTGCCAGTCGGATAGTAACAGGCATGAATATTGCTACAATTGCTGTGTTATTTACAACTGCAGAAGCAATACCAATAAAGAATAAATAAGCAAACATTCCTAAAATTCTAGACTTATCAATTAATTTATTAATATTGATAATAACATATTCTAGGATATGGGATTTCTGTAGTGCATAACTCATCACAAAAAGACAAGCAATAGTAATGACAGCAGGATTAGAAAATCCAGCAAGACCCTCAGCCGGAGTAATCCCAGCTGGACTAAATAGTCCGAGGACTAGCAACAACCCAAGAACCAGTAGAGCTGTTACATCTATTGGAAATAATTCTGTAATAAAAAGCACTAATGCTGTCAGAATTATAACAACTAGGAATATAATTTCCATAAGTACCGTGGAAAGGACTCGAACCTTCACATCTTACGATACTGGTTCCTAAGACCAGCGCGTCTACCAATTCCGCCACCACGGCATATATTTTTACCAATATAAAAAGAATTAACTAAAAAAAGCGTTAATTATAGATTCATTGCAAAATCAAGTTCTGAAATTAAATCATCTACATGCTCAATACCAACAGAAAATCTTAATAGGTTAGGCGTTATTCCTAACTCTATTTTCTCATCATGTGGTACAGAAGCATGAGTCATAGAATAAGGGCAAGATATTAAACTTTTAACTCCACCCAAACTTTCAGCTAATGTAATAATGCTTAATTTCTTTGCAAAGCTATCGAGATTAATGGATTGATCTAGTTCAAAAGAAATCATGCTTCCATATACTGGATCACCATCTGGAGAAGAATGTTGTTTTGTTGCTAAATCAAATTGTTTATGAGATTCTAATCCTGGATAAATCACTCTTGTAACCTTAGGATTATCGTCTAACCATCTAGCAATTTTACCAGCATTCTCAAACTGCTTTTCCACCCTAACAGATAGCGTCTTTACTGATCTCAAAAGTAACCATGCATCAAATGGACTAGGAAGTGCCCCTCCAGTATTCTGAATTAATGTTATTTTTTCAGATGCTATATCATTATTAATCATTAATGCACCACTCAATACATCAGAGTGTCCACTCAAAAACTTTGTTGTACTATGCATTACAATATCTGCGCCTAGATCTAATGGTCTTTGTCCATAAGAGCCCATAAAAGTATTATCAACACTGACTAAAACATTATTTTTATGTGCTAAAGTTGAAATTTTTTCTATATCAGCTAACTCTAACAAAGGATTGCTTGGAGTTTCGAGATGAATTAATTTTGTATTATCTTTAATTGCGTTAGCAACTGTATCTAGGTTTGTTGTATCAATAAATTCAAAATCTACTTTATTATCATTTAGAACTTTCGTTACTAATCTGAAAACACCTCCGTATACATTGCGTGAAATTAAAACATGATCTCCTGGCTTGAACATCATAAAAATTGCAGTCATTGCTGCCATTCCAGAAGAAAATGCATAAGCATATTTAGCATTTTCTAACATAGCTAAATTTTCTTCTAAAGCTGCTAATGTTGGACTTCCAACTCTAGAATAAACATACTTTTCTGTACTAGCAAAAGTAGGTTGTCTAAAAGTGGATGTAAAATGAATTGGAGTAACAGCAGCTCCAGTTTCATCAATTTTGTTCCCAACATGAATAGATTTTGTTGAAAAATGTAATTTATTTTTTTTATCAGACACGTGTATACCCCTTCAGTAAATAAGATTCTAATTTTTTAAATTTAATTTCTACTTCTTCTCCTGATGGAGATAATACTTTTATTTTATCATTTCTACCAACTTTATCTTCTACATTAATATTGGGAGCATTTTTTGATTTTGGCAGAGGATTGTCTTTTGGATTTGCATGGGTTAATTGAATATTTTTTTGAAGAGGTGACGTTTCTTTTGGACGAGCATTTTCACTAATCTGTGCATGATAGACACGTTGTACGATTGAAGCTCGCAGACTTACCATAAGATCTTGAAAAAAAGTATATGCTTCTCCTTTATATTCTATTAAAGGATTTTTTTGTCCAAATGCCCTTAAACCAATACCCTCTCTTAATTGATCCATCCCTAATAAATGATTACGCCATTTTTCATCGATAGTTCTTAATACCACAAACTTTTCAAGCTTACGTAATAACTCTTCTGGTATGAGTTCTTCTTTTTTATTATAGTACCCTAATGCTTTTTTCAGAATAATATTTAATATCTCTTCTTTATTATTTTTTTCTTCAAAATCAGATTGATTTATATCAATCAATAAGTGTGCATTCAATTCTTGATTTAACGCAGCCCAATCCCAATCTTTTATATGCTTGATATCTAATGGCTCAAATAAATCGTAGATAAAATCATCAATAAATTCATCAATTGAAGATTTAATTGAATCTGATAATAGTGCTTTATTTCTTAATTCATAAATAATTTCTCTTTGCTGATTTAAAACATCGTCATATTCTAGTAAATGCTTACGCATACCAAAATTTCTTTCTTCAACTTTCTTCTGAGCATTACTTACACCACGGTTTAACATACCAGCACTTAGCTCTTGATCTTCATCCATTGCAAGTCTATCCATATATGAAGCAAGTTTATCCATATTGAACAGTCGCATTAAATCATCTTCTAGGGAAATATAGAATTTTGATGAACCACTGTCTCCTTGTCTACCAGATCGACCGCGTAACTGCAAATCAATACGTCTTGATTCATGTCGTGCAGTACCAATGATATGTAATCCGCCTAATTCTTCTACTCCTGGACCTAATTTTATATCAGTTCCTCTTCCTGCCATATTTGTTGCAATAGTAATAGCATTTTTTAGTCCTGCTTGCGCTACAATTTCAGCTTCACTCTGATGCTGCTTAGCATTCAATACATTATGTGGTATTCCTTTTTGTTTTAACATTTTTGATAACAGCTCTGAAACTTCTACTGAGATTGTTCCAATTAAAACTGGTTGTCCTTTTTTGAAGTAATCACCTACCTCATTAATAACCGCCTTATACTTTGCATGCATTGATTTATAAATAGCATCGTTAAAATCTTTTCTAGCAATAGGGCGATGAGTTGGAATAACCGTGACACCTAGATTATAAATTTTTTCAAATTCTGCTGCTTCAGTATCAGCAGTACCTGTCATTCCAGATAATTTATCATACATTCTAAAATAATTTTGAATAGTAATTGAAGCTAAGGTTTGAGTTTCTTTTTCAATCTTAACATTTTCTTTTGCTTCTAATGCCTGATGGAGTCCTCCACTAAATCTTCTTCCAGGCAATACTCTTCCTGTAAATTCATCCACAATTAATACTTGCCCATTCTGTACTACATACTCTACATCTTTATCAAATAATGTATATGCTTTAAGTAATTGATTTAAATAGTGAATTTTACCGCTTCTTTGAGAGTGTAATTGGTATGCTTTTTCTTTATTTAGCTTTTTTTGATCATCAGATAAATTGCTTTCATCGATATCGCTTAACATTTCTCCCAAATCAGGAATTGTAAATGCTTCAACATTATCTGGGGATAAAGCTAGTCTACCTTTATCTGAAAGATCTACGCTATTTGATTGCTCATCTATACCAAAATATAAATCTTCATCAAGCTCATGTAATTTTTTATCTGCAATATATTCAGATTCAACACTATTCATTAATTTTAACGTTCCTTGTTCTTGAAATAATTCTTGTAATTTGCCATCTTTCGGTAATCCTTTTTTTGCTTTTAATAAAAGTAAGCCAGCATCATAACGCTGATCTTCTGATGGAGAATCAATCCTTAAAATTTCTTCTGCTTTTGCTACTAATTCAGAGACTAACTGCTTTTGTTGCCTAACTAGAGTTTTTACAGGGGAACTTAAATCTATATAAGATTGATTAATTTTAGTCTCTACTGGACCTGAAATAATCAAAGGAGTTCTGGCCTCATCCACTAAGACACTATCTACTTCATCTACTATAGCATAATGATGAGGTCTTTGTACCAAATACTCGGAATCAATGGTCATGTTATCTCTTAAATAGTCAAATCCAAATTCATTATTAGTTCCATATGTAACATCGCAACTATAAGCTTTTTTTCTTTGATCTGGAGTCATTGAATTTAAAATATGTCCAACAGACATACCTAATATCTCAAAAACCTTACCCATCCATTCCGAATCTCGCTGTGCTAAATAATCATTAACAGTCACAACATGGACTCCTCTGCCAGATAAAGCATTTAGATAAATAGGCATCGTTGCAACTAGCGTTTTTCCTTCTCCAGTTTTCATCTCAGAAATCTTTCCTTGATGAAGAACAACTCCACCAATCAATTGCTCATCATAGGGAATCATTTCCCATTCAATTTTTTGACCAACAACTGTCCAATTTTTTCCACATAACAATCGAGAAGCGTGTTTGACTAAAGCAAATGCCTCTACTAAAATATTATCAAGTACTTCTTTTTCAATTTCTGTACGTATTTTTTGTACTTCTTTTCTATCGGTAATATCTTTTAATTTTTTATCTTCTATAGCCTGAATCTCTTGTTGTACAGTCTGTTGTAATTCGCGAGTTCTTTCCGCTAGATAGGATTCATCTTTTCCTTCCAATGAATCATATAGATTGTTAATCTGATCAACTAAAGGTTTAATCTGTTTAATTTCTCTCCCAGATTTTGTACCAAATATTTTTGTTAATAAGCTCATATTAATTATAATTTTTTATAAACGGAGTCTAACACTCCATTTACGAATGCAGTGCTATCTTCTGAGCTAAACTTTTTAGCATTTTCTATAGCAGAACTAATAGTGACTTTGTATGATATATCATAATGTTGCATAAGTGACATTTCACATATTGACATCTGCATGATTAATCTATCAATAATATTAATTCTATCAAGTGTCCAATTCTCTAGTGAGGCTTCAATTTTTTTATCCAAACTATCGCAGTTCTTGATTGTAGATTTAAACAATTCATTCACAAATTTCTTTGTTGGCTTATCAAATTGATAGCGTTCATTAATATCATGTAGCACTTTTTTTTCATCTTCATTAGACACATGCTTTGCATATAAAGCTTGTAATACTGCTTCTCTAGCTTTCTTTCTATGTTGTTTTTTGCTCATTAATGATGCCATTTAATAAATTCATTCACTCTTCTTTCTGCAAGCAGATTTGCTGCTTCGAGAGTTGAAATATTGTTTGTTGCTGCATAGTCAAATATCCTCATAAGAATATAATATATTCCCTCTACTTGATAGCGAGCCTTTTCTTTATTATATCCTTGGAGCTCATTTGCAACGTTTATTAATCCTCCAGCATTAATAACATAGTCGGGAACATACATTATTTTTTTGCTCAGTAATAATTTTGAATCTCTAGCTTCTTCCTCTAGTTGATTGTTTGCTGCACCAGCAATAACAGAGCATTTTAATTTTTTAATTGTTTCTGGATTGATCACTGCGCCTAAAGCGCATGGTGAAAATATATCAAGATCTAAAGAAATTAATTCTTTGTTTGATATAGGTATAACTCCAAAAGTATTAACCACATCATCTAGTTTTGCTTGATCTATATCATAGCCATAGATTATTGCACCTGCTTTTTGGAGATGGCCACATAGATTATACCCTACTTTTCCAAATCCTTGTATTCCAACCTTTAGATCTCTCATTGAAGTTATGCCTAATCTTTTCTTTAGTGCAGCCTGCATACCCACAAATAAACCGTATGCAGTTAATATTGATGGATCTCCACTCCCACCCATAGCTCTTTTAATTCCAGTAACATGGTTAGTTTCCATTCTAATAAACTCCATATCATGTACTGACATCCCAACATCTTCTGCTGTAATATATGCTCCATTCAAACTTTCTACAAATTTTCCAAAAGATCTCAAAAGCACTTCTGACTTATCTGTTGATGGGTCTCCAATAATTACTGCTTTACCTCCACCTAAATTTAAATTTGCTATTGAAGCTTTGTATGTCATTCCTCTCGAAAGTCTCAAAACATCAACCAAAGCATCATTTTCATTTTTATAGGGATACATTCTGCATCCTCCTAGTGCGGGACCTAAAACAGTATTGTGAATTGCTATAATCGCTTTTAAGCCAGAACTTTTGTCATTACAGTAGACTACTTGCTCATGATTTGTTTTACTAATTCTTTCAAATATGCCTTTATTCATGATAATTTTCCTTTTATACTTCCATTTTTGAATATGCATTTATAATATACTTCACTAAACGGTGTCTGGCGATATCATGCTCATTTAATTCTACAATTCCAATATCTTTTATGTTTTTTAAAATACTCAGAATGCTAATCAATCCTGAATTAGATTTTTTTGGTAAGTCAATTTGAGATATATCTCCGGTGATTATTGCTCTAGAGCCTATACCCAACCTAGTTAGAAACATCTTCATTTGAATAGTAGATGCATTTTGAGCTTCGTC
Organism: uncultured bacterium; assembly: GCA_905182795.1. Classification (GTDB taxonomy): domain Bacteria; phylum Fidelibacterota; class Marinisomatia; order Marinisomatales; family Marinisomataceae; genus Marinisoma. Next base: position 26,546 of record CAJJCZ010000016.1, on the reverse strand, counting down.
TAATATCATTACCGATCTATTAATTGTTCTTCCTCTCATGTAAGCTAAGGGAATAATTTCTATAATTCCCTTACTAAGAAACATTTGAATTTTACTTTTTGGTAATAATTCATTCAATGCATCATACAGTGGTCCAAGATATGGATCAATTTTATCTTTCAAATCTCCTGGAAGAAATCCTAAACTCTCTCCTGCCTCTACTGCAGGTCTACAAAAAATAATTTTTTCAATTTCATGCTTTTCTAATAAAGATAGCGCATGGGCAACTGCTAAGAATGTTTTTCCAGTACCCGCAGGTCCTATAGATATAACAATTTCATTTTTATATAAAGATTCTAATAAATTTTTCTGTCCATCCGTTTTAGCATGTATAGGTCCTTTTTTACCATAAAAAATAACATTATTGATAGATTTTTTACTGTCTAAATTTTTCTGCATATTCATTGCCAATAATTGATTGATATCTTTTGTGCTAAGATTGTTGCCTTTTTTAATAGAATCAACCATATGGCTTAAGATTATAGAAAAATGTTCTAGATCTTTTTTTAGTCCTTTGCAAAAAAGACTATTACCACGAATATTGATATTTAATGGAAGGGATTTTTCAAGAAAAAGGATATTTTGATCACCAATGCCATAAAGCTCTGTTAGATCAACTCCTTTTATTTCAAACGTTTTTTTCATTCTCTTTAATACCTATACCTAAATCATCTAATTGTTCATCTGATACAGTATTGGGAGAATCTTCCATAAGAGCGGAGGCTGAGGTAGTTTTTGGAAATGCAATTACGTCTCTTATATTATTAACACCAGCTAATAACATAACCAATCTATCTAAACCAAATGCAATACCGCCATGAGGAGGAGTTCCAAATTTTAGAGCATCAATGAAAAAACCAAATTTACTATCAATATCTTCTTTAGTAAGGTTCATTGTTTCAAAAATTTTCTGCTGTAGTTTTTGATCATGAATTCTAATAGATCCCCCTGCTACCTCGTAACCATTGATTACAAGATCATAGCCTTTCGATATAGCTTTGCCAGGTTCTGATATTGCAGTTTTAATATCTTTATCTTTTGGTGCTACAAAAGGATGGTGAACTGAATCAAAGCGTTGATTATCTTCATCCCAATCAAATAATGGGAAGTCGACAATCCATACTGGCTGAAATACTGAATCATTATTAGCATTATATAGGCTCAACATCTTTGCAACTTTAACTCTTATTTTTCCTAATACCTTTAAAGATAATTGAGAGCTATCAGCTACCATGAAACATATTGAACCGTCATTTATATTGCAATCTGATGCAATATCAGATTGAAGATCTTTATTAAAAAATTTTGATATGCCACCTTCAAAAGAACCATCATTATATTTCATCCATGCTAACCCTTTAGCACCAAGAGACTGTGCATAAGAATCAAGTTCAGAAATAACCTTTCTAGAAAAATATTCTACATTGTTCACATGAATCATATTGACAGATTCTGAATTTTTGAATGCTTGAAAATCGGATTGATCAGAAAACTTTTTAAAATCTTTTATCTCTATTGGATATCTAAGATCAGGCTTATCAGTACCAAATCTATTCATTGACTCTTCATACGTTAAAATGGGAAATGGAGTCTGCATTTTATTATTATTTACTTTGTCAAATACGGTTACAATAAGTTTTTCTACCATATCTCTTATATGCTCTTCATCTACAAAGCTCATCTCAATATCAATTTGAGTAAACTCAGGCTGTCTGTCAGATCTCAAATCTTCATCCCTAAAACATTTTACAATTTGAAAATATCTATCTAAACCAGAGATCATGAATAACTGTTTATACATCTGAGGAGATTGAGGTAAGGCATAAAATTTTCCATTATGCACTCTACTTGGTACTAAATAGTCTCTCGCTCCTTCAGGGGTAGATTTAGTTAATATAGGAGTTTCAATTTCAATAAAATTTTGGTCATTTAAAAAATTTCTGACTACTTGAGTTGTTTTATGTCTGATAATTAAATTATTTTGCAGTTCAGAATTTCTTAATTCTAGATAGCGATACTTTAATCGATGTTCTTCAGTAGAAGCTGACCTATCATGAATCGACATTGGAAGTGGAGATGCCATATTTAGGATTTCTAATTCCTCTGCAACAACTTCAATTTCTCCTGTTGTGATATTATTATTTATTAGATCTGATGATCTAGCTACCACATTACCAGAGACTGATATTACATCTTCATTTGATAAAGTTTTTCCTTTTTCTACTAAAGAATCTGTATTTAAGATAATTTGAGTTTTACCAAATCTATCTCTGATATCAATAAAAATAATTTTTCCATGTGTACGCGTTGAATTAATCCATCCAAATAATCGAACATTTTTATCAATATTCTTTTTGGTTAATTCACCACAATTATGTGTTCTAGATTCCATATAGTATGAATGTAATAATTATTTTTCTAATTCTTGTGCATTTTCGACAAGCAATAATACCTTATCTGGAATGTCATCAGTAGAGTCAGAATTGATATCAGCGATGCCAGCTGAACAAGAAAATTGAATCTCTTTTTCTTCTGTTTTTACGGATATCACTCCCTCTTTTAAATTCAGGATAGAGTTAGTATGATTTTTCATAATTCCAAAATAGCCTTCACTCCCAGGACATTTAACATATGTCACATTATCAAAACTGAATGAATGTGTTGGCGTTACAATATCTAAGCTAAAGAGACTTTTCACTTATATTCCTTTTTTGCTTTCTTGGCTTTTTCAATTGCTTCATCGATTGATCCTACATATGAAAAAGCATTTTCAGGAATTTCATCTGCCTCTCCACTAAGTATTGCTTCAAATCCTGCGATAGAATCTTCTAATTTTACATAACGACCTTCTAATCCTGTAAACTGCTCTGCTACAAAGAAAGGTTGAGACATAAATTTTTGCATTTTTCTTGCTCTAGATACAACCAATTTATCTTCATCAGATAATTCGTCCATACCGAGAATAGCAATAATATCCTGTAAATCTTTATATTGTTGTAAGGTTGTTTGCACAGATCGCGCAACATTATAATGTCTATCTCCAACAACTCTTGGATCTAAAATTCTAGATGTAGATGTAAGTGGATCAATAGCAGGATAGATTCCTAGTTCAGCAATTTTTCTATCTAACACTGATGTAGCATCTAGATGTGCAAATGCTGTTGCAGGTGCCGGATCAGTTAAATCATCCGCTGGTACATAAATTGCCTGAATAGATGTAATAGATCCTTTCTTTGTAGATGTAATTCTTTCTTGCAAATCTCCCATCTCTGTTGATAGTGTTGGCTGATATCCCACCGCTGAAGGCATTCTTCCTAACAATGCAGATACCTCTGAACCAGCTTGAGTAAATCTAAAAATATTGTCTACAAACAGCAGGACATCTTTACCTTCCTCATCTCGGAAATGTTCAGCCATTGTCAATGCACTTAATCCAACTCTTAAACGTGCACCTGGTGGTTCGTTCATTTGTCCAAAAACGAGTGCTGTTTTATCAATAACGCCTGATTCTGTCATTTCAGCATAAAGATCATTTCCTTCTCTAGTTCTTTCTCCAACTCCAGCAAATACAGAGAATCCACCATGCTCAGTCGCAATATTTCTAATAAGCTCTTGAATTAAAACTGTTTTTCCAACACCAGCTCCTCCAAATAAGCCTGTTTTTCCACCTCTAGTATAAGGCTCCATCAAATCAACAACCTTAATACCAGTTTCAAACATCTCAGATGTTGTGGTTAAATCTTCTTGCAGTGGAGCGGCTCTATGAATTGGCGATGTTTTTGTGTTGCCTACTTCTCCTTTTTTATCAATCGGATTTCCAAGGACATCAAACATTCTGCCTAAAGTTGCTTCTCCAACAGGAACAGAAATTGGCTCACCCATATCTGAAACAATCGTACCTCTTACGAGACCGTCTGTAGAGTCCATAGCGATCGTTCTCACAACGCCTTGACCTAAATGCTGTGCCGTTTCTAATACTAGATTAGATCCATCTTCTCTTTTGATACTTAGAGCATTTAAAATTCTTGGTAAATGGCCTTGAGTGAATTTTACATCAACCACCGCACCAGTTATTTGTAATACTTTACCTTCATTATTCATTTTTAGTCCCCTTAATCGACTAGCGCTTCTGATCCGCTAACAATTTCTAACATTTCTGTCGTGATTGCCTCTTGACGCGCTTTGTTAAATTCTAGTTTCAATTCTTTAATTATTTCTTTTGCATTTTCTGTGGCATTATCCATTGCAATCATTCTAGCAGCTTCTTCACTACTATAAGACTCTAACATCTGTTGCCACATTTGCACTTTCAGATGTTTTGGTAATAATGATTCTACAATTCTTTCTTGATTTGGCTCATAGTCATAATTATAATTTTTGACATTATAGTCCTCAGTAAAGTCAATTGGCAATACTTTTTCTATCATCAAATCTTGTGATGCTAATGTCCTGAATCGATTATAAATGACATAGACTTCATCTACCTCAAGATTATTAAATGCTCCAATAAATGTTTCAGAAATTTCAGATGCTGTATCAAATGTCATATCTTTCCAGAAATCATAAAAAGATTCAACAACATTATAATCTCTTTTACTAAAATATTCTGAAGCTTTTTTACCTAAGCAAAATACTTGCACTTTATCTTTACCAAACTTTTCAATTTCTTTTTCAGCTAATCGAATTACACTAGAATTAAACGAGCCTGCAAAACCTCTATCACTAGTAATGACAATGATAGCTTTATTTTTTACATCTCTTTTCCCAACTAATCGAATGTTAGCACTAGAAACTTGAGGTAAAATTCTACATATCAAGTCTTGTGTGTTCCTTGAATATGGTCTAGAAATTTCCATCTTTTCTTGCGCTTTTTTCACCTTAGCTGCAGCAACCATTTTCATAGCCTTTGTAACCTGCTGAATACTACTAACAGATTTTATACGCTCTTGAAGATTTTTAAGATTAGCCATACTAGAAGCTCTTTTTGAATTCCTCAATTGTCTTATTCATCTTACCAGCTAAGTCATCTCCAATATCTCCTGTATCATTAATTTCTTTAATACAGTCTGAAGCCTTAGATGCAAAGTGTTCTAGTAAACCAACTTCAAACTCCTTAACAGATTCAATATCTATATCATCAAGATATCCTTGACTAGCTGCATAAATAATTACTACTTGGTTGGCTGTAGACATTGGTACATATTGATTTTGTTTCAATATTTCTACCATACGACGCCCTCTGGTAATCTGTGCTGCTGTAGCCTCATCTAAATCAGAAGCAAATTTTGCAAACGCTTCCAATTCTCTAAATTGTGCTAAGTCTAGTCTCAATTTACCAGCAATCTTTTTCATTGCTTTAATCTGTGCACTTCCACCAACTCTAGATACAGAAAGTCCTACATCTACTGCAGGTCTGACTCCACCATTAAATAGATTAGTATCTAGGTATATTTGTCCATCAGTAATAGAAATTACATTTGTTGGAATATATGCTGATACATCTCCTTCTTGAGTTTCAATAACCGGTAATGCAGTTAATGAACCTGAACCTAAATCTTCAGATAATTTTGAAGATCTTTCTAATAATCTACTATGTAAATAAAATACATCTCCAGGAAAAGCCTCTCTGCCTGGAGGTCGTCTTAGTACTAGCGACATTTGCCTATAAGCTGTGGCTTGCTTAGACAGGTCGTCATAAACAATTAAGGCATGCATACTATTATCTCTATAATATTCTCCCATTGCACATCCAGAATATGGTGCTATATATTGTAAGGGAGCAGGGTCAGATGCATTTGCAACAACTACTGTAGTATATTCCATTGCACCATTTGCTTCTAACTCACCTACTAATTTTGCTACTGTAGATGCCTTTTGACCAATCGCAACATAAATGCAATAAACTGGGCTATCACCATCATGAGTAGATTTTTGATTAATAATTGTATCTGTAGCAATAGCAGATTTTCCTGTCTGCCTATCTCCAATAATTAATTCTCTTTGACCTCTACCAATTGGAATCATACTATCGATTGATTTTAAGCCTGTTTGCAAAGGTTCTTTTACTGGAAATCTTTGCATAACTCCTAATGCTTTTCTTTCAATTGGCAATGTATGTTTTGCATTGATTGGACCTTTACCATCCATAGGTACACCTAACGGACTAACTACTCGACCCAATAATTCTTTTCCTACAGGAACTTCTACTACCTTTCCTGTTCTTTTCACAATATCACCCTCTTTCACAAGACTGCTATCTCCAAAAAGTACAACACCTACATTTTCTTCTTCCAAGTTCAATGCCATACCAAATACATTGTTTGGAAATTCTACAAGCTCAGAACTCATCACATTACCCAAGCCGCTAGTTCTAGCAACTCCGTCTCCGATCTCTAGAACTTCACCAACTTCATTCACATCGACATTATTATCGATATTTTTTATTTGGTCGCGTAGTAAGTCGCCGATTTGATTAGTTTTAATATCCATCTATACCCCTATTAATTTTGATTTTGCGTTTTCTAATTTTGTTTTTAAGCTGCTATCGAATAGCATGTCATCAATTTTAATCTTTAATCCTCCAATTAAATTTTTATTAGTTGAAAAATTAATATCAATTTTCTTTTTCGTTATGTTGCTTAGCGCATCTGATAATTGTATTCTTGCATTATCATCCATATCTGAAGATGATGTTACTTCTACATATGCTATATTTAACTTCTTTTTGGCTAAAACCACAAAACTTTTATTTACATCAATTAATAAATTTATATCATCATTTTCAATCATAACCAATAACATATCTAATAAGCTATCATTAAAGACTCCTTTAAAAGCTTCTCTAAATATGTTCATCTTTTGATTTGAATCAACTGACTTTGATTTCAAAAATGTATTAATTGTCAGGTCTTTTGTTGATAAAGCAGCAAGTCCATGCAATGATATCTTGATACCTTGAAAACTTTCAAAAGTATCAACACTACCACATAGCGCTTCAGAATAGATTTTTATTTTTTTATGATTTTGCTTCATCTATATTCATTGCTTCTAGTGAAGATTTAATAAATTTATCATTATCATCATCATTCACATTTCTTTGTAATATTTTAGAAGCTAAATCAATACTAAGATCAACTACTTCTTCTTTGATCTCTTTAATTGCTCGTTGCTTCTCAATTTCAATTTTAGATTTGGCATCTACAATAAATTCATCAGATTTTACTTTAGCTTTTTCTAAAATGTTATTGGCTGCATCTTCAGCTTTTTGTTTGCTATCATTTACGATAACCTTGCCTTCTTTTTTGGCTTGATCTAATATTTTTTGTGACTCGTCTTTGATTTTTTCTAAATCAGACTTTGCACTTTCAGCCATTGATAAAGAATTAGCAATGTCCTTTTCTCTCTCTTCAATAAAATCTAGAAGAGGATTCCATGCATACTTCTTTAAAACAAAAAGCACTGTCATAAAAATTACTAGTGTCCAGACATATAAGCCTAGATCTACCGTTAATAATGGGTTCATATTGTATTCCTAACGTTGATTAAAGAACTAGTGATAATAATCCAAGCAAAATTGCTGCTCCCTCAACCAGAATTGCTAAAAGAAATGTTTGAGATCTAATTTCTCCAGCTGCTTCAGGTTGTCTTGCAATAGCTTGAGCTACTCCATAACCAATTAAACCAATACCAATTCCTGCGCCTATTACTGCTAATCCTGCTCCCATAGTGAGACTCCTTTTTTTGTGTTAATGATCTACGTTTATTGCCATTCCTATAAAAACGGCTGTTAATAAAGCAAATACATATGCTTGAATTACTGCAACCAACAATTCTAACATAGTTAATCCTACTGCTAATGCAATAGAGAATGGTGCTATACCAAAACCTGCCCATGCTCCAAAGCTATCTGCCATTGAAAATATAAATGTTATAAAAATCACTAATGCTATATGGCCGCCCATCATATTACCTGCTAACCTCAATGTTAACGCAAGAGGTCTAATAAATAGTCCCATAAATTCAATAGGAACTACAACAAAATAAAGTGGCCAGGCTAAACCTGAAGGAGCTAAATTTTTCCAATGCTGAATAAAGCCATATTTTTTAATACCTGCACCTATAAACGCAACAAAAGTAATAGTTGCAATAGCAAAGGTAACATTCGCATTGGCAGTTATTGTAGCACCTCCATGAGATAAATTACTTAATAATTCATTATTTCCCAATTTACCAAATAATCCAAGTAGATCAAAAAAAGGTATCAATCCTGATATATTGGCAAATAAAACAAAAAAGAAAATCGTATAAATTAATGATGCCCACTCTCTATAATTTTTACCAATAAAATTTTCTAAGACATCATCTTTTAAATAAACCACAAACATTTCTACAACGCTCATGAGCTTGTTTGGTATATTATTTTTATGTGATATATAATTTCTAATCAATCCAATAATACTTAATACCATTAATGTAGATATAAATAAGAGCACAAATACATGCTTAGTAATACCAAGATTAATAAAAAACATAGAGTTTTCTGATATACCAAAGAACGATGAAATCTTTGTTGATAAGTAAGATAAAAATTCTACATCAAAAATATGATGTCCATGATCTGTATTTGCAACATGACCAATAGCTGTATCTGCAGGACTTTGAGCATGATGAGTTTCAGTTATTTTTTTATCTACAAACATCGATGAAATATTAACAAAGAGATGTAATTAATCACAGGAAAAAATCAGATTTTCTAATTATTTTTTATAACATGCTGGTATGCCTTTATAGAGCCGTGGATTACACCTCCAATAATAGCAATATAAGATATACTTTTTGTAATAAGATATCCGCATAATATCCAACTGATAATAATACCAAAAAACTGAAAATATATAGCATAGCTTTCTGACATGATTGAGCTTAAAGATCTTTTAGGAGGGTTCATTTATAAATCAAAATCATCTTCAATGATTTCACAGCGTCCAGAGAATTGAGCGCCATCCTGTATTGTTAATATTTTATATTTTAAGTCTCCAACTAACTCACATTTTCCTAATAACTCAGCAGAGCCATTGATAAAAACATCACCTTGGATATAGCCATTAATTTGTATTGTAGAAGCCTTAACATCTCCAAAAATTTTTCCTTTTTTTGCTAACTGGATTGCTCCGTCCGTAGAAACTGATCCTCTTATTTCTCCATAAATAGTGATATTACCAATTAGAACCATATCACCATCAATTTGGACATCTTCTGCTATAATCGTCTGGCTATTACTTGATTTATTATTCATTTGATTCCTCCTCAAATTTATCAGATTTTTTTGAAAAATTAGGGAAAAAATTTAATGGATCAATTGGCTTCCCATCTTTCCATATTTCAAAATGTAGGTGAGGTCCTGTAGATACTCCTGTATTTCCAATCTTTCCAATTAACATGCCTCTATCTATTTTCTCATTTTTTTTGACAAAATTTTCTTCGTTATGGTAATAATGGGACTGATATCCATTTTGATGATCGATTACGATTCCATTACCAAGCTCTTTAGAATAATCACTATAAATAACAACGCCATCAGCAATTGAAACAATCGGAGTAGATTCATCGCTTACAATGTCTATTCCAAAATGTAGAGTACTTAGATTGAAATCTTTACTAATAATTCCATCGGTAGGCTGGATATCTGGTATATTATCTGTAACCATAAATCTAATATTATTATCTGGTAATTTGTTTTGACTATCAGAGCCAATGATATTCTCAATATAAGATTTCATCAGTCCTATTTCATCTAACGTTCCACTAATATTTTCTATAATTTTTTCTTGCTGCTTAATCTCTTTGTTAATAGCGGTGATTTTAAGGTATTCTTTTACAATAGGTATAGAAAGAAACATTAACGACAAAGAAGCGATAAACGAAAAAGATATTAAAGATAATCCTGCTATCAGCATAGGTCTATTGAATTCGGACTGCCATGTTTTATCATTAAAGGGAGAAATAAATAATATTTTATATTTTTTAAATTTCATTGATATCTTTCTTTATTAAATAGTCCTATTATTCAAAATCTGACTTGATACTTTTAAGCTTACTAACAACGCGATCCCAAGTTTTTGAATCAAAATGAATTTTTACAAATCCTTTTTTTGTATTCTTATTGTTATTGATTGTTACCTTAGTTCCAATAATTCTTGCAATTTTATTTTCAATTTGATTTATTTGATTGTCCCATTTTATATCATTTGACGCTGCAGCTTCTACTTTCCTAACAGACATTTTTTCTTTTAATAATCGCCTCCAGAGAAGAATCATACCTTGAGTAGTCTTTTTCTGTAAAATTGCTCTTGCTTGTCCTGCATTAATTTCACTTTTAAGAATACTGTCTTGAATTTCTTCGGGTAGATTCAATAATCTCAATGAATTAGAAACTGCTGGACGTGATTTACCAACTGTTTTTGCAATCTCTGTTATAGAGCTATCTAAATTATCTTTTAAATATTTATATCCTTTGGCTTGCTCTATTGCATTTAAATCTTCTCTTTGTATATTTTCAATTAATGCCATATACATTATATCTTTATTGGAATCTGCATCTATTATATATGCTAATATTCTTTTTCTTTTTAGTAATTGATGGGCTCTAAATCTTCTTTCTCCTGCAACAATAATATATTTATTATTTGATGCTTTAACTGTAATGGGAGTGATTAAGCCTTTTTCATCAATAGACTGAGCTAATTGTTTTAGCGATTTTTCATCAAAAACTTTTCTAGGCTGATTGGGGTTTGGAGTAATTCTACTGATCAATATATTATTTTGCTCTACATCGTCAGAAGATTTATTTGGTGTAAGTAGTGCACCAATCCCTTGCCCTATCTGATTATTTTTTTTCATTTAAAATCTCCAATGCTAATTCCATATAGTTTTTTGCTCCAGCACAATCAACATCATACATAATAGCTGGCTTTCCATCGTCCGGAGCTTCAGCTAATCTGATATTTCTGCTAATTTTTGTCTTAAGCAACTTATTTTTGAATTTTGATTTTAATATATTTTCTACTTTTTTTGCTAAACGCAGTCTTTTAGTATGCATGGTAATAAGAATTCCAAGTATTTTTAAATCCTTATTAACATTATCTTGAACCAACCTAATAGTCTCTTGCAAGCTTTTCAAGCCCTCTAAAGCAAAAAATTCACTTTGGATAGGAATCAATACGTTGTTTGATGCAACTAGAACATTTAATGTTAATAACCCTAACGACGGAGGACAATCTATCAAGATAAAATCATAATCTTTTTTTACTTTATTAATTAATCGCAATAATTGCTTTTCTCTGTTTTTTACTGACACCAATTCTACTTCGCAACCTACCAAATTATTATCTGATCTAATAAAGTCTAGGTAGTCTAAGCTCGTAGTTGAAATAATATCTTTCATAGCTTGATTTCCACTTAATGCATCATAGATAGAATGATTCTTATCAATTCCAAAATTTGATAAGCCAGTTGTAGCATTTGCTTGAGGATCAAAATCAATTAATAAAGTTCTTTTCTCTAAGATAGCTAGACTAGCAGCTAAATTAATAGCTGTCGTCGTTTTACCAACGCCACCTTTTTGATTAATAACTGCGATAATTTTTTTCATTTGAGCAAAAAAATTTAATTGGTATTCAATCTTAATACAAAGTTTTTAAAAAATCATCTCAATGGAGTTAATTTACACTATGGATAATGCAATTTTAATTACGGGATTCAATGGTGAAATAGGTAGGCAGACCCTGCTCGCCTTGTCTAAAAAAGAGACTCTTATAATTGCGTTAGATATCAATAATCCTCATATAAAATATGATAATGTTATCTATATAAAAGACAGCATTCTTAATAAAGATGTCATGAAATCCATATTTAACGATTATAATATTATTGAAGTATATCATTTTGCTGCACTATTAAGTCAATCTGCAAACAGTAATCCAAAATCAGCTTATGAAGTAAATGAAGAAGGATCAAAATTAATAATTCAATTAGCTACCAATCATGGAATAAAACATAAATCATTTGTAAGAATTTTTTTTCCTAGCTCAATTGCAGTGTATGGCCCAAAAAAATTAAAAGACGCAAAAGAATATGATATTATAAAACCTCAAACAATATATGGGTGTAATAAACTAGTTATAGAACAATTTGGTACGCAAAAATATGAAGAAAGCATTCAGCTAGGATTTGGAATTGACTTTAGATGCTTAAGATTTCCTGGAATTATTAGTCCATATACTATACCATCAGGGGGAACAACCGATTTTGCTCCACAAATGCTGCATGCGGCATACAATAATAAAAAATATACTTGTAAGGTAGATCCATCTACATTGCTTCCATTTTTAAGCATTAAAAGTACAATTGATGCTATTTTGCAGATTATGACTATTCCGCACATCAACTCAAAATTGAGAGCATTTAACGTAGAAGAACTAAGTTTGAGTCCAAAAGAAATTGTTGAAGAACTACAAAAGGAATTTCCAAAATTTATTGTAGATTATAACATAGATTCTAGGTTTCAATCTATTGCGGATACGTGGCCTGAAAATTTAAATTGTGAAGAAGCTAAAAAAGAATGGAATTTTGTAAATAATCATAGCAAAAATGTAATGTTTGAACAGTATCTAATACCGGAAATCAAAAAAAATTATGGAAAACATTAAAAATATCCTACAAACTAATCTTGAAAAAATTAAGCAAGATGGTACATTTAAAAATGAACGTATAATTGAAACTCCTCAAGAAACGGAAATTAATGTACTCGGAAAAACTGTCATTAATTTTTGTGCTAATAACTACTTGGGACTATCTAATAATATTGATATAAAAAAAGCGGCTATTCAAGCAATTAATGACTGGGGATTTGGATTAAGTTCTGTTCGATTTATTTGTGGTACTCAAACAATTCATAAGGATCTAGAAAAGAAAGTGAGTCAATTTCATGGCAAAGAAGATACTATTCTTTATTCCTCATGCTTTGATGCTAATGGTGGTTTATTTGAAACTATTTTATCAAAAGAAGATGCTGTATTCTCAGATGAATTAAATCATGCATCTATTATAGATGGAATAAGACTGTGTAAAGCAGAAAAAAATCGCTACCGACATTCAGACATGGAACATTTAGAAAAATTATTAAAAAATTCTAGTGCTCGATTAAAATTAATTGCAACAGATGGTGTTTTTAGTATGGATGGAGTAGTTGCTCCATTAAAAGACATAGTTATGTTAGCAAAAAAATATAATGCTATGGTAATGGTAGATGATTGTCATGCAACAGGATTCTTAGGCAGCGATGGAAAAGGAAGTGCAGATTATCACGATGTTTTGGATGATATTGATATTATTACATCTACATTTGGAAAAGCATTGGGTGGTGCTTCTGGAGGGTTTGTATGTGCTTCCAAAGAGATTGTTGAAACTCTACGACAAAAATCGAGGCCTTATCTATTCTCTAACAGTTTAGCGCCTGCTCTAGTTGCAGCATGTATTAAAGTATTTGATATTATTCAAAATGATTATAGCTACAAACAAAGACTAGAAAAAAATACGATGTATTTTCGAGAAAAAATTAAAGAACATGGTTTTGATATAAAAGGTATCGATCATCCGATTGTACCTATTATGATTTATGATGCAAAAAAAGCTGTTCAAATGTCTGAAAATTTATTGAAAAAAAATATATACGTTATAGCATTTTCATACCCAGTAGTAGGTAAAGACGAAGCAAGAATTAGAGTGCAATTATCTGCAGATCATACTCAAGAACAGCTCGATCATGCACTCAGTGCTTTTCATGATGTTGGAACAGAGTTAAATATAATTTAAAAAAATAGTGAAAAAGTATTTGAAAGTATTAAATTCTTTTCACTTTAAAGCAAGTAAGCTATGAACAATACATTAAGAACAAGATTACTATCAATTCTATTTATTTTTGGGTTAGGGATTTATGCCCTTTTACCATCAATTAGATATCAATTGTTAAGTGATGACGCAAAAAATAACTTATCAGAAGATGAGTTAACATACTTTGAATCAAAAAGTATCAAACAGGGTCTTGATTTAAAGGGTGGTATATATATTGTACTTGAAGTAGATCTACCTCAACTCATTAACACTCTTGCTAAAAATAAAGATAAAAAATTTGATAAATTTTTAGAAGAATTAAGTGAAGATTATAAAAATAATAGTACCGACTTCTTTACTCTGTTTGAAAAAAAAGCATTAGAAAAAGATTTAAAACTACCTAGATATTTTATCAGTTACGGTAAGACAAAAGATCAAATCATTGAACAATTAAATCTTGAATCAGCGGATTCAATTAATCGAATTATTGAAATTATTCAAAATCGTGTAGATCAATTTGGTGTTGCAGAGCCTACAATTCAAAAACAAGGTAACAATAGAGTCATAGTTGAGCTTGCAGGTGTACAAGATTCTGAAAGAGCTAGAGACTTACTACAAAGCACTGCTCTACTCGAACTTATGATTGTAAAAGATATAGAAAGTACTAATACTATTGTAAGACAGATTGATAATCTGGCTGCAATGAATGTTGAAAAAACTAATGATGATGTTGATCAGTTATTTGATACAAACAACTCTGATGAGAATAGCTTAGGATTTTCTTCATTATTGATAGCTGTTGGTAGCGATCTAGCAATATCTACAAGTAATTTATCTAAGCTACAAAATATTTTAAATCAAGATAACGTTAAGCAAGTATTAGATGCAACCGGGAGTCTATTCCTTACTAGCAACTCTGCTATAACCTTAATAAACGATTTTGGTGAAGAAGAAGAAGTCTATCTGCTCTACCATCTAGTAGATAATGCAGAACTAACAGGTGGTGTAATAGAAGATGCACAAATGAGATTAAGCCAGTCTGGTGTTAGTGCTGGACAAGCTACAGTACAAGTAGAAATGAGCAATGAAGGATCAAGAGAATGGGCAAGAATTACTGGATCTAATATCAATAAAAGAATTGCAATTGTATTAGATAAAAAAGTACATATGGCTCCAGTAATCAGAAGTCAAATTTTTGGTGGTGGTACTGTTATTGAGGGTATGGATTCTATTCAAGAAGCAGAAGATATTGCGATTGTATTGCGTGCAGGGTCTTTACCTGTCCCAGTTACAATCCAAGAAGAAAGAACTGTTGGTGCATCACTTGGTGCAGATTCCGTTAGCAAAGGAACATACTCTATGTTAGTAGGATTATTAATTGTAATCTTATTTATCATATTCTATTACAAGCTATCCGGTTTTATTGCAAGTTTTGCTGTTATTTGGACATTAATCTTATTGCTGGGAATACTAGCATTATTAGGAGCAACATTAACTCTACCTGGAATCGCTGGATTAATTTTAACCGTAGGTATGTCTGTAGATGCTAATGTAATTATTTTTGAAAGAATTAAAGAAGAATTACGAAATGGAAAATCTGTACGCTCTGCTATTGATGCAGGATATGAAAGAGCGATTACTACTATTGTGGATGCGAATCTAACCACTGGTATAGCTGCAGCAGTCCTATATCAATATGGAAGTGGTCCAATCAAAGGATTTGCAACTGTATTATTCTGGGGTATTATTGTCAGTATGTTTACAGCAATAATTGTAACAAGATTTATTTTTGACTATGTGACTTCAAAGAGAACTATAGAAAAATTGAGTATATAATTATGAAATTTATAGAAAATACAAAAATTAAATTTATGTCTTTCAAGAAAGTAGGGTTTGCACTATCAGCTACTCTTGGAGCTGGATCATTATTCTTATTGATGCTTGGCTTAAATCTCGGTATTGATTTTAAGGGAGGGACTGCGATTGGATTAAGTTTTGACCAAGAAGTAAGTATTCAAGAGGTAAGAGCTGTTATGCAATCTGTATCTGTTGGAGATCAAAAATTTGATCTTAGTACAGAAGAAATAAAATATTTTGGTAGTAATAAAGAGATAATGATTAAAATTAAAAGTCAGGATAATACGCCTGAAAATTTTGGGCAAGGTATTGTAAATCATATCTATAAATCTATGCCGACAAAAGTTCCTCAAGACAAAAATATGTTTATACTTTCCCTTGGAGCTGTTAGTCCAAAAGTGGGATCAGAGTTAAGTGGAAAAGCATTTTGGTCTATTGTTTCTGCCCTCGTTCTTATCCTTTTTTATATATCTATTAGATTTGAATTCAAATTTGCAGTGGGCGCAATACTTGCTCTCGTTCATGATATTACTATTACTCTTGGAATATTTTCTCTAACTGGATATGAAATTACATTAAGCACTGTAGCTGCATTCTTAACGATTGTTGGTTACTCACTAAATGATACAATTGTTATTCTTGATAGAGTGAGAGAAAATATGAAATCCTCAGGTACTGTATTATTTGAATCAACTATCGATAAAAGTATTAACCAATCACTAAGCAGAACTTTGATTACCTCATTAACAACCTTATTTGTTATTCTAGTCCTGTTAGTTTATGGCGGTCAAGTCATACGTCCTTTTGCATTTACAATGCTTGTAGGCGTCATTGTAGGTACATACTCAAGCATATATATTGCAAGTGCCTTACTTGCCACTATTTATAAATCATCTAATTAATGAACAATAAAGTTCTTTTTCCTTTTATCGCATTATGTCTGATTTGGGGATCTACTTGGTATTTTATCAAAATTTCTCTAAATGCTGGAGTGCCTCCTTTTTTTGGAGTAGGATTTAGGTTCTTTCTATCAGGTCTCTTATTTTTCTTAATTATTTTTTTCAAAAAAGAGTCAATTCCCTTCAATAGACAAGCAATCAAGCTTTACTTATCGTTTGGACTCTTAAACTTTGCTCTCTCATATGGAATTACTTATTGGGCAACACAATATGTTTACTCAAGTATTTCGTCTATTCTTTGGGGGCTGTTCCCCTTATTTACGAGTGTCATGGCTCATTTTATGATTCCAGAAGATAATAATGAGAAGTTGACTACAAATAAGATGCTTGCATTATTTGTAGGACTTATAGGAATGATTTTTATTGGTTCTAATCAAGTAATTGATTTAGAGTCACAGTCATTTTTTGCTATAATGATATTAGTAGGAGCTATTATGATCGCAGCTTGGCCTAGCGTGCTTTATAAAAAACATAGTGATGTGGTTGGTCCATATCAAATGAATGCTGTCTGCCAAGTATTAACTGGGGTTGTTATGCTTACATTGTCATATATACTTAAAGAAGATCTTTCTCCAATAGTTTGGGATAACCAATTAATACTAGCAAGTGTATACCTTGTAATTTTTGGAGGAGTGATATCTTGGGGGATCTATTTTTGGCTTTATCAGTATTTAAGCGTAACTCAAGTAACTTACGTTGCTATTTTTCCTCCAATTGTTGCTATTACCTTAGGTTGGATATTCCTGAATGAAGTGTTAAGCGCGAAAGAGATTATTGGTACAATGTTTATTTTGGGTAGTTCTGTACTTATATATAGGAAGTAGATCAAAATTTTATATAAATTGATACTGATATGGGAAATAAAATAAAAAATTCATTTTTAGCTGGCTTAGCAATTACTATTCCTATAGCATTAGCAGTTTATGTGCTCCAGGCTATTCTTGCGATAACAATTACATTGGGTGGAAAAGTATCAGAACCTCTAAAGCAGCTTGTAGATGTCACATTCCCCGGCTTTAATCTTTTAAGCTCCATTATTGGATTAATTATTGTAATAATTTATTTAATTCTTATAGGTGCATTAGCTAGAAATGTAGTCGGTAAAAGAGTGGTTGCATGGCTAGAAGGAATTTTCAAAAATATTCCATTCATTGGAATGATTTATACAACAACCAAACAGATTATAGAATCTATATCTGGTGGAGGATCCCATTCTTTTGAAAAAGTAGTTTATATTGAATACCCAAGAAAAAATATATGGACGCTAGGATTTGTAACAAGCGAATCTACTAACGAAGCAAATGAAGAATTTTATCATTTATTCGTTCCTACAACTCCAAATCCTACTTCTGGATTTTTCTTAATTGTTCCTAAAGAAGAGACATCGGATGCTGGAGTAAATGTAGAAGAAGGATTTAGAATGATTGTATCTAGTGGGATTGTCTCAAATAAGAAAAATTCAATTGTTAAATAAAAAAGGAGCAATCAATGCTCCTTTTTTATTTTAAATATCTAAAAAGTAAAAGTTAAAATTTAACCTCTACCTCTAGCCATAGGTGCGCGAGATACATCTCCATCTTTATCGATGAAGTATAAGAATCCGCTTTCACGTTTAACACCTGCATCAGCAACTTTTTCTGCGTTTCCGCCGCCAGATCCGCCTCTTGACATACCTGATCTCCATACGTTACCATCTTTACCTAAGTAGTATAAAAAACCTTTTTCTTTACTAACGCCTGTTGTTTTTACTTTTTCAGCCATGATTTTCTCCTCGAAAATTTAATTTAACATACTTTTTATTATAATCTCCTCTATACTACAGATAAAGAATACTTATTGCAAGAAATTTCTCCGTCGGAGCCCTCTCTATAAATAAATCGAAAAAAGACCTTTAAATATTTTTTTAATTAACTAAGTTCCGTCCATGCCCCGGTAGCTCAGCTGGATAGAGCAACGGATTTCTAATCCGTAGGTCACAGGTTCAAATCCTGTCCGGGGTACTCTTCTCTCTATCAATAAAATCTTTCATTAACTCTTCTAACATCACTCCTGCCTTCTCATTTAAATGAATATGATCACACAATAGTTTTAGCTTATACTTACGACCAATACGATTCCAGCTCCATCCAAAAACATAATGCAATATGACAGCTCTCAGTCCTCTAAGTCTTCTCCATTCTGTAGTGGTATATGGAATACTATTATTAGTATCAATGATTTGATCAAATTCCTTAAATAAATCTATCAACTTCAAGTTATACTTTGCAGATAAGTCTCTGATAATATTATTATGCGATCTTACTACCTTGATAATTTCAGCTTCAGATTGCTCGCCCAACCAAGACAATGTACTGATAGCAATTTTAGCATTTGTCTTACTTTGAATATCTATAATAAATTTTTCTAATTCTGATGCATACCAATCAATATGAGGTAATCGAGGTAATCCTTTAGTAGATACATAATAATCTTGGATGTGTTTAATGTTCTCACTGCCTATTGCGTCATTTGTACCGATTAATATGGTTACATAATCAGGATGATGCTTAATGATGTCATCAATACGTTGATTGAGATTCCATGTTAAGTCAGCATTAATTCCCGCGTTAATATATACCTTCGATTTATCGATGTTTCTTAGGCTGCTAACCCAATCATATCCAATATGTCCATGAGTAATACTATCACCACAACAAACAACAACCGGCTTAGTATTATTAGATGGAATTTCAAATGTTGCTGCAGCCATATCTGGTAATTGCCAAGTCTTTCTGATCAATGGGAGTTTATAGATATTCATTATAATGTTATTTCTAAAAATATATAATATCAGAATAATACAAAATATGGCTATAGAAATATAAAGCATATAATTAACGATTTAATGACTTTAGTGTCTCTTCATGCTTCGCTCGAGTAATAGGATAAAGGTTGAAGAAAAAAGCAGATATGAGTTGTAATAATATGACGATAGGAATGACAACAAATCCTAGGTTCCATAAAATAGATAAATCAACTTCTCCTGGATTTGTTTTAACTGGGAAATAGATACTATCTAAAATAATACCTGCAAAAAATCCTCCTAATCCAAATGTAGCCTTTTTTGCAAACATGATTGCAGAAAATAGTAACCCTTCTTGTCTTTTCTCCGTTTCTAGCTCATAATCGTCCGTAACATCGGCCATCATTGATTCTGAAAGAATAAGTCCAATCATAACACATATTTGACCTGAAAAATAGAATAAGAGCATCACATAAAATAAATTTTCTGTATTATTTTCTGGCATCAACCCTAGCAGTCGAAGCATTATTGGAGCACAATAAATAATTGCATAAAAAATAAGAGCTATAATTACTCCATTTTTTTTATCATACATTTTTTGAACAATACGAGCAATGATAGCTCCTGGAACAACTGCTACGCCCATTACAATTAAAATATACATGCTCTGCTCTTGCGTGAATTCCCAGAAATAAGTCATGAAGTACAATCCTAATGCTATGGTAATACCAGCCATAATATTAAAAAAGATAAATCCTAATGATAGTGATCTAAAAGGCTTAAATCTCAATGCCTTAATAATTTCTCCATATACTTTCCACCACTTTATAGATTTTGAAGAATGAGTTTTTTGGTTTAATCTTGGAACTTGGTTAAAAGTTCCTAATGTGCTAATTAATATCGCAATCACAGCACAAATAGCGCCTACCTTGCCCATCTGTGCATATGCACTAGGGTTCATCCTCCCATCAATGTCTGGATTTGGATCTACAAGAAATACTGTAAAAAATAGTGCGAGGAGGCCAATCTTAAATAGCTCCCCAAATATTGTACGTAATGATGAAAGCTCAGTACGTTCATCATAAGAATCAGTCAATTCTGCATTTAGTGCTAGATAAGGAATATAAAATAAGGTTAATCCTAAACGAGTAAGGATTGCAAAACTAAGCATCCAGATAAATAAATTGGTACTACTCAATAAAAGAGGTGGTGAAAATATAAACCATAGACCTAGTCCTGTAGGAACAGCACTTAACAACATAAATAAATGTCTGCGTCCCCATATCTTAGATCGCCATTCATCTGAAATTCCTCCCATGATTGGATCTGTTATAGCGTCAATAATAAGAGTAATAAAGATTGCTGAACCAACAAGAGTTGCTGGTAAACCCATCACTGTACTAAAAAATAAAATAAAAAAATAATGAAATAATGTATTTTTAATTTCGAAAGAAATTTGACCAATAGAATACGTATACTTTGTTCTATTTGTCATTGGATGATTCATAATTCAATAAATCTAGATGAAATTATAGCGAAAAACTAGTTCATTTCTGGGAGCTTAAATGCTCCAACTCGATGATCATTGTCAACTGCATACAAGTACCAACTTCCATGCATATATGCTGTGGCAATGCCGTCAGTATTTGATATATCTTCTAAATGTAATGTATTTAAATATTCAAAAGATTCTCTGTCAAATAAGTGAAATTTATTATCTGTCTTACTCTGTTCGGTAGCAATCCAATACCCAGAATTTTTAGATGTTTTAACGAGTGCTATCCCTTCAGGATCTGTTAAAAATATAAAGTCTTGGAGCTTTGAACCTATATTTGCACCACTATTTAAATCGAGCACAGCAATTTTATAATGTTCTTTATTTTCATCTGCTACCAATAATGTATTATTAGAAGAATCAACCATAATGCTTTCTACTTGATAAAGTACCTCTTCTCCGAATGTTTCAAAAGAAATTATGGAAAATGAATCCTTATCATAAGATAGTTCAAAAGAAGTAATTCTATCAGTTTTCGGCGTATCATAGTCATAACTATCTGTGATAAAAATTTGATATATCCCATCTGATTTTTTATAGCTTGTAATTCCATAGGGTTGACGCAAAATATCTGCTCCAAAAGTACCAAGAAACTTCATTGAAGTATCGAAAACAGATACCTGGTGCGTATCTCTTTCAGTGATCAAAACTAACTCATCGTTAATCACATTGACGCCATTAGGGTATGCATCAGGTCTCTCAATTGTTTGTTTTAGTTCTCCGTTCATTGCATTATAGACATACAATTGATTAGCTTCTTTTCCCGTTACAACTATAACATGCTTTCGCATAAGAAATCCTATACTATCAATACCAGCATTTGGCATTGATTGGGTATAAAATAATGGATCAGACAACACCATTTTGTTATTAGACTGACAACCAGATGTTAGTAACAATACTATCGAAATAAAAAATATACTTATCATTTTTTTAGAACTATACATCATACTAGAATTGAAATTGGAAATTTACTCCAAGCATTGTAGTTCCATCGTTAGAACGAACATTTGGTGCAACTACCAACCCTTTAGTAGGGGCAAATTCCATGGCTACTACTGCATAATTAGCATCTTTATTTCCTGATACCATGTCATGCTTAGCGACTAAAGTCTGTTTAGGATTAAGAACATAAGTACAATAAACAGAAGTAAGATTATTATCATAATTTCCGTCTAATAGTCCAGAGTCCTCTAATTGATTCCATTCTACTCCAACACGTAAATTATTTTTTGCATATCCACCAAATAGTCCAAATACTTTTTTGGTATGTTCTCCTATTGGCTCTTCTGGAATCCCTACTTCGCCATCTCTATCATAAGGTTCATGAGAAAGAACTGCTCCTACATTAAATCCATCTGATTTAGATAAATTTGTATTTCCATAGATAAATTGTAGGGATAGTTTCTTATGGGAATCATTTTCTGATTTTTTATAACCCGCACCATTTGTCATTAATAAGCTACCATGAAATTTATCTTTTGAATGATAATATCCTATTCCCATATCAGCTGCACTAGAATATTTGAAACGATCCATAATAGTTTTATCAAGATATCGTTTTCCCCAATTTCCCTCTTGGACTTTGAACATATTCATGCCTTGTAACCCAATAACAATATTACCATCGAGTGTTTTCCAATCTACCTTTGCATTTTTAAGATAGATATTTTTAGGCGAACTGTTAGTATCTACATCTGTTTGTATCGTTACTGAAAGTTCATCAGAAATTGATTTTGAAAATGTAAGATAAACTCGCTTTAAAGCAAATTCGTCTACTTTACTACTATCGCCTGAATCAGTATAATCAAAAAAAACTTCTCCCTTAATATCTTGAGCAATTAATGTTGAAAAAGCAATTAAGAGCATTACATGCCATTTTTTATGTAGTAACATTATATTATATGTCCCCTGTTTTAAGTTATGATTGAAATTATTAAATAAATTTTAGGATTACTTAGCAATAGCTAGTAATTCCATTTCAAAAATAAGAGTAGAAGAAGGTGGAATGACATATTCTCCTAACTTTGAACCTTGAATCCCCGCATCTCCATAGGCCAGATTATAAGGTACATAGATCTCCCATTTTGACCCAACAGGCATCATTAGCAGTGCTTCCTGCCAACCTGGAATGAAACGTGTCAATTCAAGTGTTAATGGTGTCCCCATATCGTAACTACTATCAAATTTATGTCCATCGATTAAATATCCAGTATAGTGCATAACAACTTTATCATCATAATCTGGAATGATACCAGAACCTTCTATAATCACTTTATATTGTAATCCACTACGTTCGCGAACAAACACTCCTTCTTTTATCTTATTTTTATCTAAGAATTCTTGTCCTAATATTTTATTCTTTCTAGATAGGTCTCTGGACTCTTCTGAAGCTAATTGCATTTGATCTCTCTCTATTTGCGAGTTTCTTACATTAAACTCTCTTAATATTACCTGTCTATCTGGATTATTTAGTCTTGGTTCTTTTTTATTTAGATAATCATTTAGTCCCTGTTGGATAAGGTCATGATTGAATTCGGCGTCAGGTAAATTTTTTCCCATAGTAACGCCGATAGAATAACTTAATGAATCTTCAAAAGTGACCATGAGTAATTTTTCATCTTCTTGAGTGTTGGATGAATTGTCGCAATTAGCAAGAAGCGTCAAACTACATATAATAATTAGTATCTTTATTGAATTATTCATTGGCCTATTCTATTAGTATCAATATTCATAGTAAAGAAAAAAAATTAACGACCATCCTTATAGCCTGTATGTTCGTCCATCATACTATTTAATCCGTATAGACTACCAAACTTGACGAGTAAGGAACTGGGTAATAGAGCTCTCAATAATACAGATTGATTCATAATCCATGGAATTTTAGGTGAATGAAATCCAAAACGAATTGCTCTATTCACAATAACTCTTGCAACAACATCGTGAGATTTCACGCCTGGTGCAAAAATGGAGCCTAAAATATTTAGTTTAGTCCCTTCAAATAAACCTTTTTTCAAAAAATTAGGATGAATAGAAGAGAATCTTACTCCTTTTTTACCCATTTTAATTGCTTCTAATCTTAAAGATTCTGTTAAACCCATTACAGCCCATTTTGTCGCAGCATATATCGCTAATTTTGGAGCACCAATTAATGAGGAGGCAGATGATATATTAATAATATGGCCTTTATTTTTTTCTAACATTGCAGGCATAAAAGATCTAATAGTATAAATCATTGATGTAAAATTAACATTGATCATATTCTCCAATTCTTCATCTGAACGATCCAGCATATATCCTGTATATACTGTTCCAGCATTATTAATCAAAATATCTACGTCTCCAATATCTTTTTTAATGATTGCTGCATTGCGATAGACTTGCTCTTTATTTGTGACATCACAGACTTGTGAGAACACATCATGTCCTTCAGCTTTCAATGATTTTACAGCATTCTCTAGATCTTCAGGTTGAAAATCCCATAAGATAACTTTAGCATTTTTTTTGAGTAGTCGTTTAACGGTGGCTAGACCAATGCCTTTAGCAGCACCCGTAACTAATACGATTTTATTTTTAAGATTCATACCAGCAATAATATCATGAATAGTTGTGAGTGCTGCAATACATCATTTTGATTAAAGTGCACTATACCATTGAATACCATATGCAAGAGTGACGCTAATCATCAGTCCTAGCATCAATCTAAGGAAATCTTTATATAGCATTGGGAAGATAGCCTTTTTATGTCTACTAGTATATGTTAATTCTCCATATCCAAGAGACATCCAAATTCCAAGCTCTCTACCTGCTAACATTCCCATAAAAACAAATGTTGTACTCATAGGTATATTATTTACTTCTTTAAAATAGTATAATACAAAACAATAAACTAAATCGATCAATGTAGCTGAACGAACATATCTTGTATTAGTTTTTGATAAGACAATTTCCTGTATCTTTCCTCCACGTTCATAGAACATAAATCCTAGTCCTATAAGCATTACCCCAAGAACAAATGCTTGGTATGTAGCCGTGTCAATAGTACTGAATCTTGGTAGGAATATCATGATATTAGCTAGATCATGTTTCAACCATGTTGACCACAGCCAACCAGTAGTTAACCATTGAGCTATTCTCCAATAATTATTATTTTTGTTTTCACCTTTTTCGCCCTCATGTAACAAGTACTTGCTAATTAAGAACCAAGACCCCCAAGCAAAGACAAAAGATACTGCATAGCCTAGAAAACTTTTTAATAACATTTTTTCCATTACGACAGATGATGCAAAAACGGATAACACTAAAAAGGTTGTTGATACTGGTATTTTAAGTCTTGTCAATGCTACTAAAACTAATGGCGCTACTGCATGATACCACTGTATTTCAATTTCTGGAAACTTATCTAGCCTTCCAAAAGCTGGATCACCGCCATTGAAACCTTGTAACATTGTTATTAAAAAGATAGAACCCATATATCCAAACATCCAATACCACTTCACTTCGCTATTAGATGATATATATGTTCCGAGCGTTTGGATACTATCATTGGCAGTAACTGCGTATACCGCAAATAAAAATCCAAGTAATGACCAAAGTGTAAGAAAATCCATATTTCTTCCTATTATTTACTTATGAATTAAATTAGATATACAGATAGGACAAATGTTCTTAATCGTATAACCTAATTTTTTCATAACATTAGTTTTAACTTTTAAAAACGCCCTCTAAGACTTATTTAATTGCATGGCCAGATTTTTTTTTTCAAAATCTGCTTCAACTATTAAAAAGCAATAAAACTCTTTTTAATCGCATGGCCAGATCTCTTTTTTCATCTAGATCTGCTTCAACTCTTAAAAAGCGATTTTAACTACACGGAATAATAAAAAATATTCAGAATATATGTCAAGAGTTTATTTTTTTTTTGAATGATTTATGACGAAAAAAAATTGCTCCGGAGGAGAGACTCGAACTCCCGACCTGGTGATTAACAGTCACTCGCTCTACCAACTGAGCTACTCCGGAATATGATTTGGAATTTTTAATATTATTATCGAAAAAACAAGGAATATTACACCTCAAGCTCAATAATTAAATCTTTCGATAAATCAAATTGTGCATGCTTATAGACATCTTTTGATATAATGACTCCATCAACCTTAGTTACTGATCCAAGATTAGCATGCGTAGATTTTAATCCACCCAAGTACCAACGCTTGTCGCTAATATAAATAAGATCTCCTGGATTACCTTTAATTTGGTCCATATACTTTTTTGGTAAACATACTTTATTATTTTCATCTTCAGATATTATAATTTCACTTCCAGGAACTGTAATAGTAATTCCAGCATTTGGATTTACTTTAGAACCTTTAAAATATTCAGCTCCATCTTTAATTGTCCAAAGAGTTAGTCCTTTAATATTCTTATAATGCTCATCTAAAGGTTTAGATCTAATCACAATAAA
>CAJJCZ010000015.1 GCA_905182795.1 uncultured bacterium | reverse complement strand
ATTTTACCGCATAAGCAAATTTTAAAATATATCCAGATGAAAGCTCACGATTATGATAGATGGCTTGCAGGAGTAAGGAAGCTAGTTTTAAAATGAAAAATAGTATATTAAAGTGGCTCATATTCTTAAGGTTCTTTTTTCCAGAACTGAAAGGCTCAATCAAAGGATTGTTTGTATTACAGTTTATCTTTCTTATCGGAAGTATTGTTCTAGCAATTTTACATATTGATAAGCTAAATATTGCAGCATATCACTTATGTTCTGCATTAGTGTTTTCCATGGGAATGAACTGTATCAAAAATAATGCATTTAAGATATGATAAAAAAATCAATAAGATAAAAGCTTGTTGATATCTTCAATAAGATAACTTGTCTCTAATGGGGAAGTTCCATTGTAAATACCACGAATTTTTCTATTTTTATCAATCAATATAACATTCTCTGTATGGATTAAACTGTTTTCATCATGATTTGGAACAGAAGCGATTGCAAAGTAACCTAATTGTGCCATTCGTATCGTTTCTTCTATTGGACCAGTTAATAAAAACCATTTCTTGTTACTAATGTCGTTGATAGCAGCATATTTTTTTAATCGCTCTATATTATCTATTTTTGGATCAACGCTATGAGAGAGAATTAACACATCATCATTATCTATAAATGCGCTCTGCACTTCTTTTAAATTATTAGTCAGATCAATACAGATAGATGGACATGACGTAAAAAAGAAATCAACTACATAGATTTTATTATGCACTGTTTCTTGATTGATAGTATTTCCATTTTGATCTGTGAAAGAAAAATCTGGAACAGTATGCTCTGTTTTTCCTGCTAAAGAAGGATGCACTAAATTAGATCGTAAATCTGAAGGAGTAAAAATAGGAAGGATAAATTCTCCTTCTTTTGGAATCGTTGAATACCAAAGAATTGGAAAACATATTAAAAGAAATAGAATTAATTTTTTTTTCATATAAGTCTGTTAAATTAACACTATTATGATTAGTTGGAAATGTAAACATACTTGGAAAAAATCTGCTATTAATACATCTTGGTGTCTATTGGGATGTTCTATCGGTGATTTTGGAACTATATTTGTATTTCAAATGATTGAACATAGTTGGTCAGTATGGCAAATTATGTCACTTGCAATCATAAATGGGTTGCTAACAAGCATTGCATTAGAAACTTTTATCCTCAGCAAACAAATGATATTAAGTTTAGCATTTAAAACAGCTATCGGTATGAGTTTTATTTCAATGGTAGCAATGGAAACTGCTATGAATGTAACGGATGTATTATTGACTGGTGGAGCACTCCTTACTTGGTGGGCTATGCCTCTAATGCTGTTAGCAGGTTTTTTAACTCCTTGGCCATATAATTATTGGAGATTAAAGAAGTATAATGCTAGTTGTCATTAAATGAAGATTGATTTAACAGATAAAAATATTTTAGTTACTGGATCAAATAGTGGAATTGGTCATGCTATTGCTACTGAGTTATTAAATTCTGGAGCAAATGTTGCTTTGCATTATAATAAAAATTCTTCTGGAGTCAATCAGCTATTAGAGCAATTTCCAGAAAAGTGTAAAATATTTCAAGCAGATTTTAATAATGTCAATGAAGTAATAGAGTTATTTAATAAGACTATTAGTTGGTGTGAAAAATTAGATATTTTGATTAATAATGCAGGTATGACTATTATGAATTCTATTGATCTAGATGATACTACTTGGATTAATAATTGGAATACTATTATGAATATTAATTTACTAGCTACTGGTATACTATCTAAAAAAGCATTACAGCATTTTAAAAACAATGCTAATGGTAGAATTATTAATATTGCTTCACGAGCTGCTTTTAGAGGGGATACGCCTAACTATTTAGCCTATGCAGCATCAAAAGCTGGTATGGTTGCTCTTGTTAAGTCTATTGCTAGAGGTTTTGGAAAAGATGGTATTACTGCTTTTTCTATAGCACCTGGATTTACTAGAACTGCTATGGCTCAAATGTCTATTGATAAACATGGAGAAGATTTTGTTGTACAAGATATTTCTCTCAATCGCTTGACAGAGCCCAGCGATATCGCACCGATTGTCACTTTAATATGTAGTGGAAAGTTTGATCATGGCACAGGATCTAATATCGATATTAATGCTGGTAGTTACGTTAGGTAAATGTCCTTTCTTTTCTTTCTAAATGTCATTTCAGCTTTTATTTTAACAGGAGTAATTTGGACTATTCAATTGGTTCATTATCCATCTTTTTATTATATAGATAAATTATCCTTTCTAGGCTTTCATAAATTTCATAACAATAGAATATCTATGATTGTTATGCCATTTATGATGGTAGAGCTAATAACATCTATCATTCTTTATA
Source organism: uncultured bacterium (assembly GCA_905182795.1). Taxonomy (GTDB): domain Bacteria; phylum Fidelibacterota; class Marinisomatia; order Marinisomatales; family Marinisomataceae; genus Marinisoma. The sequence goes on along the minus strand of CAJJCZ010000015.1, from coordinate 485 downwards.
TAAATGATACTTCAAGTTTAATTTTTTCTTTAAATCTTGGAATCGTTGTATTGATATGGTGTTCTACATTTTTTATACAGATGCCCATTCATAACATTCTTTCTGGAGAAAAAGATAAAAAAATGATTAAAAAATTAGTTAATACTAATTGGATAAGAACTTTTTTATGGACTTTCCGAATGCTATTAATAATTGATGAAATTATAAGTTAACTTTAATTATATTCTTTTTATCATGAATGAATTTATCTTATTTGGTAGTACACATCTATTAACCCTTACAATCATCTTTACAATCTCGTTTGGGTTTTCTTTTTTTTATCGTAGTCGATATAACCCTGACTCATTTGCACGCTTTGAGCAAGTGCTAGGCTACACCCTTATTTTGAATGAGCTATTAAAACCATTTTATTTGGTTGCATTGGGAGATTATAAATGGACAAATACAGTTCCATTACACGCTTGTCATATGTCTTCGTATGCAAC
>CAJJCZ010000014.1 GCA_905182795.1 uncultured bacterium | reverse complement strand
AATTTTATTAAAGCGGGAGCAGTTGGACTAGCAAGCCCTATTCTTCTAGCAGGTAAAAAGAAAATTAAAGTAAATAAAAATAACCCTATCGTAATCTCGACATGGCTACATGGTATTCCAGCCAATGAAGCTTCTTTTAAAATCTTAAATAAAAATGGATCAGCATTAGATGCTGTAGAAGCAGGTGTGCGTATTGCTGAAGCAGATGCAGAAAACCAATCGGTTGGATTAGGAGGTAGGCCAGACAGTGAAGGGAATGTCACATTGGATGCATGTATTATGGATTCTAATGGTAATGCTGGAGCTGTTGGATTCTTAGAAAATATTAAACACCCTATTTCTGTAGCAAGAAAAGTGATGGAAGAGACAGATCATGTTATGCTTGCAGGAAAAGGTGCATTAAAATTTGCCTTAAGCAATGGGTTTAAGAGCGAAAATCTCTTAACAGAAGCATCAAGAAAAGGATGGTTGGAGTGGAAAAAAAATAATCGTATCAAAGATTCATGGGGACCAAATGACGATCATGACACCATAACTTCTTTAGCGCAAGATAATGATGGAAATTTATCGGGAGCATGTACCACTAGCGGATTGGCATACAAATTGCAAGGACGTGTAGGTGATAGCCCTATTATTGGCGCAGGGATGTATGTAGATAATGAAATAGGGGCTGCCGGCGCAACCGGTATGGGAGAGTTGGTAATGAAAACATGCGGCAGTTTTTTAGTAGTAGAATTGATGCGTCAAGGATATTCTGCAATGGAAGCCTGCAATGAGGCTGTTGATCGTATTGTTAAACAAGAAGGCGGAACAACTAAATTACAAGTTGGTTATATTGCTTTAGGTAGAGATGGTAGTATAGGATGTTCATCTATCCAGAAAGGATTTCAGTACGCACTCCATAAAGACGGTGTTAATAAATTGTTTGATGTTAAGAGTCTATTGTAAAGACCTTACACAACTGATTAATTTAAATTGCTAACCAGTTTTTTTTCTATTAACATTCAAACATGTTCAATAAAAAGTCAAAATTTGAATTAAGAAAAGATTTAGAGCAAGAAACGTTTCAACGTATTACATGCTCTTTTTATCGATATATTGATATTAAAAACCCTGAAGATTTTCGTAATCATCTATATGAGAAATTTTCGAATCTAAATATTTTTGGTAGGGTTTATGTTGCCGAAGAAGGTATAAATGCTCAAATAAGCGTTCCTGAGCATAAATGGAGTATATTTGAGGAGTATATTAAGTCAGAATCCCTATTAAACGGCGTAAGGCTAAAAAAAGCAGTTCAAGAAGGAAGTTCTTTTATCAAATTAAAGATTTTAGTAAAGAATGAAATTGTAGCTTATGGCGTAGATAAAAATAGTTATGATATGAATCATACAGGCCAACACTTATCAGCTAAAGAATTTAATCAATCAATTAAAGAACAAAACTCTGTTGTTGTAGATATGCGTAATTATTATGAGAGTGAAATAGGTAAATTTGAAAATGCAATTACGCCAGATATCCATCGATCTCAAGAATTGCTACCAGCAGTAGCAGAATTATTATCTGACGATCATGATAAAAAGGTTCATTTATATTGTACGGGCGGAATTCGTTGTGAAAAAGCAAGTGCCTATCTATTAAAAAAAGGATTTAAAGATGTCTACCAATTAGATGGTGGTATTATTCAGTATGCGCATGATATCAAAAAAGATAATATTTCATCATCATTTATTGGAAAGAATTTTGTATTTGACGATAGGCTGGGTGAAAAAATTACAGATGATATCATTGGAAAATGTCATCAATGTCAAGAAGCATGTGATCAGCATGTTAATTGTAGTAATGATGCCTGTCATATCTTATTCATTCAATGCGAAGATTGTGCAACAAAATATGATAAATGCTGTTCAAATGATTGTAAAGACTTTAATGCCTTAGATATTGAAGCACAAAGAAAACTAAGAAAAGATATAGATAAAAAAGTTTCTAGTGCTAAATTATCCACGAAATTTAGACCAAAACTATATAAACTATTTAATTATTGGAAATAAACATATGTCACTAGTAAATAAGATAAAAGAAATGATAAGTTCACCAATTTCGGTTAGCTATAAACAGAAAAAAGAGTATAGCAAATTGGATATGATTGTATTGAATCCTATTTTTCTTTTTTTACTAGTCTCTTTTGTAGCATGGTCAGCATGGGATGTTTCAAGACCTCAGACTTCTTCAGCTGCAGATATCGCACTAAGTAATGCAATGGTTTATTTTGAAAGAGGAGATTTTGATAATGCAGTCCTACAATTGGAATCAGTGGTAGAGGATCATAAAAAAACTTCAGCTGCAGTAAATGCTAAATTTTACTTAGGTAGAACTGCCTTCATAAATGGTAATAACGATAAGGCTATGATGTTATTATCTGAATGTGCTTCAAAACTAGATTACTCTACATTAAAAACTGAAGCATATATCATACTAGGACAGCTTGATTCAGATTTAGATAATGCTGTTAAATTCTTTAATAAGGCAGCAAAAAATGCTTTATCTGAGAATGAAGTGACTTATATATCGATATTGAAAGCAAAACGTTTAGCTATCGCAGGAAAAAAAACAGAAGCTTTGACAATTTTAGATAATTTAGATTCTGAAACTAGTAGCTATAAAGAGTTATTTGAAGAGGTATATGGAGTGGCATTAAGTTTAAACTAAGTTTCTTGTTTAAAAGGTTTTTAATAAATATATTTACGCAGTATTTGAGTGGGCCACGGCCCATTTTTGTTATAATAGAAAATTTGAAAGGTTGATATGGTAAACAGAGATTTAATTGAAATTTTTATTGAATTAGCGAGAGAGAAAAATATTGAACGTTCTGAGCTTGGAACAATTATTGAGCAGCTATTCTTATTTATTATCGATAAAGAAAAGGGCGAATCTGATAATTGCAGTGTAATTGTTAATCTAGATAAAGGTGAAATTGAAATTTATGTAGAAAAAACAATCGTTGAAGAAGTAGACGATGATCACTTCGACATTACATTAGAAAGAGCCTTAGAGCTTGAACCTGAGCTTATAGATTTAAAACTAGGAGACACTTTTGTAGAAGTAGTTGATCCTGCAAACTTTGGTAGAAGATTAGTTGCAAATGCAAGACAGTTTTTAAATAAAAGAACACGTGAAGTACAGCAACAATATATCTATGAAGATTATGTACAAAGAATTGGTGAGGTAATCATCGGTACTGTGCATCAAGTGCATAGAGAAAATACATTTGTTAATATTGAACAAACTGAATTAAGAATGCCTCGAAATGAGCAAATTTTTTCAGAAAGGTTCAGAAGAGGAGATACAATTAGAGCGCTTGTTAAAGCTGTCGAAGTGACTCCTAAAGGTCCAGACATTCTTATATCCAGAAGTGATGATTTATTTCTTTATAAACTATTTGAGATGGAAGTTCCTGAAATTGAAGATGGTATTATTGAAATTAAAGGAATTGCTAGAAAGCCTGGAGAAAGAAGTAAAATCATTGTTCATTCTATTGACAAGAGAATTGATGCAGTTGGTGCTTGTGTTGGTATGAGAGGAAGTCGTATTCAGTCAGTAGTAAGAGAATTAAACAATGAGAAGATTGACATTGTTAATTATACTGACAAATCAGAAGTCTTCATTACTAGAGCTTTATCACCAGCTAAGCCAATTGATTTATATCTTGATGATGATAAAAAATACTGTGTTGCAATCTTCGATGAAGGTGGTTTAGAAAATGCAGTTGGTAGAAGTGGGGTAAATATCAATTTAGCCTCTCAGCTAACAGGATATACAATTGACGCTTATACTAAAAAAGAGTATGATGAAGTGTTGATAAATCAACAAAAAGGCCTTGATTCTTTTGACGGAATTAAAAAAGGTGTATTGAAAAAGCTATCTGAAGCTGGCATTGTTAGTGTTGCCGACTATTTAGGATCAAAAAAGTTTGTCTTAGTCGATGAACTTGATCTTACTGGAGATGAGATAAATTCTATAAGCGCCGTTGTAAATACTTTTATTAGTAGAAACGACGAACCAGAAGTAGTAGAAGAAGTTGTTGAAGCTCCTGCTAAAGAAGTAGTAGAAGAAGTAGTTGAAGCTCCTGCTGAAGAAGTAGTAGAAGAAGTTGTTGAAGCTCCTGCTGAAGAAGTAGTAGAAGAAGTTGTTGAAGCTCCTGCTGAAGAAGTAGTAGAAAAAGAGGAAAAATAATACATGGCTGATTCTATTAGAATTTTTCAGTTAGCAAAAGAACTGAATATATCTCACAATGATATCGTTGATTTTCTAAAATCTAAAGGGATGTCTGTGAGTAGTCATATGTCTCCAATTGATGGGAAGACGCAGCAAGTTGTTTATACTGAGTTTGCTAAAGACAGACAATCAGCAGAAAGAGATAGGAAAGAGCAGGTTAGAAAAGAAATTCATGACTCAAAAGTAGTCATGGAAACAAAGTCTGTTAAAAAATTCCAAATTTTATCAGTTCAACAACAAAGAGAACAAGATAAGGCAAAAAAAGCTGAAGCTAAGAAAGTAGAAGAAGTCAAAGCTAATACAGAGCCTGAATCAAAAAAAGTTGTTCAAATTGTAGAGCCAAAAAAGAAATTAAGAAAAATTACATTACGAGAATCTGGTGCTCCTGAAGATAAAAAAGAAGTTAAAAAGAATAAGGAAGCAATAAAGAAAGACACCTCTGCAGCAAAAAGACTTAAAAAGACATTGGCATCTATGGATGCTAGCTCAAAAAAGAAGTCCTATAAGAAAAATAAGAAAGATTCAGATGGTGATTTAGACAATACGCCAAGATCAGTAGAATTAGCAGAATACGCTAGTATTGATGAAATTGCAAAAGTATTAGATGTGAGCACTAGTGAAGTAATTGGAAAATGCTTACAAATGGGAGTTTTAGCGACAGTAAATCAAAGATTGCAATGGGATATTATCGAGCTGATTGCTGGAGAATATGATGTTAAATTAAATAAATATGAAGAAGTTGTAGATGACTTATTTGTAATGGCGCATACCGAAGAAGAACTAGTAGGTGCAACAAATCGTGCACCAGTTGTAACAATTATGGGTCACGTAGATCATGGTAAAACATCTATTTTAGATTATATAAGGGAGACAAAGGTAGCTGCAGGTGAATCGGGTGGTATTACCCAACGAGTTGGAGCTTATCAAGTGGATCATAATGGTAATAGAATTACCTTCTTAGATACGCCTGGACATGAAGCATTTACTGCAATGAGAGCAAGGGGAGCACAATCAACTGATATTGTAATTCTTGTTGTTGCTGCCGATGACAGTGTCATGCCTCAAACTTTAGAAGCTATTAACCATGCAAAAGCAGCAGAAGTACCAATTATTGTTGCGATAAATAAAATTGATAAACCTGGAGCTGATACAGAGACCGTAAAAAGAGAATTATCTGAGAAAAACGTACTAGTTGAAGATTGGGGTGGTAAAATTCAATCTGTTCATACATCCGCTATAACAGGTGAAGGTATTGATGCATTGATGGAGGCAATCCTATTAGAGTCCGAGGTATTAGATTTAAAAGCAAATTCTACTATAGAATGTAAGGGAACTGTAATTGACTCTAGATTAGATAAAGGTTTAGGTGCAATAGCTACAGTGCTAATTCAAAAAGGAACCTTGAATATAGGAACTCTATTTATTTGTAATAATTATCCAGGAAAAGTTCGTGCAATCATGAATGAAAGAGGTGAGCGTATTAAAACTGCAGTACCCTCAGATGCCGTACAAATCCTTGGATTTGATCAGGTTCCACAATCAGGAGACATTTTTGCTGAAGTATCCAATGAATCTGACTTAAAGAAAATTGCAAATGAACGACAAAGAATTAAAAGAGAAATTGATTTACAGATGGTTCAAAAAACTTCATTGGATAGTATTTCTGCCCAAATTAAAGAAGGTGATATTAATAATTTAAATATTATTATTAAGGCAGATTCTGATGGATCTATTGAAGCTCTTATACAAAGTTTAGAAAAAATTAATAACGATGAAGTTGGAGTTGATATTGTCCATAGAGGAGTAGGTAACGTGACCGAATCCGATGTATTGCTTGCTCAAGCATCTAAAGCTGTTGTAGTAGGTTTTGGTGTTCAGGTGCCATCTAATACAAGACTGCTAGCAAATCAAACTAATGTTGAGATCAGAGCCTATAATATCATCTATCAGGTTGTTGAAGACATTAAGTTAGCTGTTGAAGGTTTATTGAGACCTGACCTTGTAGAGGAAGTTTTAGGAGAAGCTGTCGTTAAAGAATCATTTAAGATTCCAAAAATTGGTTTTATTGCCGGTTCTCAAGTTGAGAGTGGTAAAATTACTAGAGATTCTTTCACTAGACTTATAAGAGAAGAAGAAGAATTGATATCAAAAGGAAAGATAGTATCGTTAAAACGCTTCAAAGACGATGTAGCTAGCGTTGATTCAGGATTGGAATGTGGAATTGCAATTGAAGGCGTTAAAAAATATTTTCCTGGAGATAGAATCATAGCATATAAAATAAACGAGATTAAAAGAAAATTATCAGACAGTTAGATACCAAGCCATATTCAAGATCAGAGCGCGTGGAAAAGGAAGTTTTAAAAACTATTAATCAAATTTTATCAAAAGATTTAGATTTGAGAAAATATGGTTTTTTAACATTTTCATCTGTTAAAATGACTTCAGATTTAAAGCACGCAAGCTTATTTTATAGTATTATCAATCCTACAAAAGATTTAAAAATTATCAATAAAGAATTAAATAAATTAGTCCCTACATTCAGAAAACATCTTTCAATGTCCTTAAAGCTAAGATCTACACCTACTTTAAGATTTATCTATGATGACTCTTTTGAGCAGTTCCAAAAAATTAATGAGTTAATCAAAAAAATTGACTAATCATGATATACAATATATACAAGCCTAAAGACTTTTCTTCTTTTAGCGTTGTAAAGCAAGTTAAGAGAATTACACGTGAAAAGGTGGGGCATTCAGGTACCTTAGATCCATTCGCTGATGGTGTTCTAGTACTCGGTATCGGCAAATCAACTAAAAAATTGTCAGATATCATCCAATATGACAAAACTTATGAAGGTGTAATAAAATTAGGTGAAAAAACAGATACAAAAGATTTGACAGGTACCTTAGTAGAAGAAAAAGAAGTACCTGATATTAGCGATATTGATTTTAGTAAGATATCGGAATCATTTTTAGGTGTTCAGATGCAAGAAACCCCAATGTATTCTGCAAGAAAAGTAAATGGGGTAAGACTTTATAAGCTTGCTAGAAAGAATATTTCAGTAAAAAGAAATCCTAAGCAGATTGAAATTAAGTATTTAGAATGCACTGCCATTGATAGTAATCTGTTACATATTAAGGTAGAGTGCTCTTCTGGGACGTATATAAGGGTCTTAGCAGAAGATATAGCAAAAAAGATTGATACTATAGGTCATTTGATAAAATTGACACGTACAACGGTAGGATCTTTTTCACTGAACGATTCATTAACGGTAGAAAGGTTCGAAGAAGAATGGAAGTCATAAGATCGATTGGTGCTATGGAACCGTTAGAATCTTCAATTGTAACTGTTGGAAATTATGATGGAATACATCTAGGTCATCAAGATGTTATTAGTCATATCGTAAAAATGGCTAAAAAAGAATCAGTTCCTTCATGTTTAATTACTTTTGATCCGAATCCAGCTTACGTACTATCAAATAATAGTAAGCCAATGAATCTACAGGATATTGATTCAAAACTTACAGTACTTGAACAGATAGGTATTGATAAGGTACTTATCATTCCTTTTACATTAGAGTTCTCGCGTATGTCTGCTGAAGATTTTTCAGAAAATATCATTAAAAAATTGTTTAACCCTAGGTTAATTTCTGTAGGAGAAAATCATTACTTCGGATTTAAAAAAAGAGGCGATTTGGCTTTTTTAACTGAATTTTGTACTCAAAATAATATTGAATTACACACCCCTAAAATTAGAATGCTAAACGATAAGCCTATTTCAAGTACATTAACAAGAGGGTTAATTCATGATGGACTTTTACATAGAGTTCCATCGTTATTAGGCAAATTTTATGGTTTTAATGTAATTACAGTACATGGTTTAAATAGGGGAAAATCAATGAATTATCCCACTGCCAATTTTATACCCCTAAGTGAATATCAGATGATTCCTGAAGGTGGCGTATACCTTTCAAAGGTGTTCTTAGAGGGAGAAGAGTACTTTGGAATGACCAATATTGGATATAGACCAACTTTTAATGAAAAAAAATTTGTTATGGAAGTTCACATTTTATCTGATAAATTCAGCGACTTATACGATAAAGAATTTTATATAGAATTTTTAAATAAGATTCGAAATGAAATCAAGTTTGAAAGTAAAGAAGACTTAATCAAGCAGATTGAAAACGATAAGGAAATATGTATTAAATTGATAGATTCTTTTAAGGAGAAATATGAAGTATAGTAAAGAAACAAGTAAGATTATTCAAGACGCAGGTATTGATGCTAGTAACGTTGGTAGTAGTGAAGCGCAGATTGCACTTCTCACAGATCGTATTAGATCATTAACAGAGCATGTAAAGTTACATAAAAAAGATGTTCACTCACGACATGGTTTAGTTAAACTTGTATCCCAAAGAAAAAAACAATTGAAGTATTTAAGAAAAACAAAAACAGATAGCTATGATGAATTACTCACCAAGTTATCAATAAGAGGATTATAAAGAAGAAATTATGATAAAAGTTGAAAAAAATATAGCCGGCCGACTATTAAAGATTGAATCAGGCCAAATAGCAAGACAAGCGGGTGGATCCGTATTCATTACTTATGGAGAAACTGCAATGCTTGCAGCAGTATGTTGTTCATCTGAACCGAGAGAAAATTTAAACTTTCTTCCGATGCAGGTTGAATATAGAGAAAAACATTATGCGGGAGGAAAAATACCCGGAGGTTTCTTTAAAAGAGAAGCGAAACCAACAGATGCTGAAGTTTTAACTTCACGTTTGACAGATCGTCCAATTAGACCTTTAATTCCTAAGAATTATAGAAATGATTTACAAATCATGTTAACCACAATGTCTTATGATGGTGTGAATACACCTGATGTAGTAGCAGCAATTGGTGCTTCTGCGGCATTGTTATTGTCTCCAGTACCATTTGATGGTCCAATAGCTTCTGTTAAAGTGGGATTAGTTGACGGAGAATATGTTTTAAATCCTACGCTAGAACAAATGGAATCATCTGATTTAGATTTGATGGTAACTGGTAAAAAAGATAAAATTTGTATGATTGAGGGTGGTTCTAATTTTGTACCTGAAAAAACAATTTTAGAAGCATTAGATATTGCAATGGAAGGTATTAATGACATTGTTGATCTTCAAATGGAATTTTCAGAACACTTTGATAATTCATATGAGATGGTTGATAATACAGTAATAACTGACGAAGTAATTAAATCTCTTGAAGATTCATTTTCAGATAAAGTTGAAAAATTACTTGATATGGACTCTAAGCAAGCAATGGATGTTGCGTACAACGAAATTGTAAAAGAAGCTTCGACTCCCCATAAAGAAGATGAAAAAATGTATTCTGAAGTAAAAGAATATGTTAAAACTATGTTTAAAAATGCAGTTAGAAAAACTGTATTAGAGAAAAAAGTGAGAGTTGATGGTAGAGGATTAGATGATATTAGAGCAATTAGTATTGTTCCATCGTTATTACCTCGAGTTCATGGATCTGCTTTATTTACTAGAGGTGAAACGCAAGCAATTGTTGCTCTTACTTTAGGTAATGCTAGAGATGAACAGATTATCGATTCAATGGCAAGTGATTATAAAAAATCATTTATGCTACACTATAATTTCCCTCCTTACTGTGTAGGAGAAACTGGAAGAATTGGTTTCACAAATAGAAGAGAGATTGGCCATGGTCATTTAGCAGAAAGATCGCTAAAACCTATATTGCCTTCATCTGAAGAGTTTCCATACACAATACGTGTTGTGTCAGAAATTACAGAATCAAATGGATCTTCTTCTATGGCATCAGTTTGTGGTGGCTCATTAGCTATGATGAACGCTGGAGTGCCTATTAAAGAGCATGTTGCTGGTATTGCAATGGGATTAATCACTGACGGTGAAAATCATGCAGTATTAAGCGATATCTTGGGAACTGAAGATTTTTATGGAGACATGGATTTCAAAGTTGCTGGAACTAAAGATGGTATTAGTGCCATCCAATTAGATTTAAAAGTTCCTGGACTGCCAATGGAAATTTTATCTATGGCATTAGAGCAAGCAAATAAGGGAAGATTGCATATTCTAGATGAAATGAATAAAGCAATAAGTTCTCCGAATGCATTGTCTCAATATGCACCACAGATTGAATCTTTCAAGATTGATAAAGAGAAAATTGGAGCCCTTATTGGTCCAGGAGGAAAAAACATTAAAGCAATTCAAGAAAGAGCTGAATGTGTTATCAATATTGAAGATGATGGAACTGTTAGTATATCAGCAGCAGATAGAGCAGCGCTTGATAATGCTATTAGTCAAGTTAAAGCAGTTACTGAAGATCCTAAAGTGGGAACTGTTTTTGACGGTAAAGTTACAAAACTAATGGAGTTTGGTGCTTTTGTAGAATTTGCTCCAGGACGTGAAGGCTTAGTACATATTTCACAGTTAGCTTGGGAACGAGTTAATAAGGTAAGTGATATGTTATCAGTAGGAGATCCAGTAAAAATCAAATTATTTGAAATTGATAAGCAGGGTCGTTTAAACTTTAGTATGAAATTACTAATGGATAAACCTGAGTAATTAAAGATACTTAACTTTAAATAACAGAAATCATCATGAAAATTGGAGTTCCAAAAGAGATTATTTCTCAGGAGTATCGTGTATCGATCAATCCTGAGACTGCAAAACTTTTACTTGAGAGTTCTCATCAGTTATTCATTCAAAAAAATGCAGGAGCTGATAGCGGTTATAGCGACCAAGAATATGCTAGTCTTGGTTGTACTATATTGGATAGTGCTACAGACGTCTTTCATCAATCTGATTTAATTGTAAAAGTTAAAGAACCTTCTTTGGATGAAGTTGAGCTAATGAGAAATAAGATGCTCTTCACATATCTTCACTTAAGTTCATCGAAAGTTTTAACAGAAAAATTATTGGAATGCAATGTTACAGCGCTTGCATATGAAACTGTTGTAATTAATAATGAAACTCCGATGCTGAAGCCTATGAGTGAAATTGCAGGTAGATTATCTCTTTTAGACTCTATTGAACTTCTGAAAAAGAGTAAAGGAGGTAAAGGGAAACTAATATCAGGAACTTCTCTTTCAGATCCAGCAAATGTATTAATTATTGGTGCTGGTATCGTGGGTGTAAATGCGATGCAAATGAGCTTAGGTTTGGGTGCCAATACAACAATTCTAGATATCAACAATGAATTACTATCAAAAATAAAAACTCAGTATCCGGCAGTTAATATAGGAACCTCTTCTAAAGAATTGATTGAAGGGTTACTTCCAATAGCAGATGTTGTTATTGGTGCAGTATTAACTCCTGGTGCTAAGCCACCAACAGTAGTCACGAGAGAGATGCTCAGCTTAATGCAAGATAAGAGTATCTTATCAGATGTTGCTATTGATCAAGGTGGTTGTTTTGAAACATCTAAGCCGACAACACATAGCGAGCCTACATATGAAATTGATGGCATTATCCATTATTGTGTTAAAAATATACCATCTGCAGTACCGTTCACTGCTACCAACGCTTTAAATGAGGCTACAAAGCCGTTTATAGGGAGATTGGCAAGTAGTGGGATAGAAGGATTGAAATCAAATAAGAACCTTCTTATGGCTTTAAATACGCATGAGGGTTGTTTAGTAAATAAAGAAGTAGCTGATGCTCACGATTTAGAGTATTCTGATCCAAGTAATATTCTTTAAATATCATCATTAAAGAATAACTTTAATATCTTGTTTTTCTCTATAAAAAATAATAACCTAAAGTAATGCTTGAATCAAAAACAAAGCTATATTATAGTATTAAAGAAGTAAGTGAACTCACAACCCTTAAACCTTATGTCTTAAGATATTGGGAGTCAGAATTTCCATCATTAAAACCTTCAAAAAATAAGGCAGGAAATAGAACTTATAGGGAAAATGATATTAATATAATACTTCAAATAAAGGGATTACTCTATAATAAAAAATTCACTATCAAAGGCGCAATAGAAGAGATGAAGGGTGGTTCTAGATCTGAACATACTAGAGGTAGAATTAGCGATGGTGATGTATCGGTTCTTAAAGAGATCCGAAATGAATTAAAAAGTATCTTAAACGAACTAAATAGGCATTAATTTTATGGATTCCTCTATAATACTTACATATGCAATTCCAGTTTTTTTACTACTCATCATCATTGAATTTCTTTATGGTGTTATGAAAGGTAATAATAATTATAGACTAAATGACGCTTTGACAAGTCTGTCTCTGGGTTTAATTAGTCGATTTATTCCATTACTAGGTCTAGGTTTTCAATATGTAGTTTATAAGTATGTTGCTGAATACTATAATTTAAAACTATTGAATTTAGAGGAGATATGGGTTTGGGTATTTGCTTTTATTCTTTATGATATTTGTTACTATTGGATGCATCGTATCCATCATGAAGTAAAGGTTTTTTGGGCAACACATGTAGTACATCATCACGGTGAAGAATATAACTTAGCAACTGCCTTAAGACAGACGAGTAGTGGGTTTTTATGGAAATGGGTATTCTTTTTACCTATGTTTATTATTGGTGTTCCTCCAGAAGTATATGTCAGTGTCGCTGGAGTTAATTTAGTCTATCAATTTTGGGTCCATACTGAACATGTTGGAAGGTTGGGATTTCTTGAATATATCATTATAACTCCATCTAACCATAGAGTTCATCACGCTCAAAATGAGGACTACTTAGATGCAAACTACGGTGGAGTCTTTATTTTATGGGATCGTATTTTTGGAACATTTATAGACGAAAGAAAAGATTTAAAACCTGTATATGGAACGGTTAAACCTTTAAAGTCTTTCAATCCTTTTTGGGCAAATATTGAAGTGTTTTATCAGATGGCTTTAGATTCTTATAGAACAAAGAAACTTAAAGATAAATTTTATGTTTGGTTTTCTCGTCCAGGTTGGAGACCAGATGATGTTAATGAGAAGTATCCTGTAAAAAAGAATGATTTAAGTAGTTTTGAGAAATATGATCCTCAAATAAGTAATAAACAAAAGATGTTTGGATTTTTTCAATTTACGATGATCAATGCCTTAACTGTTATAATGTTATTCAATATGGATAAATTTTCTTATTCTGAAATGCTATCTATAGCAGCCTTAGTTGTAACCTTAGCAATTTCTAATTCTTTTATGTTAGACGGGAAAAAGTATGCTAATAAGGTTGAAATATTTCGACTATTTGGTGTGCTCATATTTTTATATTTTGGATTTTTTACTAGTTTTATATATTTAATTTTACCTCACACTATTATCACCTTTATGATAATTTTATTTTTATCGAGAGACAATAATTACAGTCTAGCATCATAAAATAATTAATACCTTAATTTGGTAGCCAACTAAAAGCCTTTTAGTATATAATTACTGAGAGGCTTTTTTGTCTTATTAACATGAAAGAAATAGTATTAACTTAATTGCATGAAAATGAAAAGATTTTTTAACTCAATTGCAGTGGGAGTGGGAATATTTCTTGCCTCTTTTTTGGTGCCTGTTATTGGTGGAATTATATCTATTCCTATGAGTTTAATCGGAGCATGGATGTATTATGATCACAGTAGATAGAAGTTTGTATAAACTTTCCTTATTTTTGCTTAGTTTTTTTAGCATCATTATGGCAGAAGAAAATACAAATCAAAAAGAAGCTTTCTTTGCAGCGGGATGTTTTTGGGGCGTAGAGTCCACATTTCAGCAATTAGAAGGCGTAAAATCAACTACCGTAGGTTATACGGGTGGTAAAGTAAAAAATCCCTCTTATGAGCTAGTATGCACCGGTATAACAGATCATGCTGAAGCAGTTCAAGTAGTATATGACGCAAGTGTGATTTCTTATGAGGAGCTTTTAGATACTTTTTTTGAATTACATGATCCAACAACAATTGATAGACAGGGTCCTGATGTAGGATCTCAGTATCGTTCAGCGATATTTTATACGAATGAAGAGGAGAAGACTTTGGTTGAGATCAAAATTAATCAAGTTAATGAATCTGGAAAATTTCGATCAAGAATCGTAACAGAAATAGCTCCTATAAACAATTTTTATGATGCAGAAGATTATCACCAAGATTATTATAAAAAAAGAGGTATAATTGGTTGCGCAATATAAAACCGGGAGAATAGAATGAGATTACAAAAAAGTGTTTATTTATTATCGTTTTTACTATTAGTTATTTTTACTTCTGACTTACAGGGTCAGTTTAGAAGAAAAAAGGTTAAGCTTAGCGAGACTAATAAAATTGAAGAGTTTATCAATGACCATATCCAGGATCCATTTATGATAGAGCATATTCAGTCTATTCAGTCAGAGTTAGTAAAACTTGGATTTGAAATTCTTCCACCAAACACAGATGGAGATTTAACAGTAGAAATTATATTTGAAGACTTTAATTTTGACCCATATTACGGATCAACGGCAGACCCAAGAACATCACATATCATTTTTAGGAATCCAAAAACAACAAAAGTTATTGCAAAGTTTATGGCTAATTCTATACTACAAGATGATGATTTTGATGGTCCAATGACCAATGCTTTTGGAAATTCAACATCGTCTATGCGTAGCGGTTACGGGGAAAGTTCAGATCAGCCAATTGATGTGAATGCTATTATTTTAGATTGGATGAAACAAATTAAAAACTTCTATTAAGCTTTGGCCTACAATCATAAAGCTATTGAACCTAAGTGGCAGAAATATTGGTCTGACAATGAAACATTTAAGACCGGTACTGACAGTAAAAAGCCAAAATACTACGTTCTTGACATGTTTCCTTATCCTTCTGGGTCCGGTCTTCATGTAGGGCATGCTCTTGGGTATGTTGCAACAGATATTGTTGCTCGATTTAAGAGAATGAAAGGGTTTAATGTTCTTCATCCTATGGGTTGGGATGCTTTTGGACTCCCCGCAGAACAGTATGCCATAAAAACAGGAACTCATCCTAAAATTACTACAGCTGATAATATCAGCAATTTTAAGCGTCAAATTAATCAATTAGGCTTTTCTTATGATTGGTCTAAAGAGATAAATACAACAGATGCGGACTATTATAAGTGGACACAATGGATCTTTCTACAATTATATAACAAAGGCTTAGCTTACGAAGAAGAAGTGGCTGTTAATTGGTGCCCGGAATTACGTACGGTACTTGCGAATGAAGAGGTTGTCAATGGGAAGTCTGATATAGGAGGTCATCCTGTCTATCGAACACCGATGAAGCAATGGATATTAAAGATAACTGATTATGCAGAATCTCTATTAGACGGTCTAGACGATTTAGATTGGCCTGAAAATATTAAAGAACTTCAAAAAAATTGGATTGGTAGATCTGAAGGGGTAGAAGTGAGCTTTTCTGTTGATGGATATCCTAATGAAAAAATTGATGTATACACCACAAGACCTGATACTCTTTTTGGCGCCACTTACATGGTACTGGCTCCAGAACATTCATTAGCTAAAAAAATAGTATCAGAAGATCATTCTCCATTACTAGACAAGTATATTGAAGAAACTCAGAAGAAATCAGATTTTGATAGAACAGAAGTCAATAAAGATAAGACAGGTATTTTTACCGGCTCTTATGCTATAAATCCTTTTAGTGGTGAAAAAATGGAGATATGGGTAGCCGACTATGTATTAATAAGCTATGGTACTGGCGCAATTATGGCTGTTCCCGCACATGATGACAGAGACTGGGAATTTGCAACTAAATATAAGTTACCTATAAAAGAAGTTGTAGAGGGTGGAGATATAACAAAGTCAGCTTTTACAGCTAAAGGAAATGCTCTTTTAGTAAACTCAGAGCATAGCGATACATTATCTCTTAACGGTCTTGATGTAGAGGTAGCAATTGAGAAAGCAATAGAGTTTATAGAAAAAAATGGATTAGGCTCTGGGACAGTAAATTACAAGCTTAGAGATTGGTTATTTTCTAGGCAGCGTTATTGGGGTGAGCCATTTCCTATTATTCACACAGAAGATGGAATTACCACAGTTGATGAATCAGATTTGCCTGTGCGATTACCGGAAGTAGAAAATTATAAGCCATCAGATGATGGAAAATCTCCACTTTCAACTATTGATAATTGGGTTGAAGTAAAAGATACATCTGGAAATATTGTTGGACTTAGAGAAACAAATACTATGCCACAGTGGGCAGGTTCTTGTTGGTATTATCTAAGATTCACAGATCCTTCTAATCATACCGAAGCGTGGTCAAAAAAGAATGAAAACTATTGGATGCCCGTAGACTTATACATAGGAGGGCAAGAACATGCTGTTTTGCATTTATTGTATGCTCGATTCTGGCATCATGTTTTATATGATCTAGGTTTATTATCGACTAAAGAACCATTTCAAAAGCTCTACAATCAAGGAATGATTCTTGGCAACGATGGATCAAAAATGAGCAAATCAAAAGGGAATGTTATTAATCCTGAAGATATTATAGAAGAATATGGCGCTGACGCTATGAGGCTTTATGAAATGTTTATGGGACCATTAAATAAGTCAAAGCCGTGGAATACAAAAGGATTGCAAGGATGTTATAGATTTGTCAATAAACTATGGTTTATTATTGTAGATGAAGAGGGAAGTTTGTCCTCAAAGATAGGAGCAGAAAATACTGCAGATAAAGAAACCTTACATCTACATCACACTACGATTAAAAAAGTAGAAAATGATATTGAAAACCTACATTTTAATACAGCAGTTTCTCAATTAATGATTTATTGTAATCATTTACAAAAATGTGAAAAAATTTCAAAAGATTTAATTATAGATCTTGTAAAAATATCTGCACCATTTATACCGCATCTTTCAGAGGAGTTTTGGTCATTGTTAGGTCATAATGAATCGATATCTGATGCACCATGGCCAGAATTCGATGAAGCTTTAACACAAACCGATGAAGTAACACTTGCAGTGCAAGTAAATGGTAAGTTAAGAGCTAACATAAGCCTAGATGTTGACTCAGATAAAGAAACGGCTGTAAATGCCGCATTGGAGCTTGAGAAAGTACAAAACTATACGTCACAAGGGTCTATCATTAAGACTATTTATGTTCCGAATCGATTATTGAATTTTGTCGTCAAGTAAATCAATACCTTTTGTCATATAGAAAAAGGTTATTACCATCATCAAAATTATATACTTTTGAAAAGAAGCATGTAGTGTTAAACCTATTAACGACTCTCTAGCTGATGGGCCATATTCAATAAAAGCAAGATATCCGACTACCGACAAGGCAGAAACGAGTATTAAAATACTATAATCAATATAGTTTTCTCTGTAGAAGAAGTAGGAGTATAAACCAAGCGTGATTCCTATAGCGCAAGTCATAGATATTGCAAAAAAAATATGAAGAGCATAAAGAGAAGGGACATTCACGGGCGTAATAACTACACCAAGAACACCAATACAGCTATATATTGCTGCAATTCTTGCGATAAATGTAAGTAAGCCAAAGTTTGTTTTAAACTGTGAGATACCTAAAAAAAGAAATCTGGTTAGCGATCCAAGTAAAACTAAAGTACCAGTTGAAAAAATAGCAAATGACATTAAATTTCTCTGTCCAGAAAGACTAATTGTTCTACCTAAATCACTTATAAAGTTTCTAAAGAAATTATAGTTATCTGTAGTTGAATCCAGAAGATGACCACCTTGATAAAATGGCATAGCAGCAAAAATGCAGATTGTATAAAAAATAAGATATTGCCTGGTTTTACTTGTTATGGAACTCATATGGCGTAATATACATAAAGATATAAAATTTTAAAAAATAATATATCTAATTTTCAAGCAAGTCTGTGCCTTTAGACATGATCCAAATAGTTGCAATTAAACTCAAAACAGCAATTTTTTGATAAGTTGCATGCATTGTTAGTGCATTAATGGAGTCTTTTGGAGATGGACCGACCTCTAAGAAGACGATATACCCTAAAATAATTAATGAACAGCATAAAAGAGCATAGGTAACACTCTTTAAGTCTTTATAGTAAAAAAGGTATGCATATATGCCTAATGTTACAAAAGCTCCATTAAACACCGAATCTGCAAAGAAAATATGTAATGAATATAAGGCTGGTACATCTGCTGGAGTGAAAATAACCCCAAGCAAGCTAACTGATCCAAAAATAGCAGATAGTTTAGCTAGTAAACTAATCTTGGGTTTGTCTGCTGAAAAATAATCTGCAGCCTTAACTAGGTAAATTAAAACAGCGATTAGCTGTATAAACATTCCAATAGAAAAAAGAATAATAGATATTGTGTTATCATCACCAGAATGACTAGTTGTTCGACCTAGATCGCTTATAAAGTTTTGGAAGAAGTTATAATAAGATGCGTCTTTGTTGACGTAATTGCCACCACCATAAAAGAACGCTGCGAGCGTTAATAGCCCGAGGTAGGATAGAAGCATTCTTCTTGTATTTTTACCTAGTGTATTTCTCATATTTCCCCAATTATACATAACACATATTATGCGTAAAACCTGTAAAACAGGTAAATAACAGGTCGTAATTACTTAGCAAATGTTTTACCCATTTTTTCAATTAATCCAACTACCAGTGCATTACCCATACAAAAGTATCTCCAGTTATCTGGCATACCCGTATTTGTCCATCCAGCAGGAAATCCGCAAATCTTTTCAACTTCATCTGGAGTCAAAGTTCTATACTTATTTTTCTTTGGATCTGATATAATATGTTTAAATCTACTTGGAGTTTGTCCGCCTTCGCTAGTAATAATAGTTCTAGCTGGGGCTTCTAATGGTTCTGGAAAAGGCATTGAACCTTCAGAGTAAAAGAATGTGCCGCCATCTTTTCTTTTAACTTGTTTCTTTTTAGCGCCCTTTAATTCTTTCCATTTCCAAATTTGAGCTTCATCAGTAACAAAATACTTATTATCAACTTTTTTATCTAAGATATCGCCTAATAGAGTACGTTTTCCGTGATATTCTGGAATAACCTTCTTTGTACTGATAGTTTCATTGAATAAAAAGCCAGCATTTAAGAAATGATAAGAAAAATTATCACTAATCTTTTGCGTGTCAGCAATATTTTTAATGTCTTCAGTTAAGTTTAGTGTCAATGATACGTCTTGTTCTACTTTAAATTCATCGCTAAAGAAGCCTTTATTGTGAATAAAGTCAGTTTCAGTATGTTGTTTTTTCATATTTTCATACCAAGAAGTGCCCTTTTGAGCTGCAAAGAAGAATGTTCTAC
>CAJJCZ010000013.1 GCA_905182795.1 uncultured bacterium | reverse complement strand
CTCCTCTTTTAGAAAAGATAATAAATCTTCTGATGGTTTAAATTCATGATTATAGGATAGCTCATTATTTAACCATAATTGATTTCCTCCACATGTAAATACTCCCTCAGAAAGATCAAGAATATATTGTGGTACTTGTTCTTTAATTTTTTCTAGGTCACTTCCACTTACAAGAAAAAAAGTGTGTTCATTTGCCCACTTTGAAAAAAAATTTTCAAAGTCAGGTGTCATCTCTCTTCTTGATGGAGTAAGTGTTCCATCCATATCAAATATGTAAATTTTTTTCATTTTTAATTCCCCTTTTTTAAATACTTCCAAAATATCTTTTAGCCTCTTTTTTAATATGAGGCGATAAATAAATAGCTGATATCATAGTTGGAAAAGCCATTAAAGCAAACATTGCATCTACAATATTAACGGCCAAATCTAACGACAGTATAGAACCAAGAACAAGTGTTATAACATAGAAAATTCTATAATAAACCTTTGAACCTGTACCAAATAAATAAGATGCACATTTACACCCATAGTACGAATAACCAAACATAGTGGATAAAGCAAATGTTGCTACTGAAAAAATTAGAATAAAATCACCAACAACACCAAGATGATTGGCGAAAGATTTTTGTGTTAGAGTAACTCCAGAAAATTCTCCTGTCATCCAGTCACCTGATAATAAAATAACAATTCCTGTAATAGTACAAACAATAAGCGTATCAATCACTGGGCCAATCATTGCTACAAGACCTGACCTAATTGGCTCATTATTCTTTGATGCTCCAATAGCCATCACTTCTGTACCCATTCCAGCTTCGTTTGAAAATGCAGCTCTTCTAAATCCTTGGCTAATCACAACAGCTGTTCCTACAAATCCTCCAGCAACTGAACTGCCATTAAATGCGCTGGTAAAAATTAAATTAAAAATTGATGGTACTAGTGCAATATTTGAAAATACTATAAATAATCCAGCAGAGAGATAAACAAGTACCATAAACGGTACAACTCTAGAAGCTACATCTGCAATACGTTGGAGACCTCCAAAGATAACTACTGATACTATTAATGCGATAACAATCCCTATCGTTAAATCAAGCGGAATTGCTGTAGCGATATTTGGATTTGTTTTAATCAGTTGGTCTGATAATATTTGAGTTAACTGATTTACTTGTAATAAGGATAAACATCCAATAAGCCCAGCAATACTAAACCAATATGATAGAAATTTAAATTTTTTACCCATTCCTTGCTCAATAACATACATGGGTCCACCTTGCAATTCACCGTCAGAATCATGACCTCTAAACATAATACCAAGAGAGCATGTAAAAAATTTGGTTGCCATACCTACTATAGCGCTAACCCACATCCAAAATAATGCTCCGGGCCCTCCTAAAGATATAGCAACTGCTACACCAGCAATATTACCTATTCCAACTGTACTTGATAGGGCCGTAGATAGTGCCTGAAAGTGTGAAATTTGACCGTCATCATCTGGATCATCATACTTACCTAGAACTATGTGGAAAGCATGCTTAAAGTATCTAAATGGGGTTAATCGTGAATAAAGTAGAAAAAATATACCTCCACCAATAACTAAATTGGCTACTCCAAAGTTTCCCCAAAGGAAATTTGATAAATTTGCAAAAAAATTATTAATTAAATCCATGATTAGGTAAGTTAACAATATAATGAAAAAAATTGACTATTATATTCTTAAGGAATTTTCGATCACATTTCTATTTGTATCTCTATTCTTTACTTTGATATCGCTCATCGTTGATATTTTTGAAAACCTAAACAAGTTTATTGACAACGAAGTAGCAAATGCTATTTTGATTGAATATTATATTGCTGCTATTCCTTCGATGATTAGTGTTACTATCCCCGTGACTTGTCTTGTAGCATCTGTATTTACTTATGGTATGATGGTACAAAAAAAAGAATGGTTAGTACTTAAGTCTTCCGGATTAAGTCTTTATCGATTATCAGTTCCTGTATTATTTTTAGGACTATTACTAAGTATTGGATCATTCTTTTTTGATAATACTGTCGTTATAAAAAATAATAAAATACAAAATGAACTAAAGAAAAATTATTTGCAAAAAAATAAGAGTGCTCGTAAGGATAAATCAGTTTTTGAAAATGTATACTTTCAAAAAAATCAAAGCGAACTCATTGCAATTGATAAATACAATAGTATGAATCAAGTGATAGTAAATTTAAATATCATGGAACTGAATGATGGAAAAATGAGCAAAAGAATTGATGCAAAAAAAGGAATTTGGAATGTAGAAGAATTAAAATGGGAGTTAAGAAATTTTTCTATAAGAGAATTTGACGATACGGGATATGAAACTATCCTTGCAAGATCTGATCAAGATTCTCTATTGAGTTTAAATTTTTCTCCTCAAGATATCACGCAAACAAGTGGTTCATCAGAGGAACGATCTTACAATGATTTGAAGGATCAGATTGCAATATTAAAAAGTAATGGAGTAAATACACTAAAGTGGGAAGTTGATTTACATTACAAGCTTGCATATTCCTTTATTAGTCTGATTGTAGTCTTTTGCGGAATACCTTTATCTGTATTTAGATCTAACACAACATTAGCATTTGGTGGCGGATTAAGTTTGGCAACGATATTTGCTTATGTAATCATCTTAAAATTTGGACAATCTCTTAGTTATGCTGGTGTACTTTCGCCTTTCTTAGGTGTATGGCTATCAAATATAATCTTTATAAGTATTGGGCTCTACTTGATGATTAACGCAAGGAAGTAGGTTAATGAATAAATTTAAAAATCCTTACGCTACAGCACTTGATGGATTAACGTTAAATGATCCTGTATCTGCTTTTTTTGATTTTTGCCGTGAACGAGAAAAAATTCGCCTAGCAAGAGAAGGTGGTGCCCCATTTCCTTGGACAGATGATCCTATTTTTCAACAAGGTCGTTTCCTAAATATCTTTCGGGAAGATGATCGTGGTAGCAAAGCTATTATATCCTTTTCTAAAGACTTAGAAAAAGATTTACCTATGCTGATTCATTCTTTATTTTTTGCTCGCTGGTGTAATAGAGCAGAAACTCTAGATGAACTATCTTCAGATATGTTACTACAACCAGAAAAATTACTTCAAAAACTAAAATCTTTTGAGCCTTGGTGCAATCTTAACGCTTATCCTGTTGAATCAATACATTGGGAAGGAATACAGTATTCACAGTTAGATGCATCTACAACATTATTTGGAAATATTAAAGAGTCGCTAGTTAAAATTATTATAGAAGCTAAGGGAGATGTAATAAAAGCTACTAATGCAATCAATACTCTTTTTAAAATGCAAAATGATTTTCCTATTTTTATGGCTATTATTGATTTGGCTTGGTTTCGCCCAGATATTATTCATCCAACAAGCCATGTTCCAACAGGAATTGGTGCGGTTGCTTATCTAGATCGATTACAAAAATATCTTGGATTAGAAGATCATCAAGAAACATGTAACAAGATGATTGAATTGCAAAAAGAATACTGGCCAGATGCCAAACGAGCATTTCAGCCTATTGATATTGAATATCTATCCTGTGAATGCAGAAAATATTATAGCTATGTTAATGGAACAAAATTATTTGAAGGAAAAAATTTCTTTCAACCCGTCGGGATATGAGTTTTATTCTGCAGGAATGTTGTCAATTGCAGTAATAGTAAACTTTATATCATTACCTTGGATTTCTAATGTAAAATCTTCATTAATCTTTTTTCCTATTACAGCTCGTGCAAAAGGTGACTTATAGGTCACAGCTAAGGGATAAAGATCTAATTCAGATTCAATAGGACCTAACATGTAATAGTCTTCAGCCTTATCTTTGCCCTCTTCAAGGATTGTAACTTTATTACCAAACCCTACATTTTCGTTGTCAATATCGCTATTTCCAATCATCTTAAATGGTGCATGAGACTGCATTAATTGTATCTTATATACTAATAAACTCTGATGCTCCCTAGCAGCATGGTATTCTGCATTTTCCTTAAGATCTCCTTGATCAGCTGCCTCTCTGATCCTTCCTGAAGTCTCTCTCTTCTCTTTATTAAGAGCTTCTATTTTCTTTATTAATATGCGATGAGTATTTCGCAAAATCAAAGTTGCCATATCTACATTCCTATCATTAATCAGATTAAATAAATTCTTTGTGGATATATTCCAAAATTTTTACTGATCATACCTTAAGTAGAGGTAATAGAAAAATCAGAACAATATAATAATTTTTACCACTTAGTAAGTTAGTGGTTAACGCAAGAAAATAGTACGAAAAAAATGGGGTTTTGAAATCTCACCGACCGCCTTTGCAATATTCATCATTTGCAAATGATGACTTGCTCTGTATTCGCTAGGTTCTTCTATGTTATATTTGTTGAAACGCCAATAGGACGTTGCTGCTGCTGCATATCGTACAAACAATTGTAAGCTTTCTTTTTCTATCTGTTCTAGAGGTCTGATTTGCTGATAACCATTCACTAGGGAGCGTGCCTTATCAAGATTAATTGTGATATCATTTATGCAGGTACCCAAGATACCCATACCCAATTCAAAAATCAGGTGATAATGACAGGCATCTTCAAAATCTATAATCGCTTTAAAACCTCCAGGCATACTTGACAATGGGTCAAATAATAGATTATCATAAAATAAATCACCGTGAATCAAACCGCGGGGTAAGTTCTCTGCAATATTCTCTTCTAGGTAGTCAATTTCTTCAGATAGCCAAGATTCATACTTAGTGTCAATATTCAAACCTATAGCCCTTGAAAAAAATTGACGTCCATAAGAATGATTGGTCGGCAAATAATCCGGTGGGGATATCTGATTCAGTTGAGCTGCTTGTCTTCCGACTTCAAATAACATGGTTTCATCCAATTGTTTAATAACCTGGCCTTCAATATAATTTTTGAGTATTACTGGTTTGACTCTATCAGCGGTAGTAAAGGTGGTTAGAATCTCGCTGTTCACCGGCGATATCAGACGATTGCAAGGAATGTTATGAGTTTCAAGTAACAACAACAATTGCCCCATTTTAAACACTTCGTCTATTTTTTTTTCATCACAAACTGTTAACACGTAACTGGCTTGTTCAGTCTTTAATATATAGCTAGAATTACCACTACCACCATCAATTGGTAAAAAATTGATAACTCTCAGATCATAGCTGTCAGCCAATGAGTGGATATCTTGTTCATCTAGTTGTGTATATGTGGCCATAGTTACCTGTTAAGAAAAAATAAGCCTGATTAAGCTCAAAAACTATCCAATTAGATTATGAGTTTGATTGCTTTTTTGGACCTGCATTGAGAATATCAGAGTCTGAAATATCAAATTTTGTAAAATTCTTATTAAACAAATCAGTAAGCATATTACCTGTCTTATAATATTCATCTAAATTATTCCAACCTTGGTCAGGAACTAAGAAGTTATTATCTAGTCCTTCTAAGTTTAAAGGAATATCAACG
This sequence comes from uncultured bacterium, assembly GCA_905182795.1. Classification (GTDB taxonomy): domain Bacteria; phylum Fidelibacterota; class Marinisomatia; order Marinisomatales; family Marinisomataceae; genus Marinisoma. The sequence goes on along the minus strand of CAJJCZ010000013.1, from coordinate 13,619 downwards.
TTAAAGAATTTATCTTTTACTGAATCGCTAAAATCTAACTTACCATCTGTAATTAAATCGATAATATACTTCGTAAGTTTTAGATCAATTCTTTTGGAACCTGAAGTTGCGCTGGATCCAGACCAACCAGTGTTAACCAAGTATATTGGAGCGTCATGCTTTGCTAATTTTTCTTGTAATAGCTTTGCGTATACGAGTGGACGTAATGTTAAAAATGGTCCACCATAACATGGTGAGAATGCTGCTATAGGATCAATGATTCCTGTTTCAGTTCCTGCCATTTTAGCCGTATATCCACTGATAAAATGATACATTGCTTGACTTGAATCAAGCCTAGCAACTGGTGGCATAATACCATAGGCATCACAAGTTAGGAATATGACTGCATTAGGGTGAGGTCCCGCACTGGGCAGTCCTTTAGAACCTAAAGAGTTTTCAATAAAATGAATTGGATAGCATATTCTTGAATTGTCACTTTTGGTGTTATCATCAAAATCTACTTCTTTTGTTTCTAGATCATAGACAACATTTTCTAAAAGTGTTCCATGTTGAATAGCATTATAAATTTCTGGTTCTTTAGTACTATTTAAATTAATTGCTTTTGCATAACAACCACCTTCAAAATTAAAGACTCCATTATCAGACCAACCATGTTCATCATCTCCAATTAATGGTCGATTAGCATTGGTACTTAAAGTAGTCTTTCCAGTACCAGACAATCCAAAAAATAATGTCGATTCACTTAAATCTTTTGAAACATTTGCAGAGCAATGCATTGATAATATATTTTTAAGTGGTAGGTAGTAATGCATTATAGAAAAAATACCTTTTTTCATTTCTCCTGCATATTCTGTTCCACCAATAATTGCAATTTTCTTTTTGAGATTAAATACAATAAAATTTTCTGAGTTTAATCCATATTTTTTCCAATTCTTCTCTTTAACGTCGTAAGCATTGATAATAGTAAAATCGGGAGAGAAGTTTTCTAGCTCTTCTTTTTTAGGTCTAATGAACATATTGTTTACGAATAAAGATTGCCATGCTTTTTTTGTTACCATTCTTACATTAAGACTATTGTCTTTATCATCTCCAGCAAATCCATCAAAAACATAGAAGTCATTATCTAATTCATTATATGTTGTTGTTACTTTTTTTAATAAATAATTAAAATTTTCTTCTGAAATTTTTTGATTTATATTACCCCACCAAATATTTTTAGATGAACCCTCTTCGTCTACAATAAACTTATCATTGGGAATTCTTCCAGAAAATTCACCAGTATCTACCATTAATGCACCATTTAGACCAATAACACCTTCTTTCAAAGCAAGGGAATCCTCAATAAGATGATCAGCGCTAGAATTACGTTTATAATTACTATTATTAATATTTAAATAATCTAGATTCATTTTTCTCCTCTTGGATGAGATTTTTTCATTGTCTCTTGAAGTTTTGTAAGAGTTACATGCGTATAAATTTGAGTAGATTTTATACTCTCATGGCCTAAAAGAGATTTGATAGTTTCGATACCTACTCCTTCATTTAAAAGGTGCGTAGCAAAAGAATGTCTCAATGCATGTGGCCCATATGAATTCAGAGTTAATGTTTTTAAATGTTTCATTACTAAATATTGAATATTATTTCTTGATAGATTTTTGTTTTTTTCATCGACGAACAAATTATTATTGAAGTTTGTCTTTATCAAAGGATATTTTTTAAAAATTGTTAAATATTTGATAAGTAAGTCTTTGGTGTCACTATCAAAATTTGTTAATCTTACTTTATTGCCCTTACCTACTACTCTAATTCTTTTCTTAGAAAAATCTACATCCTTTAATTGGATAGATTTAAGCTCTTCCAATCTTAATCCTGATGTAAAAAACAGCATAATAATAGACTGATCTCTTAGTTTGATAATCTCCGATAATTTTTTATCATTATTAATCTTATCTAATACTGTATAAATTTGTTTTATTGATAAAAAAGTTGGGATTGATTTCTTATATTTTGGAAAAGGATAAGACTTAATTTCATTTAATACAACATCATCAATGGCACCTTGAGCATGTAAGAATTTATAAAAAGTTCTAAGGGCTGATAACATTCTAGAAAAAGATCTTGGACCAATAGAGCTATTTAGACTAGCGTGAAAATCAAAAATTAAATCTTTATTAATCTTATAATATTGAATCTTGTTTTTACTAATAAAACTTGAATATTGATTAAGATCAGAGTTATAAAATTCAATAGTTCTATTTGAATATCCTCTTTCGAGCTCTAAGAATAATAAAAATTCTTTTTTATGATCTTCAAATTTCATCGTTTAAAATTGCATTGTATATAGTATCAAAATTCTTATTTGGTTCTGCAGAAAATTTTACTTTCTCTAACGTTGAAGGGTGTTCAAACTCTATGGAAAGTGCATGCAAGCAATGACCCTCAACTAATGAGAAGTAACCATCTAATTTGGCCTTAGTATCTTTCATAAACTCTTTAGATTTCTTAATTCCTCCGCCATACAGCTCATCTCCAAAAATAGGAAATCCAAATTCTTTACAATGTACTCTAATTTGATGAGTTCTTCCTGTCTTTGGAAAAAAGCGCACTGCAGATAAATATTCTCCAGATTTGATTAATTCAAAATGTGACAATGCTTTTTTTCCGACATCCGATGATTCAAATTGGATAGGATTTCTTTTGTTACGATTTAAAATATTATCAATTACTCCGGACTCCTCTTTCCACTCACTCCATGTTAATGCTATATACTCTTTTTGGATGATTCTAGATTTAAATTGATCAGCAATCTTCCAATGAGAGTAATCATTGAGAGGAATAATCATTATGCCGGTTGTATCTTTATCTAACCTATGGACAATACCAGGCCTTGATGGGTCTATTGCATCTCCTAATTCTTTTTCAAAGTGATGTAAAAGAATATTGACTAATGTCTTATCATGATTTCCTGGAGCTGGATGCACTATCACACCTCTAGGCTTATTAATGATAGCAAAATCTTTGTCTTGATATAAAATATCTAATGGATGGTCCCATTTTTTTAAGGAAACTTTCTTTTCATCTACCTTATTTGCAAGATCAATATCTATTTTATCACCATAGCTTAATCTAAAATTCTTTTTAACTGTTTTTTGATTCACCAGAACTGATCCATTAGAAATCATTTTTTGGATATTAGTTCTTGAAAATTGAACTAATCTTTTAGATAAAAAACTATCGAGCCTTTTTAGCTCATCGGATGAAGAGACAGATATTTTCATAATATATTTACTTCTTAATGATTATAGAACTATACAACAAGAATAACAATCCTATTGTTACAGAAGAATCCGCAATATTAAAAATATACCAATGAGCTCCATTAATATGAAAATCTATAAAATCGACTACATAACCACGGAATATTCTATCTAAAATATTTCCGATAGCTCCACCTATAATAAGCAATAAAGCAATCTGTGATATATTATCTTCAAACTCTTTATTCTTGAGAAGAGAAATTAAATAAAAGGTGATTAATATTGGAAATATAATAAAGAAGATTTTACCACCTGGAAAATTAATTCCGAATGCAATTCCTTCATTTCTTATGTATGTAAAATCTAACAAAGAAGGGATTACTGTAAATGAATCATATAGATTCATTTTAGCATGAACTAATATTTTAGATAATTGATCAAGTAAGATGATAAAAAAAGGTAAAAAAAAATTCATACTAAATTTAATTTCTTTTTCTGCTTACAGAAAACACCTTTTGTTGCATTTGGAACCTCTAACAATCTTTCTTTTTCAATCAAAGGACTGCTAGGACATTCACATTTTCTAGGCTCAGTTTGATACACTTGACATATACCATATGTACCATCTTTAATTCTTTGTAATGCTTTTTTTAAATTAACAATATAGTCTGATTCGCGTGACATCAATAAAAAGCTTTTTTCTACTTCATGTGCTTCAGTTCCTTCATTGTGATCTTCCGTATTATTTTCTAAAAAAATGGAGCTCTTATTAGATGAGGTAGAACGAGTAGCATGAATATTATCACTAATATCGCCCATTTTCTCATTTATATTTTTTTCAAATATTTGTAGCTCTGATTTCGAATATTTTGTTTTAGCCAATTGATTTCCTCTTTATAATTTTTTCTTAATAAATATGTTAAATTTTTCTGATTTATACTTAAAGACAGAATTATAGTCAGAATTATCCAAACTATCCACTATATCTGTACATAAAATTTCATTCATCAAATATTCTCTATGTGTATCTATAGCACTATTTATGTAGTTAGAAAAAGTTCCTGATAATACGATTCTATCATCTACATTAAAATCTGCCTCTTTTCGCATAACCTGCACATGTCTTATTAGCTCCCTGATTAGTCCTTCAGCTGCTAAACTCTCATCAATTTCAGTACTGATAGACACCATAACATCATTTGAAAAAAATGCCTCTTCTTTTTCATGTCCTTGAATTTGGATAAGAATATCTTCTTTTATAATATCAAATTTTCCTGAAGATATTTGCTCGTTATTTAAATACTTATCCATTACATCATATTGATCAAGAGTTGCGATGTATTTAATTACTGTTTGCATTTCTTCGCCAAACTTAGAAGATAGAATCTTAAAATTTGGCTTTATAGAAAAAGAACCCATATCCTTCAAACTTGTTGTGATTGATATTGTCTTAATATTTAATTCATCTAAAATAAGCTGTTTTTGATCTAAAATAAATTTGGTCAGTATTGGATCATTTTCATATATTTTTAAATCTGAAAGTGGTTGTCTCACTTTAATATTAGCTTTCTTTCTTGTAGCCCTACCAGATTCAATAACTTTTTTAAGTGTTTCAACTTTTTTTAGTAAATCCATATCAATTTTATCATCGTTATGCTTTGCATAAGAAGACAAATGAATACTATCATGATTTTCATGTGGATCATCTTGTGAAATATTAAGATACATACGCTCTGTAATAAATGGCAGAATTGGCGAGAGGAGCTTGATAAGCGACAACAAAACATCATAGAGTGTTTGATATGCCACAAATTTATCAGTATCATTTTCGCTCTTCCAAAATCTTCGTCTATTTCTTCTAATATACCAATTAGATAAGTCGTCAATAAATAATTCAATTTTCTTTAGAAGCTTATCTGCTTCAAATTTATCATAATGTGCAGTAGAGTCTTTTATTAATAAATTAGCTTTTGAAACAATCCATTTATCTAGAAGTGTTAAATCTTTTTCATCTATATTTTTTGAGTGCGGTTTAAAATTATCTAAGCTTGCATAAGTACAAAAGAAAGAATAGATATTCCAAAAACTAATTAATCGTTTTCTTACTTCGTCAGCTTTATCGTATCCAAATAATAAGTTATTTTCTACATTTTGTCGTGCATACATCCACCTCATTACATCAACACCCATTTTTTCAGCAGCATCATCAAACCAAATAGCATTTCCTGATGACTTATGCATTTCTTTGCCGTCTTCATCTTTTACCAATGCATGACCAAGTAAGGTTTTAAATGGAGCTTCATCCTCAAGAAAAGATGACATAGCTAATAGAGAATAAAACCAATTTCTAAACTGACCAGGAAAACACTCTGTAATAAAATCAGCTGGGAACCATTCATTCCAATATTCTTTATCTTCAAAATACTTTAATGTAGAGAAAGGAACAATTCCTGCATCAAGCCATGGATTGCCAACATCAGGAATTCTTGTACCGATTAATCCTGTTTCAGGATGTTTGATTTTTACATGGTCAACCCAAGGTCTGTGAGGACTGTTACCATCAAATTTTTCCCAACCTTCAACAGATAATTCTTTTAATTCTTCTCTTGATCCTACAACATAAAAACTTCCATCTTCAAAAGTCCAAATTGGCAGAGCTAATCCCCAAAAACGTTTTTTTGATATCATCCAATCGCCCATGTTATCTAGCCAATTATGCTCTCTATCTTCTCCCCATTCTGGAATCCAATCGATATCACCGACAACATTTTTGATTCTATCTCTCCAATCCATATTTATATACCATTCATCTACTTGCTTGAATACAAGCTCATCGCCTGATCGCCAACAATGGGGGTATATATGAGGATAATCTTCTGCATATAACAACAGGTTTCTATCTTTCAAATCTTGTATAATTTTTTTAGCAGTATCCGGATCTGTAACATTTAACCCTGACATAAAATCAAATCCATCAAGAAAGTTTGCTTGGTTATCGATAGGTGATATTTCTACAAAACCTTCTTTTTTGCAAATTTTATTATCTATAGATCCGCAACCGCCTGCCATATGAACAATTCCAGTCCCTTCTCCTTCTACTACCATATCATTACCTTCGGAGTCTTTCCCTCCATCGATTACAACATGACATTGTATAGGCGTCAATTCATCATCTTTTTTATCTTCGCCGATATTTGGATACCCTCCAGCAGTTTGTTGTGGTTCTAGATGGTCATATGGACCTTCATAGATCCAACCAATCATATCTTCACCTTTAACAACTTCAAGAATTTTATATCCGCCTCTTTCTTTAAATATCTGATCTAAGGTTTTTAGCTTTGGTACGCCATCAATCCAATTCTTTTTTTCTGCAAACTCTTTGCTTAATCGTTGAAATTTTAAATTATTTTCAGCGACATAATAAATGGATTCATCTACTAATTGAATTTTTGCATAATTTATTTTTTTATTTACAGCGACAGCAATATTTGATGAAAGAGTCCACGGAGTTGTAGTCCAGATCAATATATTTTCATTCTTTTTATCTTTTAAAGAAAATTTAACAAATACACCTTTATGAACTGTTAGTTTACGCCCCTCAATAATCTCCATTTGAGAATAAGAAGTACCTGATCTTCCAGACCATGGGACAACATCTGTACCTTTATAAATTTTTTCTTCATTAAATAATTTTTTTAAAAAAGCCCATATAGCATAATTATTTTCATCAGACATCGTATAGTATGAATTTTCCCAATCCATCCAATAGCCTAGTCTCTTCGATTGATCAGTTTGAACGTCCGAATATTTTGTAACACGCTCTTTGCAAAGCTTAACAAACTTTTCTATTCCAAGCTCTTCAACCTCTTTTTTTGATTTAATACCAAGCTCTTTTTCTACTTCAATTTCAACCCATAGTCCTTGGCAATCAAAACCATTTTGATATCGAAGTTGATACCCATTCATGGACTTATACCTCTGATAAAGATCTTTTAATGTTCTACCCCAAGCATGATGAACGCCCATTGGATTATTAGCTGTAATAGGGCCGTCTAGAAAGCTCCATTTTTCACCATCAGAATTTTGAGTTACTAATTTTTGAAAAGTTTTATTTTTTTCCCAGAAATCGAGGATTTCATGCTCATTAGATATAAAGTCTATTTTTGGATTTTCTTTTCTTATACTCATGATGAATTAACTATGAACTTATAAGAAATGTTGAATTATTGCAATTTGATTAGAATTTATCTTATAAGTGTTAAAAATCTAGATGCGTTACCGCGCTTAACTAAGAAGAGAATCTTTTTATCTTCTTCATATTTAGACATTTCATCTTTAAACATTTTTAGACTAGATATTCTCTGTCTACCTATACGAGTAATTAAATCTCCTTCTTCCATACCTGATTTTTCTGCAATACCACCCTCTTCAATATCTACTACAATTACCCCTTGAATATCGGAGTTCATAGACCGCTGAATATCGTATTGATTAATTAAATCATCAGTAATATCAAGGACTGACAATCCAAATTCACCGTAAGAATTTTTAGGATTGCTTGCCATTTCAACTCCAGATCTCTCTTCGAGCATAACATCGATATCTTGAACTTTACCTTCTCGTGAAATTGTTAAAGTTATTTTTTCACCTGGACTAGTACTAGATACTAGATTTTTTAATGCAGCGCCATTAGTGATTTCTTGTCCTTCAAATTTAGTAATAACATCTCCTGATTCTAAGCCAGATTTATCAGCAGGGCTTCCTTCTACAATATCACTAACAATAGTACCTTTTCTAGATTTAAGATCCATAGTTTCATAAAGATCTTCACTTATATCTTGCATATAGATACCTAAAAAAGAACGTACTACATAGCCTTTAGAAATTAAGTCCCTCATTACTTTTGTAACTATACTTGATGGAATTGCAAACCCTATTCCAGCATTAGATCTTCCACTTCCTGAAGCAATTGCTGCATTGATTCCAATAAGCTCACCGTTCATATTCAACAATGCTCCTCCGCTATTTCCTGGATTAATAGCCGCATCTGTTTGAATAAAGTTTTGATATGTATCGCTACCTCTCATCACATTATTTCTACCTATAGCACTAATAATTCCTGCGGTAACAGTATGACTCAAATTTGCTGAAAAAGGACTTCCAATAGCTAGTACCCACTCTCCAACTCTTATAATCTCGGAATCGCCGATTGGAACTGCTTTAATGTTATCTGCTTGAATTTGTAAGATAGCTAAGTCAGTACCTCGATCTAAACCTATCACAGTAGCTTCAAAAACTCTTTTATCCATTAACTCTACCATAATTTGATCAACAGGCTTTTCATTTCTTTCATCAAAAATAACATGGTGATTAGTAACAATATATGCATTGTCTTCATCCACAATAACACCCGAACCCAATGACTTGCTTTCAAACTCTTCTGGCATAGATCTTCCAAAATATCTATACATACTTTGCATATCTTCACCCGCAGTTACTGTATTTGTCGTAGTAATTGTAACAACTGATTCATTTACATTTTCAGCGATATCAGCAAATGAATTGCTGAACTGCTTAAACATAGATCCTTGAGAAAATAAGGATGATGATGCAATTAATATTATTAGTATTCTTTTCATGTTCTTTTTATTTAAATGGCAACATGCATAATAAGTTCCACACTTAGTTTAACCCTTCCTGTAAGAATCTTTTAAATTCGTCGACATCTCTTGTCATGCCAGGAAACTCTCCAATGACTAAATCATTTTTATCTAAAATAACATAATAAGGTAATGCCGCTGTTTTGAATCGATTAATTTGATAATTTCTTTTTTGAAGATAATCATCTCCAGAATCAGTATATAAACTGACTAAAACAAAATTTGACATTATATCTTCTACTGATTTCTTTGCAAAAACATTTGTTTCCATCCAACGACAATTAGTACATGTTACTCCAGTAAAATCTATAAATATTTTTTTGTTCTCTTGATTGGCTAGAATAAAAGCATCATCTAGAGAATGTACCCAATTCAAATTTGATTTAACTTTTTTTGGTGGAAGGTACGATTCAATAGTTCCATTAATATTATATCCAAAATTTCCTGATAATAAGTAAGATCCTAATATCAAAAAACTTATAGAGACTAGTATTCTTTGATAAGAAACTACTATTGTAGAATCATGTTTAAATCGAATAATTCCTACAATATATAAAGCACATAAAGCCATAATAATTGCCCAACAATAAAGTACAATCTCGTAAGTAAATATATCCCATTGCCATACTAAATCTGTATTACTAATAAATTTAAAAGCTGCTGCTATTTCTAGAAATCCCATAATTACTTTTATGGAGTTTAACCAACCGCCCGATTGAGGTAATTTTTTCAAATAATGTGGAAAAAGAGCTAGGAAGAAGAAAGGTGATGCAAAAGCCAAACTAAATACTAGCATACCAATGATAGGCCAAAACCAATCACCTTGTGAGGCAGCAACTAAAATTGTACCCATAAATGCCACCGTACATGTAAAAGAAGTAAGAGTAAAAGTTAAAGCCATAAATAATATACCTGCATATCCTTCAGAGTTTTCTCTCTCCAATGAGAAGCGTTTTAATGATTGAGGAATCTCAATTTCATAAAAACCAAACAGTGAAAAAGCAAAGTAGATGAATAAAAAGGCAATGAATAAATTTACATAAGGATTAGCAGCAAGTTGTGTTGCTCCTGAAGCACCAAGAAAAATAGCTAATAACATTCCCAATAATGTAAATGTCATAACAATACCAAACATATAAACTGAAGCATCTTTAACAGGCGAAGTATTTTTGTCTTCACCTCTTTTCAAGAAAAAAGAAATTGTAATGGGTATCATTGGGAAAACACAAGGTGTTAATAGTGCAGCAAATCCCATAATTAGTGAAATAAAAAGAAATCCTCCGATATCAGAATCATCAAGCGCTAAACGACTAAATACAGAGTCTTTTGAAAAAACAAAATTATCTACCGTAAACTGTTCTCTGATATTTCCACTCTCTAATACAAACTCAACGGTTTCAGTATACTCATTAGGTGGATAACATAGATTTCCTGTACAAACTTGATATTGGATTGTTACATCAAACGAATATGTACCATTAGGTAAATTTTTATCTAAAACAATAGGCACTCTAAATAAAGGATTACCTTCATGGTACTTGGTAATATTGTCAAAACCTTCATCGTATGCTACAATAGGATCTGGCTCTATAATTTTACCTGTCTTAACAATTTGATCTGATACAACATTAATAACAGTTGGCTCTGGACCTTCAGGTACATCATAAATTGCATAGATATGCCATTCATCTTCAATATTTGATTGAACCTCCAAGACAACTACTTCGCCTTGGTTTGTATTATTTATATTGAACTTAAATTCAGCAGGATCGCTAAACTGGCCGAATAAAATAGAAAAATATGCTAATATTAGAATTATTTTTTTCATTAATGCGCTAACAAGATAGTCTTTTCTTTAGCTTGCTCCAAAATGTTTCTTTAGAAGTTTTGATAGTCTCTTCTATCATAGAATCTAACTGAATTAATAATTTTTCTATTTCAGATTCTGATGCATTATATCCATTTTCAATAAATTCTTTAGTCTTATCAAAAGCAGACCAATGTAGATCTTCATGTTTTGGACTGATAACAAAGTCAGACTGTTTTAGTAAGTAAGAATTCAAATGTAGGGTAGATATATCTCTAGATCGATCAGTAATTTCGAAAATATTACCAGGTGAGTTATTTGTGCTAAATCCTTTGCTAATATTTACTGCAATAATAAAATCACATTCACCTACCAATGGAGGTACAGGTGTCGGAAAAACAATTCCACCATCAAGAAGCATTCTATTGTCTATATATGTTGGTTCTACAAATCCAGGAATGGATGAACTCTTTACGACCGCATCAACAACACTACCAGATTTATAAAGTATTGGTGCTCCCGAAATCAAATCTGTAGCAGTAACAATTAAAGGTATTTTTAAATCATTGAACTGTCTATGTGCAAATAGGTTATTTGCAGCCTTTGCTAATCTTTCATTTTTTATAAGCGACTTTCTAGTTGAGCTTACCATTAATATATATTGATTTTTTATCTGCTTAAATACTTGAGAAAAAACTGAATCATCTTTTTGATTATTAGGTATATATCTAAATCCTAAATCTTTAAAATCTTCACCATTAACATGTGCGGTATATTTTTCTTCTACAGTATCAGCATTAGCATGAGATGCGTACATAGCACCAATCATTGATCCGGCACTAGTACCAGATATAATATCAGGTATAATACCTCTACGCTCAAGAGACTTTAAGACTCCTATATGACATGCGCCTCTTGCTCCACCACCACCAAGGGCTAAACCGATTTTTAAATTCTTATACATTTATTCTCTCTAAGCTGTATCGGAAGCAACTACATTGCTTCCAGGTTTAATTGCTGGAATATCTTTGACGTGGTCTGGGATATTATTTTTGTCAAATATTTTTGCAGATTGCTTAGTAATTGCAAAAAAATTATCATGTAAATGAACAGGTGTAATACTCCTATCAACAATGATACCAATACCTACAATATCGCCTTTATGTCGATTGATTAGCTTTGATACTTCTTTAATAGAGCCCCCCGTACTAAGTACATCTTCAATAATAAGAATTTTTTCACCAGGCTTTATTTCGAAACCTCTTCTAAGTTGCATCTCACCATCAACTCGTTCTGAAAATATTGTTCTTTTATTTAACTGTCTTCCAACCTCTGTACCTAACACAATACCTCCAATTGCAGGAGAAATCACCTTATCAATTGAAAGATCTGAAAAGTGAGATGATAAAATATCTGCAAATAATGATAGATATTTAGGATATTGTAGTACTTTAGCGCACTGGAAATAAGCATCACTATGCATGCCAGATGACAATACAAAATGTCCATACATTAGTGCTTCAGTTTCTTCAAAAATCTTTATGTAGTCTTTATCGTTCAAAGTGCAACCTCATTTGATTTGCAAAATTGTGTGCAGCATCATGAATACCTTTAGAGTCATTATCTCCTGGAAAAATTATAGATCTAGATACGTTAATCAAGGTTGATTCTGCATAATTATTATTAATCTTAATAACATCTTCAAGGCTACCACCTTGTGCGCCAATACCAGGAATAAGAAAAGGTAAATTGTTTGTACTTCTTACTTCATTCATTGCTTTGCTATTGGTAGCTCCAACAACTAAGCCAATATTGTCATGCTTATTCATGTTTTTTGATAATTGAATTACTTTATCAAAAATGCTTTCCTGAATATAGTTAGCAGATGCGTTTGAAGTCCTACAAAGGACATAAACTCCTTTATCTTCACGAGAACAAAATGGCTCAATAGCCTCTTCTCCCATATATGGATTTACGGTTATAGCATCACAATTAAAATGGTTAAAGAATGCATTTGCATAATGATTTGCTGTGTTCCCAATATCGCCTCTTTTAGCATCAGCAATAATAATGTGGTCACTTCCAATCTCTTTGACTAATTCTTCAAGCCATAAAAATCCTTGAGATCCCCATTCTTCAAAAAATGCAAGATTTGGCTTATATGCAGCTGCTACATCTTTTGTAGCTGACACAATCTTAAAAGAATAATCTTTAAGTTCTTCGATTGTGACATCAGAGTGAAAATATTTTTTATCAATATCAATTCCGACACATAGGTTAGAATTTTTTGCTTTTATTGTATTGTGTAGTTTTTCTTTAAAAGATATCATGGGGGAAATTTAACCTAATTAACATTATCAAACAAATGCCTTCATACTAGATTGAAAAATTTTTAATATCCATCATAATGAATAGCTCTGAACATTCCTCTAAAACAAAAATCATTGCATCTACAAATGTTTTTCAAATTGAAAAAGTTGAAAAAGTTGGTAGAGAAGACTATCCTCAGCTCATAGAAATATCCTTACATCTAGCTAAGGAATATGGAAGACAAGCTGTCTTAACAAAAGATACAATTCAAAAATATTTTAATACTGAAAAGTCTTTACCATTTATTGCAAGATATCAGAATGAAATTATTGGCTATATCATTGGAATTCCATTAGAAGAGTTACGCCAAGAATCGTGGGCAGTAAACGATGAAAATTTTGGCAAGTATAACACCTTATATACCTATGCTTTTGTAATCATGGAAAAATATAAGTCTAATGGCTACGCAAGAATGCTAAAACGAGTATATCTTAGTTGGGCTCAAAAAAGATCTAATATCAAATATGTTACTGGCCATGTAGTAACAGGTACATCAAATATAGCTGATAAAAATATGACTATAAT
>CAJJCZ010000012.1 GCA_905182795.1 uncultured bacterium | reverse complement strand
AGCTTCTTCAACTGGAGCTTCTTCAACTGGAGCTTCTTCTGCTACCGGCTCTTCTGCTGGAGCTTCTTCAACTGGAGCTTTTTCTGCTACCGGCTCTTCTGCTGGAGCTTCTTCAACTGGAGCTTTTTCTGCAGCTTTTGCTTCTTTGATTTTTTCTTTTTTATTAAGCTTTGCTTTTTTTCTATTTGCTAAAACTTCAAGTCTTTCTTCTTTCCATTTTGCAACAGCTTTTTCTATATCTTCAGATGAAAGTCCTTGAGACATTAAATGCCATCTATATGCTAAGCCTGATCTTTTCATTAGTTTGTTAACAGGATCTGAAACTTGGGCACCTAATTGTAGCCATGCAATAATCCTATCTTCTTTAAGAACAAAATTAATGTCTTTCTCTGCTTTTAGAGGATCGTACCAACCAACTTGCTCGATAGCTAGTCCATCTCTTCTTTTTCTTGAATCAATAATTATTACTCTGTAGAAGGGTCTATTTCTTCTACCAATTCTTTTTAATCTAATTTTAGTTGCCATATTTTTTTATTTCTCTCTTTTTTTGTTATCAATGAAGCAGGCGTAATTTGTGAAAAAGGATTGAATACTACAAATAATTTATTTTTCAGTAAAATTAATTGAAATAACCTTTGAAATACCTTTTTTTTCTGCAGTCACACCGTATATACAATCAGCTGATTCCATAGTCAATTTATTATGAGTCACCATTATAAATTGAGTACTCTTGCTATATTCAGATATTACATCTGTAAATTTTTTAATATTAATGTCATCAAGAGGAGCGTCAATCTCATCTAATATACAGAAAGGACTTGGCTTATATTGATAGATAGAAAAAAGTAATGCAATTGCTGTTAAGGACTTTTCACCAGCAGATAACATTCTAAGTGAACTATTTTTTTTGCCTGGTGGCTGAGCAAATATCACTACATCAGAGTTCAGAGGATCATCTATATTCTCAAGGCTGATAGAGCCTTTACCTCCAACAAAAAAGACTTTGAACATCTCCTCAAAATTATTTTTTATTTTTTCAAAAGTTTCTAGAAATTGTTTCTTCGCAACTAAATCAATTTTTTTAATGGCATCTTTTAAGTTTTTTTCAGCTTCAAGTAGATCAAATCTCTGGTCTTTCAATACTTTTAATCTTTTACTTTGTTCGTCATATTCATCAGAGACTGCCCAATTAATTAGACCTATTGCTTCAATACTTCTTTTTATTTTTTCTACATTATAAGTCATTGTAGAAACGCTATAATCTTTTATAATCTTGAGTTTAAAATCATTCCCAAATTTTTCTTTAGTCATTTCTTTGATCTGAGATATCTTAATATTTGATTCTGCTATCTTCATTTCTGCATTTTTTATATCATAAAAAATATCGTCTTTATTAAATCTATCTGCATCTATCTTTACTCTAATTGACTCCATTTTTATAAATGCCTGATTAACATCTTGCTCCTTATTGCGAAGTTCTAGCTTATTTAAATTAATTTTTTTCTGCATTTCTTTGATTGCATCATCTATTTTATTGAAATCAAATTCTTTCTCTTTATTGTATAATTGAATTTTGTCTTTATAGTCTTCAATACTTGATTTCAATTTTTCATACTTTTGATCTGTTTCAATAACTGTATATTTTTTACCACTTTCCACCTTGCCGCAATGATTACATTCCGAAATAATGGTAACAGGTTTGCCGCAATCATTACAATCAGAGACTATTTTAATATAATCTTTATCGAATTGATTTAACTGGCTGATTTTCTTTTGCAATTCTCCTTCAAGGACTTTCATCCCCTTAGAAGATTCACGATTTTTAGTCTGAACTTCTTTTAATAAATCTTCGGTAAGAATATCAATGGCAACTTTCATTTTCTCTAAAATTTCTTTTTCTGCTAAATAAAAATTTCTAGCATCTGTAAGCTCTACACTTTCTAACTCTTTTTTAGAGCTATTTTTCTTTAATAGAATATTTTTCTTTTTAAGCAATCCTTCGAGAGGTTTGATTCCTTTTTCTAATTCAATAATCTTCGCTGAAGCTAGATTGATTTCTTCTTCTTTTAGTTGAAGACTTAATTTTTCATGTCTTTTAAATCGCTTCAATTGCAATTCAAGACTCTTTACCTGCATTTCAATCTCAAGAATGATATCATCAATTCTTTCTAAATCTCTATTATTTAACTCAAACTTTTTTAAGGTAGAACGTCTTTGTGATTTGTATTTATTTACCCCAGCTGCTTCTTCAAACATAGAACGTCTACTATCATCTTTATCTGATAGAATTTGCTCAATCATATTAAGCTCAATAACAGAATAAGCGTCCGAGCTCATTCCCGTATCAACAAATAAATTATAGATATCTTTTAACCTACAAGAAGTTTTGTTGATAAAATATTCACTATCACCATTACGATATAGTCTGCGACCAATTTCAACTTCACTATATTCAATAGGCAGTAAACCTTTGTCATTTTGCACTGTCAAATAAACTTCACACAAACCTAAGGGCTTAATATTGGAAGCTCCATTAAATATTACATCTTCCATCTTAGAAGTTCTTAATCTAGATGTCTTTTGCTCTCCCAACACCCATCTAATTGCGTCTACAATATTAGTTTTACCGCAACCATTCGGGCCAACTATACCTGTTACACCACTATCCAGTAATATCGTTTGTTTCTTTGCAAAGGATTTAAATCCAAATAATTCTAATTTTGAAATATGCATAAGTCTATCCTGGCGGCCAATTCATTTTTCTTCCTCCAACTAAGTGAAGGTGAATATGGGAAACTGTTTGACCTCCATCGCTGTTGCAGTTAAATACTGTTCTATAGCCAGACTGATCAATTTTAAGTTCTTTAGCAAGATTTCTTGCTACCAATATCATCTTACCTACAATGTCAGCATCTGCTGGATTTAAATCGTTTAGCGTCTCAATACACTTTTTAGGTATAATCAGAGCATGTACTGGTGCAACAGGATTAATATCCTCAATTGCAATCAGACTTTCATCTTCGTAAAGAATTCTAGCAGGAATCTCTCTATCTATAATTTTTTGAAAAATTGTTTTATTCATATTGTGCCATCAGTTCATTTAAAATCGATAAAATTGATACTACGGCAGTCTCTGCTCTTAATACTGCCTTAGCAATACTAACTTTAAGGAATTTATTATCATAAATAAACTCTTTTTCTTTTGAAGAAAATCCGCCTTCAGGTCCAATTAAAATTGAAATCTTTTTATTATCATTAACCGCATTGAGTACTGTTTCTTTAAAAATAGTTAGAGTTTCTTTTGATTCAATCAAAGCAACAATATTCAATGCTTCCGGATCATACCAATCTTCTAATTGAGCTACAGGATTAATATTTGGCAATATACTTCTCATAGATTGTTTTGTAGCTGAACGCATAATAGAAGTCATTTTATCTAAAGAAACATTTGATTTTATTGATCTATCTAAATACAATGGAGTTAATTCTTTAATTCCAGACTCTATAGATTTTTCTACTGCAATCTTCATTCTCGAATTTTTAATAATTGGCAATCCGATATGAATATGATAATTCAATTCATTTTGATTTGTATGAAATTCTAATATTGAACCTTCTACTATATTTTTATTTGTAAAATTATCGACTTTACAGTAATAAGTTCCGCCTTCGCCATCCGTCAACCATATATTAGAATTTATTTTAAAGCGTAATACATTGATTAGATGATGAGATTCATTTCTATCCAAAAAGAAATTATTATTTTGAATATTCTTTTTATCTACAAAAGAAAATTTACTCACGATTTATCTTATATTTTAAGTATAAGAAAGCTCCACCGTAATCCTTCTTATCATGGATAGGTTCTTCTACTTTTAAATAGTCATATCCTAATCCAAATGCAAGAGTGTTTGAAGTGCTAGTATTAAAATTAATTCCAATACCTATAGATCCTCCTGGACTAATTTGAGTTTCTGCATTAGACCATCTTTTTGAAAAACTTCTTATATTTTCATCGCCATCAATTGATAGCATTGGCCCTAAAGCAACCAATAAATATGGTTCAAAATTATTTGCAATTTTACCTTGAAACGGATAATAGTTCAATCTAAGATAAAGAGGTAGCATTGTAATATTTTTCTCTCCTATAATCTTATATTGATTAACAAATGGATCATAAACTGGATACTCATCGCTTCTAATATCATAAAATCTTAGATCAGCACCAATAGATAGATTTTCTTTAAGAAATTTTTCAGATTCATATCCAAATCCATAACCATTGTTTGTAAACATAAAATTAATATTATGAGAGTTTTCTTGACTATACAATGACGAAGAAATCATCATTATAATAATTAATTTTATTCCAGTTTTAACTAGAAATATTGATAGTATATATCTATATCTATTCATGGTCTTCAAATTCCGCATCCTTAACTTTTTTATAATCTATCTTTGTATCTTTTTTTAGAGTAGATACTTTTTCTTCTTTACTGAAAAATCTATAGACGATAAAAAGTACGCCGGCTGCTATTATCCATTTTAACATAGTTTATGAAGGGTTGAAATATCTTCTTCCCTTTGCAGGCTCCTTTATAACTTCTAATAAATTTTCAAAATCATCTGAATTATTAACAAAATCGATATTATTAGCATTAATAACAAGAAGAGGTCTTTCGTCGTAATTAACAAAAAATTCTTGATATTTTTCATTCACCTGATTGATATATTCAGTTGTAACACCTTTCTCAAAATTTCGACCTCTCTGTTTAATGTTTTTCATTAAACGTGAAGTATCTGCCTGCAAATAAACTACCATATCTGGCTTTATAATATCTTTCTCTAATATATCTGCAACATTCGAATATAATTCAAATTCAGCTTGAGATCTCAGAGTAAACTCAGCAAATAATCTGTCTTTTTCAAACATATAATCTGTAATTACTCCTTTTTGAAATGCATCCAATTGCCTAATCTTTTTTTGTTGCTGTTGATATCTTTGTAATAGGAACCATATTTGAGTTTGAAGAGCGTTACTATCTGGGTCTTCATAAAATTCTTCTAAAAATGGATTGCTTTTAAAGTCTTCAAATACTTTTCTAGCATTTAGTTTCTCAGCAATCATTTTTGCTAAACTTGTTTTTCCTACTCCTATAGGACCTTCTATTGCGATATATGACTCTAGTTGGCTCATGCTTTTTTATCGATTAAATATTTATCTACTATTGAAGTATCAGGACATTTTTCTAATAAATCAATCATCTTATGCTTTGTTCCAGGAAAAATCTTATCCGGAACAAGTTCCGCTAATGGAACTAATACAAATTTACGCAATAAAGCATGAGAATGTGGAATAGTAAGTTCAGCTGTATGAATAAAAGCATCTCCAAAAAGAATTATGTCGATATCAATTGTTCTTGGAGCATTTTTTTCTCTATCTATTTTACGTCCTAACATTTTTTCTATATCATGAATTTTATCTAAAAATTGAAATGGTGTAAATGCTGTATTTAATTCAACAATAATATTTATAAATGGAGGTTGATTTGTATTATACAACGGCTCTGATACATAAAAAGAAGATGTTCTTATGTCTTTATTTTCTATATAAGCGCCAAGCATAGCAATGGATGAAGCAATATTGGACTCCCTATCTCCCAAATTTGACCCTAGGGATAAATGAATAATATTAGACATTATTTTCCTTTGTCATTTCGACCTCAATAAAGCTAAGTGGTGTATCTATTGGCAATTTAAACTTTCTTATCCTTACGATTGCTTTTAAGGGCTTATAAAGCTCTAGTATTTCGTTGAGAAGGTTATGACATAGCGTTTCTATCAAATTGAAGCTACCTGATGAATTAATACGCTTAACAGTATCGATAACATCAACATAATTAATAGTTTTATTAATGTCGTCGCTGTTATTATTTATTTGATTGTGAAAAAATAATTCTATATCAAAACCAAGATTAACACCATCTTTTTTCTCATAATCATATAAGCCATGAAATCCAACTAATCTGATATCTTTTATTATAATTTTTTCCATAGACAATATTACAAACAAAAAACCCTCAAAGATGAGGGTTTTTTATGTATTTATTTTGTGATAAACAACATTACATCATGCCGCCCATGCCGCCCATGCCCATATCAGGGGCTCCACCAGGCATTGGAGCATCTTTTTCAGGTTGATCTGTAATAGCTGCTTCTGTAGTTAATAATAGTCCAGATATAGAAGCGGCATTCTCCACTGCTACTCTTGCAACTTTAGCTGGATCTATAATCCCAGCTTTAAACATATTAACATATTCATCATTTCTTGCATCATATCCAAAATCATCTTTTCCTTGGAGTACTTTTTGTACAACA
Organism: uncultured bacterium; assembly: GCA_905182795.1. Taxonomy (GTDB): domain Bacteria; phylum Fidelibacterota; class Marinisomatia; order Marinisomatales; family Marinisomataceae; genus Marinisoma. Next base: position 60,823 of record CAJJCZ010000012.1, on the reverse strand, counting down.
ATAGAAGCTTCTACGCCTGCATTTGAACAAATTTGACGTATTGGACCTTCTAATGCGCGCGTCATAATATCTACTCCAACTTGCTGACTAGCCGTAGCTTTTATTTTCTTAAGCTCTAAACTTGCTCTAAGCAGTGCTACTCCGCCACCAGGAACAATTCCTTCTTCTACAGCTGCTCTAGTAGCGTGTAATGCATCATCTACTCTAGCTTTCTTTTCTTTCATTTCTACTTCAGTAGCAGCGCCAACATTAAGTACGGCAACTCCTCCTGATAACTTTGCTAATCTTTCTTGCATTTTTTCACGATCATAATCAGAAGTTGTTTTTTCGATTTGAACTCTGATTTCATTTACTCTCGCTTTAATGGCAGCTTTTTTTCCACTCCCACTAACTAGTGTTGTATTATCTTTATCACTTACAACTTTTTTACAAGATCCTAAATATTCTAAAGTAGCATTTTCAAGTTTATATCCCTGCTCCTCTGATATTAGAGTTGCTCCCGTTAGAATAGCGATATCTTCAAGCATAGACTTTCTTCTATCGCCAAATCCTGGGGCTTTTACTGCTAGTACTTTAAATGTGCCTCTTAATTTATTAACAACAAGCGTTGAAAGGGCTTCACCTTCTATATCTTCAGCGATAATTAAAATAGGTCTACCAGCCTGTACTACTTTTTCAAGTAGAGGTAATAAATCTTTCATATTGCTAATTTTTTTATCATGAACTAAGATAAAAGGATCATCCAATTCTGCTTCCATTGTATCAGAATTAGTAAGGAAATACGGAGATAGATAACCTCTATCAAACTGCATCCCTTCAACAAATTCAAGATAAGTTTCAGCAGTTTTTGATTCTTCGACAGTAATTACACCATCTTTACCTACTTTATCCATTGCTTCGGCAATTTTTGAACCAATTTCTTGATCATCATTTGCTGAGATTGTAGCAACTTGTGCAATTTGTTTTGAATCAGGAATATCTTTTGAAATCTTTGCAATAAAGCTAATTATGTTATCTTTAGCTAAATCTATTCCTTTTTTAATTTCCATAGGATTTGCTCCAGCAGTAACATTTTTCAATCCTTCAGCAATAATAGATTGAGCAAGCACTGTAGCTGTGGTTGTTCCATCTCCCGCAACATCAGATGTTTTTGATGCAACTTCTTTTACCATCTGTGCACCAACATTTTCTAGAGCATCTTCAAGCTCTACTTCTTTAGCAACTGAAACTCCATCTTTTGTAACAGTTGGAGACCCAAATTTTCTCTCAATTACTACATTTCTACCTTTTGGTCCTAATGTTACTCTTACTGCGTTTGCAAGCTTGTCTACACCTCTTTTTAGAGCTGCGCGAGCTTCTGTATCGTATGCTATATTTTTAGCCATTGTATAATCTCCTTTAAATTATTGCTAATATGTCACTTTCTCTCATGATAAGAAGATCTTTTCCTTCATGATTGATTTCAGTGCCTGAATATTTTCCGTATAAAACTTTATCTCCTGCTTTCACAGACATAGAATCTGAACAACATTTGTCGCTCTTACAGCAATCACAGTCTTTACAACAACTGCAATCACAAGATTTACCTTTACCAACAACAAGAACAGTTCCTTGTTGAGGTTTTTCTTGTGCTGTATCTGGTAGAATAATTCCGCTAGCTGTTTTTTCATCAGCAGCCATTGCTTCTACAATAACTCTATCTTCAAGTGGTTTAATTTTTAGAGCCATTTTTCCTCCGTTATTTAACTTATTTTTATTAAAAATTTTTGCGGTTGAATCTTAGTATAAATCCTCAGGAATATCAAACTAATTTTATTTATTAAAACAATATCCTCTGGAATTATTTTCCAGTACTCCCAAAACCGCCTTCACCTCTACTGGAATCTGATAACTCTTCTACTAGTTCAAATTCAATTGGTGAACTATCAACAGCTACTAACTGAAAATATCTTTCTCCGCTTTTCACATGATAATCTTCGCTATATATATTATCAACCATTCCTACAAGTTCTCCTCTATAGCCTCCATCAATTAATCCAATAGAATTAGCTAATCGAATAGGGGTCTTTGAGATACTAGATCTAGGAAATAAATAATATGCCTTATTATCTAAATTTTCACATGCAACTTGTAAATGAATAGGTTGTGTAGAATTTCCAGGAATAACCTGATCATCTACTACAAATAAATCTAATCCAGCATCCCCTGAATGGAAATGTGAATGATTTTCATATAAAGCTTTTGCTTTATCGTTAAAGGGTTTAATTCTTAGCTTCATTTTTATGTATTACTGTGCGAATAGGATATGGAATTTCAATACTCTCTTCTTGAAAGCGCTTATGAAGTTTTTTAATAAATGCATTCAAAATAACATTATGATCTCCAAATTTCTTTCCTTGAAAATAAATAAAGAAGTTAATACTTGAGGCCGCAAACTCTCTAAATCGAATTGTTGGCTTATAATCCTTGCTGACACAGTCTAGCTCTTCATAAATCTTTCCTGCTACTTCTAGAGCTACTTTTTCTACGTGATCTAAATCGCTATCATAAGAAACTCCTACCTGTATTGGTACTCTGAAAGCTGCATCCATAGAAGTATAATTCTTTGATACAGATCCAGAAAGAACAGAATTTGGGATTGATATCACATTATTTGCTCTTTCTTGTATGGTAGTATATCTCCATCCAATATTCTTAACATATCCCTGATATCCATTACTGAGCTCCACATAATCTCCTTCTTTCATTGTCTTACTTAAAATGATATTAATTCCACCAAATAAGTCTGAAAGAGTGTCTTTTAAAGCCAGAGAAACAGCTAAACCACCAACACCTAAAGCGGTGATAAGTGGAGTAATTGATATTCCAAATGATTGTAAAACAAATAAAAATCCTAGTGAAAAAATAGTAGCATTAATTAAGCCCTTAAAAATACCAGTAGATGGAAGAGAAGTGTTATTTTTAGACCATACATCAAGCAGTCCTAATGACACCCTAGAGGCAGTAACAGTCATTGACATTACTAAGAAAGAAACTATTATTTTTGATATATACCCATTATATGGATCTCCAAAATTTATATCATTAAAAGCGACTGAAAGAGAGCCAAGAAAAAACCAAAAAACAATCACAGAATCAATTGCATTAATGACTACATCATCACCTTTCCACGAACTACTGTCTGACAAATTCTTTAGCTTACTAAATAAGTATTTTTTAAATAAAATACCTAAGAATGTTCCTATTACCACAACGATAAGTGGCATCAAATTCATAGTTAAAATCATTTTGTATATATCTTCCATATTATATAGTTTTTTGTATCTGAGGCTACATTACTAATAAAACTTAACTTCGTCAAGGAATCACGAATTTAAATTTTTGGTTCAATCCAATCGTTATTATCTTTGATTAAAGTGATTAACTCATCTACTGCATTTTCACTGATAATATTTTTCTTAACTACATTCTGACCTTTATAGAGAGAAATTAATCCAATACCTGAACCTACATAGCCATAGTCTGCGTCGGCCATTTCTCCAGGTCCGTTTACAATACATCCCATTACTGATATTTTGAGACCCTTAAGATGGCTAGTATGCTTTTTAACGAGAGCTGTAGTTTCCTGTAAATTAAACTTCGTTCTTCCACATGAAGGACATGATATATAGTCGGTCTTAAAAATTCTTGTTCTAGTATTTTGAAGTATTAAAAAACTTAACTCATTAATCTTGTCTGAATAGCTTCCAAATTCTATCCATAAACCATTACCATAACCCTCGAGCAAAAGTGATCCGAAATCAATAGAACTTTCTACCACAATTTTTTCAAAATCATTTGAGTCATATCTACCTTTCAGGATAACTGGATTTAGTATATTATTTTTCTCAAAAAAATTAAAACTTTTTTTCATATCAGAGCTATTATATCCATCGATATTTAATACAAAAATAACATTTGATGGCATTGAGCTGACTATAGTATTAGTTAATCTTCTCATATCTAATTGTACAAAATTTAATTCATCTGATAGAGCATTTGCTTTTCTATAAGACTGTAATGAATCAAAAAAAGGAAACAGGTTGCTCTGCTTAGTATCAACCCATAAATCATATGGAAGAATACATTTTTGACCACTTTGGATATTAGCAATCTGTTCTATATACACATAATCAGGTAAACAGTCTTCAAAGGCTTCACCAGAAGTTGAGATTACTACTGGAACATTATTTGCTCCTATATTAGCGCAGCCATTGGTAGATCTTTTCAGGTATGAAACTGATCTAGGGTCATCATAGTCGATTGGATATTTGGAATCTAAGCTATTAATCTTTTTCAAGATCTTATCTGCAACAGGAATTTCAAATTCAGGATCTTCCGTAAGCGAAACTCTGATAGTGTCTCCGATACCTTCAGATAATAATGTACCTATACCTAGCGCAGATTTAATTCTACCATCAATACCGTCTCCAGCCTCTGTCACGCCAAGATGAAGAGGGAAATGCATATCTTCTAATTCCATTTTATGTACTAATAATCGATAAGCATGAATCATTATAAGCGGATTACTAGACTTCATAGATAACACTACTTGATCAAAGTCATTCTTGTTACAAATTCTTAAGAATTCTAATGCCGACTCCACCATACCTAAGGGAGTATCTCCGAATCGATTCATAATTCTATCAGAAAGAGAACCGTGATTAGTGCCAATTCTCATTGCTGTACTATTTTCCTTACAAATATCGATAAGGGGTACAAATTTTTCTTCGATTCTTTTTACTTCTTTATTGTAAGTTTCATCATCATACTCAATAACCTTAAATCTTTTTGTATCGACATAATTTCCAGGATTGATTCGAACCTTTTCAACAATTTTTGCAGCAGTCAGTGCAGCTTTAGGTACAAAGTGTATGTCAGCAATAAAGGGCGTGTCATAACCTTTTTTTCTTATGGCAGATTTAATATTTTCTAAATTTTCAGCTTCTTTGGTATTTGGAGCTGTAAATCGTACAAGCTCTGCTCCTGCATCAATAATTCTAATAGCCTCTTCCACGCTAGCATTAGTATCAAGTGTTGATGCTGTAGTCATAGATTGAGTTTTAATAGAATGATTACTTCCGATATTAACAATACCAACTTTTACAGTAACAGTTTTTCTTCTCATTTCTATCTAATCTTAAACGTTGTAAGAGATAGTAATGCAAATAAGATTCCAATAAGCCAAAATCGTACCACTACTCTTGATTCAGGCCATCCTTTAAGTTCGAAATGATGATGGATTGGCGCCATTAAAAATAACTTTCTTGGAGTACCATACTTCTTCTTTGTCCATCGATGATACAGTACTTGTAAAATTACTGATAATGTCTCAATAACGAACACTCCGCCAACAATGATTAGGAGTACTTCTTTTTTCAATAGAATTGCTAATGTTCCTAGGGCTGCTCCACTTGAAAGAGATCCTACATCTCCCATAAAAATTAATGCTGGCTTTGCATTAAACCATAAAAACCCTAAGCATCCACCAAAAAATGCAGCAGCAAATATTGTTAATTCACTTGCAAGTGGGATATAGGCAATATTTAAATAATCAGAAAAATCAACTCTACCAGATATATATGAAATAACTCCAAATACAATGATAGAAATTGCAAGCAATCCTGCAGCTAGCCCATCAAGACCATCGGTAAGATTGACAGCATTTGATGTTGCTGAGACAACAAGAATTACAAAGGATGCATAAATTAAAGGATAATAGAAATTGATTGATGCGTTTTTTAAGAATGGTACAAAAGTAGATAGAGTATATTCTCCATATACATTTGATTGGATAATAAGAAAAGAGATTACTATACCTAACATTGACTGTGCAATTAATTTATATCTTCCTTTTAGTCCACCCTTTCTTTTCTTAACAGATTTTAAATAATCATCATAGAAACCAATACAACCCATCCACACCATTGAAAAACAAATAATCCTTATAAATAGATTACTCGTATCTGCAAATAATAAAGTGGGTATAATTGTTGCAAGAATAATGAGTACTCCACCCATAGTCGGTGTACCCTGTTTCTTGTGGTGACTTTTTGGACCATGATCTCCAATGGATTCTCCAATTTGTAATTCTGTTAACTTTCTAACAACAAATGGGCCAAAAATAAAACTGATTAATAGAGAAAGTATTGCACTTGCACCTGCTCTAAATGTGATATACTCAAATAGATTTAAAAAACTAAAGTAATCTTTAAATGGCTCTAATATTTCATTTAACATAATTTATAATATCTTTTATTATCAAATCTAATTTCATACTACGAGAACCTTTTAATAAAATTACATCGTTTTTTTGAAGCTCGCTGCAAAGTTTATTGGATAGGCTTTCTTTCGTATCAAAATGTAGCTGTATTGGAATTTTGTTACTATGATTAATAGTATTTTTTGCTAAATCACCATAACACATTATAATGTCAATTTTTTCTGAACAATATTCACCAATCTGCGTGTGAAACCTTGCCTCATCAATACCAAGCTCTTTCATATCTCCAAAAACAAATATCTTTCTTCCTTTATTGTCATACCTTACAAGATTGTCAATTGCTGCTTTAACAGATTCGGGATTTGCATTATATGTATCATCAATCATTTTTATGTTATTATCTAGAAGATGTACTTGTCCTCTACCTTTTGGCAAACAAAAGTCCTCAATTAACGTAAAGAAATCATCAATAGATATATCTATGATAGCATTACAAGCATGATATACCGTGAAAGCGTTTTCCAGCAAAGTTCTGTTTTTATCAAACATCAAATTCAGCTTTTCTGGATAATGAAAATTTTCTAAACTATTTGATAATAATTTGATTTTAGAGTTTGAATAATCAATATTAATCTGTGATCTATAAAATCCTATATCTGAATAATCAAAGATAGATGTTTTTTCTTTGATAATATTATCCAAAGAACCAAATCCCTCTAAATGAGCATCAGATATATTGGTTACAATAGCACAGTTTGGCTTAATCATTGATGAAAAATTTTTGATATCTCCAACCTGATTTGCTCCAAGTTCTAGTACATAATAATCTGCATTATCTGGAAAAGAAAATATACTCAAAGGAACTCCAATAGATGTATTAAAATTACCCTCAGTTTTACATACGCGATGGCCTGATTTACTTAAGATATGATATATCATATCTTTTGATGTTGTTTTACCGTTCGTTCCTGTTATCGCAATAGTATAACCTTTAAAATCGTTCATCCATCTAGCACAAATCTTTCCAATTAGTGATGTGACATCATTAACAATAAATATATTATCCGATTTAATGCCAGACTCTACAAGAGAACAAACCGCTCCATTTGCAATAGCTTGATTGATAAAATTAGATCCATCAAAATGCTCTCCTTTAAGGCCCAAGAATAAATCGCCATCTTTAATATCTCTACTATCTGTACTAATGCCGGATATTAAATAATCAATTTTACAATCAATTTCATTTGAGAAGTATTCGGTAAATAATTCAGATTGCTGTATATCAATTCTCATAAAATTCCTCTATAATTTTTCTATCAGAATAATGTAATTTTTTGCCACTAATCTCTTGATACTCTTCATTGCCTTTTCCAAAAATAATTAAGATATCAGCTGAAGTTAAATCTACTAGTGCTGCTATTAACCCTTTTTCTCTATCATTGAATAGTTGATAAATATTTTTTGAAAAACCTTTTACAACTTCATGATTGATATCATCAATATTTTCAAATCTTGGATTGTCAGGAGCCAAATAACATTGAACTGCAAAAAGTTCTATCGCTTTTGCCATTTCTGCTCTTTTTGACTTATCTCTATTGCCGCCAGCTCCAAATAAAACTTTAATATTTTTATTATGATATACATCCTTGATAGATTGTAAAACATTAGTATATGCATCTGGAGTATGTCCATAGTCACTGATAATAATAGCTGGACCTTTATTCAATATAGATTCATATCTCCCAGGAATAAATTCACATGAAGCAATTCCTTCTTTAATAGATTTTATATCAACTCCTGCCTCAAAAGCAACTGTAGCAGCTAAAATAATATTTTCGAGATTATACTTTCCTACTAGTTTTGAAGTAACCTCTATAGATGTACCTTTAAAATTAAAAATAGCAGTAGTGCCATTATGATTTAAATTAAAATCTACACAATAAAAATCTGCATCTTTATTTGTAAGGGATATAGTATTGGTGTTATCATATTCATTACAAATATCTTTGCCATATATGCTATCATTAAGTATCAAACTCGATCCATTGTCTTTTATCAGTCCAAATAATTTTTTCTTCTCATTGAAATAGTTCTGTATAGTGCCATGATAGTCTAAATGGTCTAAAGTAAGATTAGTAAAGCCTGCAAAATCAAATCTAAGATTATCAACTCTATTCTGAGACAAAGCATGCGATGAAACTTCCAATATAGCAAAATCGTACTCTTTCTGTACTGCAGTATTGAGTATCTTAAAAATATCTATAGAATTGGGAGTAGTTAAACCAAAATCATTATTAACTATATTTGGAATAATCCCTAGAGTTCCAACTTGAAGCACTTTTTTACCATAAGACTCAAGAATGCTTTTTAATATTAGTGTTGTGGAAGTCTTACCATTGGTTCCTGTCACGCCAATAAGTTTAATTTTATCTTCAGGATGATCATAAAAGTTAGCTGCAATTTTTCCAAGTGCTTCTCTAGCATTTTTCACCTTAATAATTTTACTAGACTGTTCTATATTTTTTGAATCACTAATAACACATATTGCACCTTTAAGCAGTGCCTCATCTATAAAATCATTTCCATTAAATTTAGCTCCATTAATAGCAACGAATACGAATCCCGGACTAATATCTTTCGAGTTGATACTAATTCCCAATACTTGTTTCTCAAGCAGTGAATTATCGAGTTCTACGACACCGTCTAGAGCTTTATTGAGTTCGATTGGGGTCATATATTGTATTTTGTTCAGAGTCAGGCATATAAGGAGATATGTGCATGTAGCGAATGTAATCATCGGTGGATCGCTTATCCCAAGAATCTTTAAAATAATTATCTGTATCTATATATCCTTTTCTTGAATTATAATAACTAAATTTTTCTCCAGTACTCCCAAAAAATCCGACAGAATAACTATCATTATTTTCTTGAACATATTTATTCGCTTCAATCCAACCTTGAATACCCGCATCTAGATAAAGTGACGACGAAGTATTAACTGGGAGTAACATTCCAACATTATTTTTTTTAGCAAAACGATCATATCGAGGTGCATTCAATTTTAAAGAATTAGAAATTACATTTAGTTTTAAAAATTCACTTAAAGTTTCGTTGGTATTTATATCAGCAACTAACATTAGTTCAAGATCCGTCATTTCTTCTTCTAGTAGAGGTGGAATAGAAAGATCTTTTTTTTCAATTTCTTCTTGAGCTATCAAAAAAGATGATATGAATAGAATAATAATATACTTATTCATCTAGGATTACCTTTTTTCTATTTTTCTTCAATACTGATCTCTTTTTTTTACTTTTCACTCTTTTAACCTGAGAACTCCAAGAAGGTTTCGTAGCAATTCGTTTAACAGGAATCTTTATGTCTGAAAATAAACTTTCTAACCTCTTGATAGCATCTATTTTATTTTTATTTTGTGTTCTATAGGATTGTGCAACAATAATCACATCACCATTTTTTGATATTTTATTATGATACTTATCACAAAATCTATTCTTAATATCTTCTGGAATATCAGCATTAACAATATTATATCTTAACTGGACAGCAGTAGAAACTTTATTTACATTCTGACCTCCAGGACCTCGAGATCTTATAAATGAAAAGTTTAATTCTGATTCTTTAATTTTTATCATCAATTTTTTTACTAAATTTAAGCATAATTTATGGACAAATTTACAAAACATCGAATTTCAGTGTATGGCATCAATGGATGTCATGATGCTATTGAGTCAAGCCTAATAGAGGTTAATCGAATTTATATTGAAAAAAACTCTCCTGCATATAATCATCAAGGTATCAAAACATTATGTGAAAAAATACCTCAAGATAAAGTTACTATACTTGATGGTCATAGTTTCAGGGAAAAGATTGATAGTAATAGATCTCAAGGAATATTGATAAAAGCACAAGCATCAAGCTTCTCATCTCTACCAGTAACAGAACAAAAAAATTCATGTTACGTTATTCTTGATCAAGTTCAAGATCCTCACAATTTAGGTCAGATACTACGTATTTGTGCTGGAGGAAGTGTTGATGGAGTTATTATTACTGACAGAAATAGCGTGTCTATGACTAGTGCGGTAGCTCAAGTAAGTCAAGGAGGTTTTGCGAAGATACCTCTGTATTCTGCAGTCAATATTAATCAAACTATTGAGCATTTTAAGAAAAATGATTTTTGGATTACAAGTTTTGAAAATAATATTGATGCAAAAGATTGGTATTCAATGGATTTAAAAGGTCGTTCCATATTAATCTTTGGTGGCGAAGGCAATGGAGTGAGTAAGCAGGTATTAAAAAATTCTGATTTTACTGCTACAATTCCAATGTCAAATAATATGAATTCTCTTAATGTGTCCTCAGCTGTCAGCGCAATTGTTTTTGAACGATTACGACAAATTTCTGAATAGGAACTATACTAACTTTGAGAATTAGCAAATTCTTCAGTTGCTTTCCAAACGCGCCATACATTTTTATAACATATTTTTTCGATATCCTCTTCAGAATAACCTCTTTTTAATAAATGATATATTAAATTAGGAAAATCAGAAGGGTCTTTAAGTCCATATGGAAGAGTATCTCCTACTCCATCATAATCTGACCCAAAACCAACATGCTCAATACCAGCTAATTCTACTACACGATCAATGTGGTCTGCTACATCTGTTACATCACAAAAAACAGGGTTATCTTCAGCAACTTGTTTAGCAAACTCTTGAACTTTAGGATCATCAGATTCTAAATTATTTTCTTCTGCATATTGACTTACTTTTTCTCCATTTGCAGTACGCTTATCTTGTGATGATTTAGTAACAAATGATGAACCAAAATTAATTTGAATTACTCCACCATTTTCAGCAAGACGTTTAATCATATTATCACTCATATTTCGTTCAAAACCTGGAGTAAAATGCCTGCATGAAGAATGAGAAGCAATTGCAGGAACTTTTGTAATATCCATTACTTGATAAAAAGCATTATCAGATACATGAGATATATCCACCATAACTCCTACTCTATTCATCTCTGTAACTACTTCTGCGCCGAAACTACTTAAACCTTGATGAGTGCCTGTTGTGTCATATGAAGAATCACAAATAGCATTATCTTTAGAATGAGTTAAAGTAATATAACTAATTCCTTTATTATGAAAATATTCAATATTTTTTAAATCTCCTTCTATAGGAGCTCCATTTTCCATACCCATTGGAAGTGCTATCTTTCCTTCACTAACAATTCTATCGGCATCTGAAACGTTATATGCAATCTCAAATTTGTCTGGATGATCGGTTGTAATTCTTTCTACCATTCCAATTAATTCTTCTGCCATTGCTTTTGCTCCGCCAGTTACTTGATAAGTAGCAGGAACATATATTGACATAAAAGGGACATCTAGTCCGCCTTCTGTTGCACGAACATAATCAAAATCTCCACCTGGAGTTCTTACGGATAAATCTTCATATCCACCCTTATGCAAACGCCAAGGGACATCAATATGACCATCTGTAATAATAAATTTTTGTGCTAGTTCATTTGCTTTTTTCATTAATAATTCCTCAGAAGATTCCGATTTAGTTATATCCCATACTGACCACATTGAAGAGGCTACAATCAGAAAAAGAAAGATAGGGTTAAGCAAAATCTTTTGAAAGATACTGTATTCTTTTTTATTTGATAATTCCATTTTTAATTGTCCTTTTTTGAACGGAGGTTAGTAGCGGGAGTAGGATTTGAACCTACGACCTCCGGGTTATGAGCCCGACGAGCTACCAAGCTGCTCCATCCCGCGATCATGCTTGTATAATAAGTAAAAAAAAGAAAAAAGGGGAACATTATTTTATATAAAACATATACTAAAATGAGGAGCAGATTAAAGTTTAAAAAATACCTCTTAATTCCTTTCATTTACCCTTGGTTAGGTTTTAGTTTGCTCCTCGAATCTTTATAACTTTCTCCTAAAATTATTTTTTCGGTAACGTATCCATATGCTTACAAATAATCTGTAGCATTATTTCATCTGTTCCGCCGCCAATTGATTGAAGTCTACCATCTCTGTACTGTTGAGAAACAGGATTTTCAGTAGTAAAGCCCATTCCACCCCAATATTGTAAACATGAATCTGTAACTTCACGTATTAATCTTCCACTTTTTAACTTTGCCATTGATGCTAACATTGTTACATCCTTACCATCAACAAATCTATCGCATGCTTTATAAGTTAAAGCTCTTAATGCTTCAAGCTCAGTTTGAAGCTCAGCAAGTCTAAAATGAATAACTTGATTATCTAGAATTGACTTTCCAAAAGCCTTTCTTTCTGTACAATATTCAATAGTATCTTTTATACAATTTTCCATTGCTATAAGAGTTGACGCTGTAAGGAATAATCTCTCCTCTTGAAATTGCTTCATTTGCATAGTAAATCCTGCACCTTCCTCTCCGATTCTATAAGCTTGAGGTACTCTTACATTATCAAAATAAACTGGTGCTGTATCTGAAGCTCTCATTCCAATTTTATCTATTTTATCACCAACAGACAGCCCTGGAGTATTTGATGGAACTACGATTAACGATTTATTGTGATGTACTGAATCATTGCTTGTATTCACTAACACACAAAAATAGTCTGCTTGAGTAGCATTAGTAATCCACATTTTTTGACCATTGATGATATAGTCATCACCATCTTTTTTTGCTGAGGTTTTAATTGATGCAACATCTGATCCGCTATTTGGCTCACTTACTGCAAGAGCAGCAACATAATCACCAGATATAGACGGTGCTAGAAATTCTTTCTTAATCAGATCAGATCCATACTTATCTAAAGCAGGAGTTGCCATATCAGTTTGCACTCCTATGCTCATTATTGCCGAAGCATTACAAGCATGTCCAAGGGCTTCAGCAAAAACAACAGAAAAAGAATAATCAAGCCCTGTTCCTCCATATTTGGGATCTTTTGTTATTCCTAGTAAATCTAAGTCCCCCATTTTTTTAAAAATTTCATGGGCTGGATAAATTCCCGCTTTTTCCCATTCTTCGGAAAATGGTTTTATTTCATTTTCACCAAATTCTTTAACTGTTTTATATAATGCGTGATGTTCATCTGTAAATTTCATTTTTTTCTCCTAAATAAAATTATTTTTGCCACTTTGGTTTACGTTTTTCAATAAATGAAGAAATTCCTTCTTTTCCTTCTCCATCTAATATTTGATCAGCAAAATTCTTACTTGCTAAATCGATAAAATCTTTATCTACTTTAATTGCAAAAGAATTAACCAATTCTTTTGTTTGTGCAATCGCTCCTGGTGCACATTTTAATATTTGAGATTTAAGCTTATTCTCAATTTCTTTTACTTCGCTTTCATCATCAAAAATAAAATCTGCTAATCCAATTTTCTGTGCATCTTTTCCATCAAATCTTGCCGCAGTCAACATTAAGTGTCTAGCATTTGCATAGCCCATTTTTGAAACAAGGTATGGTGATATTTGAGCTGGAGTTAATCCAATCATAGTTTCTGTTAAAGCAAATTTTGTATCAGAATGTACAACTGTGATATCACCTGCACACGCAAGGCCTAGCCCTCCGGCCATTGCAACACCCTCAATAATCATAATGGTAACTTGAGGAAGAGAATTTATTGATTTAAAAAAATGTCCTACTCTTGTACTCAATTCTATGGCATCTTCAATTGGATTTTTGCTATCAAACACCTTATTCATTCCTTTTAAATCACCGCCAGCACAAAAAACATTATTCTTACCTCTAATAGTAACGCCTCTAATATCTCTAGTATTATTTAATACCTTAAATACGCTATTGAAATCATCGATCATTTTATCAGTTAATGCATTACGATTTTCTGGAGTATTAAGCCAAATCGTTAGCCAATTATTATCTAATTCTAGTATAATACTATTTGTATTTGGTAGATTTTTTGTCATAATTCTCTCCTACATCCTTGCAATGCCAAAAGTGTTTGATTTCAATGTGCGATTTTGAGCTTCTTTACATGTATCTAAAAGAAACCCTAAAATTTTTCTTGTATGTCTAGGATCAATGATTCCCATATCAAGTAGTCGCCCTGATGTATAAAACGCACTTGATTGACTATCAAAATGTTCTGTAATTGCTTTTTCTTTTTCATCAAGTTTTTCTTGATCAATCTCTTCGCCACGACCTTTAGCTGATGCTGCAATAACTTGACTCATAGTTGATGCTGCTTGCTTTCCACCCATAACACCTGTAACTGCATTAGGCCAAGACAATAAAAAGTCTGGTTCATAAGCATATCCACACATTCCATAATTACCAGCACCAAAACTTGCGCCTGCATATAATGTTATTTTGGGAACGGTAACATTTGTTACGGCTTGGATCATCTTAGATCCATGCTTGATCATTCCTGCTTGCTCATATTGCTTTCCTACCATAAAGCCTGTAACGTTATTTATAAATATCAGTGGAATATTCGATTTATCGCATAACTGAATAAATTGTGCAGCTTTAGTAGCACCATTGGTATCTATTGGTCCATTATTGCCAATAATTCCACAATTTTGACCATAAATCTCCGCATGAAAACAAAGCGTTGTAAATCCATATCTTGGTTTGAATTCAATAAATTTAGATTCATCAACAATGCGAGATAAAATCTCTCTAACATCATAAAGTCTTCTATAGTCTAGATTTACAATACCTGCAATCTCATCAGCATCATATTTTGGTTCTTCATATTCTTTTACTGTTAATGGAAGCGCTGCACTGTTCCAATCAAGACTGCTAACAATATCTCTCGTAATATTGATGGCATCTATATCATCTTCAGCGAGATATTCTACAAGACCTGAAACTGTAGCATGCATCTCAGAACCGCCTAATTCTTCATTAGAGGATATTTCATTCGTTGCTGCTTTTAAAAGTGCTGGTCCTGCTAATGCAGCCATCCCATTCTTTTTGACACCAATAACATAATCGCTCATTCCAACATTATAAGCTCCTCCAGCTGTAGAAAGGCCGTGCAGTACTGTTATGGTTGGAACTCCAGCAGCACTTAGTCTTGCTAAACCTGCAAACATTTTACCAGCTCTCGCCCAAATTTCGACTTTATAATTCATGAGATTAATTCCTGCACTTTCGACTAAGTGAACGAAAGGTAACTTTTTTTCTAAAGAAATTTTTAGACATCCAATTGCTTTATCAACAGTCATACTTGTTGCAGCGCCAGCATTAATTCCGCTATCATCAACCATTATTAAACATCTAATATCATTGATGAATCCAATACCTGCAATTACGCTTGCTCCAGGAACGCTAGTGTCAGGATTATTGTCTTCTACTAAATATCCTGCCATATTATATAATTCTACAAACTCAGATCCTGGGTCAATTAGTGCGTTTAATCTTTCTCTTGGGGTTAGCTGTCCACGCTCTTCAAAGCGAGAACGCTTACGCTCTGAAGCATTAACACCTCTTTTTTCAATATTGCGTAGCTTAGTTATTAGTTTTAGCATACCATCTCGATTTTTTAGATAAGATTCTGATTCAATATTTACTTTAGATTTATATTCTTTTGCCATTTTTTTTCCTATAATTAATTATAATTTTCTTTCTAAAACTTCTGGAAGTTTTGATAAATGAAAACCATCAAACGGTTTATGTTTATCACTTTTTTGTAACGGTTGGAATGCTAATTCTTTTCTAAGCACTCTGTTATATTGTATAGTTATCTTATCTCCTCAGCTATAGCACTTGGAACTGGTACTTTAATATCAAGTAGTTGTTGTGCATATGCCTTACCTTGTGGATCTATATTTAAACTTGCCATTCCTCCTCCACCTAAAGAATTTTTAAGCAGAAAATTTAATGCATGTATTCCAGGAACATCCCAACAATGAACATCGCCTTGCAATACATGTGCAAAATGCTTTGCTACCCGATCAGTTGTTAAAAAATTCTTAATATATGGAAGATATTCTGACTGCCTAGCAATAATACCAATATTACAATGATCTCCTTTATCTCCACTACGACCGTAAGCTAGCTTAAGTAAGGATACTTCTGAATCTGTTGGTTGTAGATCCTGTATAGGAATTTCAACATCCTGTAAATCTTCTATATTACTGAACTCATTTCCATTATCTATTTCGAACCTCTTATCACATACGTCAACTACAGTTTCTACACTATTTTTTGGTGCCAGAAAAGAGAATAGTCTTATTGATCGAGATACAGAAGGTCTACCACCAAGCATGTTAGTAAAGCCAGGAGTCATACCGGTAGATGCTTGTGCAATTTCCTTAGATAAAAGAATTAATGCCTCTTTTTGATTATGTGTTGCCACAATTCTTAACAATACTTCTCTCGGTTTAACTGGAAGTGCATTATGACCATACATTGCCTCTGTTCCAATAATAGATATCTTTTTATCTGTATAATCAGCCCAACCGTTTTCTTTAAACATGCGTTGAGTTTTCTTAATAATAGCATCAGCAGTGATTTGTGCTTTTTTAACAGCATTAATACCACCAATAATGATTGGTACTGTAACGCGATAACCGCTTAAATAAGTAGCAGAAACTTTATAGGTACTTGTTGGAGCAATACCTTTTGCACCAGAAAATAATACACGATTGACTCCAATTTCTTTAATAGTAACATTAGTAAAATTACATATTACATCCGGTAAGATATATGCATTTGGATTACCAATCTCATATAAAAATTGTTCAGCAACTGAGCCAAATGATACAATACCACCAGTATTTTCTGGTTTTGTAACAATGAAATCTCCATTCGCTTGTACTTCTACAATAGGAAAGCCCATATTATCAAAATCTTTTATTAAATGCCAATCAGTGAAATTTCCACCTGTACATTGAGCACCACATTCAATGATATGACCAGCTAAACTTCCTGCTGCAAGTAAATCATATTCTGTGGACTTCCAACCAAATTCATACATTAACGGACCTAATACAACTGCACTATCAACACATCTTCCTGTAATAACAACATCTGCACCTTCTTTTAAAGCACTTTCAATCGCAGAAGCTCCAAGATATGCATTAATACTCATTACATTTTCTGGCATTGAGCTTCCTATTTCCATTTCTTTTACAGGTAGTGCTTGTAATGTATCTTTTTGATCTAAAAGATTATCACCTTCAACTACAGCAACATTTAATTCAACGTTTGCTTTTTTAGCTGCATCCAGCAACATTTCACGACATGCTTGAGGATTAATACCTCCTGCATTGCTAACGACTTTAATTCCCTGTATTTTTATATCTTGTAATAATGGAGCAACTTGTTTTACAAAGTCTGTAGCGTATCCTAATTCAGAATTTTTCATTTTTGCACCTGCCAAAATAGACATTGTTATTTCTGCTAGATAATCAAAGACTAGATAATCAATCTGCTTACTATGTACAAGTTGTGCTGCTGCATTATTGGTATCTCCCCAAAATGCGGAAGCTCCACCAATTTTAACTGTTTTATTTTTTTCCATTTTCTACAATCCTATTTAGATTACGTCTTATATCTTTTAAATCATCTATCATAAGAACGATATCTTTGCTTTGTTCTTTTAGGCGATTAATACGCTCTTAAACTGCATCTACTCCGCTCTTTGCTTGCTCTTTATAATATAAAAAATAATGGCCTAAGAATAAATTCTTTTTGGACGGATTCCAATCGCAGTTACTAGTACATACGATGTAGAATCAATAGTTTGAGCAATGTCATTCACTAGAATAGTTCCATGTTTATTGGAACCAAAAATTAATACCTCATCTCCATACTTAATATCAGCTGATCCGATATCAATCATCAACTGATCCATGCAAATTCTTCCAGTAATCTTTAAATTTTGATCTTTAAACTTTACAAATCCATCTACATACCAAGGACGTGGTACTCCATCTGCAAATCCAGCTTGTACTACTGCAATTCTTGTATCTTCTTTTGTAGTATATACTCCACCATAACTAATATGAGTTCCTGCTTTTACATCTCTGATTTCTACGACAGGAGCAGTAAAAGTCATTACTGGTTTAATAGGCAAATCTTGAGGTACTTCATCAGATGGAAATCCTCCATATAATAACATCCCTGTACGAATTATATTAAACCGTGATTCTGGTAAATTTAGAATTGCTCCACTATTACTACAGTGAATTAATGAAGGTTTAATATTTAGCTTTTCTGCAACTGTTAACACTGCATTAAACTTGTCTAATTGAGATTTTGCATATGTTAAATCTCCTTCATCTGCAGTTGCAAAATGAGAATATAATCCTTCAATCTCTATATGGTTAATATCTTGTGCTTGCTTGAAAAAATCTTCTGCTTGATTATGAGGTACGCCCAATCTTGTCATTCCAGTATCTATCTTTAAGTGCACTTTAAGTGTATGCTCTTGTGTATTATATGTCTCTAAAATTTTTAGATCATCAAAAGAAGAGATGTTTAAAGTAAGTTTATGTTTTATAGCGCTATCTATACCATGAGGATTTAGCTTTGAATAAAGTAAAATGTCTGATTGAACTCCAGCTTCTCTCAATTCTATACCTTCTTCGATTGTAAAGACTGCTAAATACCTAACCCCTTCTTTTTCTAAAGCTTTTGAAACTTCGACAGCACCATGACCATATCCATTAGCTTTTACTGTAGCCATAATAGGAAGATTACCGACTTTATTGTTTAAAAGATGATAGTTTTTTACTAATTGCTTTAAATCGATATATACTTTTGATCCAATATAGTTCATTAGTGTGCCTCAAACCAAGATGGGCCAAAACCACAATCAATTTCTACTGGAACGTCTAGCTGTATTGCGTTCTTCATATTTTTAATTACCATTTCTGATATATAATCTATTTCATCTTTATGAACCTCTAAAAGCAACTCATCATGAACCTGTAAAATCAATTTTGATTTTAGATTTTTATCTTTTAGGTCTTTATATATTTTAATCATTGCAAGCTTAATCATTTCAGCTGCTGTCCCCTGAATGGGCATATTAATAGCCATTCGCTCTGCAGCATCTCTTCTAATTTTATTTTGACTATCTGAGTCCCATACAGCTCTCTTTCTTCCTAATAATGTCTGTACAGATTTTTCAGATTTAATAAGCACTTTAGACCTTGCGATATAATCTTCAATACCTTTATACTTACTAAAATAAGCATCTTTTATTTTTTTAGCTTCTCCGAATGAAATATCCAACTCTTTACTTAAACGAAATGGACCTGCACCATACATAATTCCAAAATTGACTATTTTTGCCGTACGTCGCATCTCAGGTAACACATTCTCATCTTTATCTATATCAAATATATTTTTTGCAGTAAATGTATGTATATCTTCTCCCTTATTAAGGGCGTCGATAAGAGCCACATCTTGACTTAAGTGTGCCATAACTCTTAGTTCGACTTGAGAATAATCTGCAGAAAAAATTTGATAATCTGATGATTGTGCTCTAATAGCCTTCCTTACATCTTTTCCATCTTCTGTTCGAATAGGAATATTCTGAAAATTTGGACTACTCGAAGACAGTCTTCCTGTGGCTGTCATAGTTTGATTAAATGAAGAGTGGACTCTATTAGACACTGGATTAATATTAGTTGGTATTGGGTCAAGATAGGTATTCTTTAGTTTAAATAATTTCCTATACTGCAATACTAACTTTGGAAGCTCATGCTTATTTTTCAATTCTGATAAAACAGCTTCTGCTGTAGATCGCTTTTTAATCATCGGTAGGTTTAATTTATCAAATAAAATCTCCGCAAGCTGTTGCGAAGAATTCACATTAAAATCTTGATCTGCTAATTTTGTAATTTGATTATGGAGAACATCAATTTTTATACCAATTTCGCTGGAACGTATTGCAAGGTAATCTTTATCAACAAAAATCCCGTTAAATTGCATATCAATTAAAACAGGTAATAAATCAATTTCAATTGTTTTGAAATAGTTATATAATTTTTGATTTTTCAGTTCTTTCAGAAAAATATCAGTCAACTCAATCACAACATCAGCATCTTCTGCTGCATAAAAAGATACATCCTCTAAGGTAACTTGATCCATGGTTATCTGATTTTTTCCTGATCCAATTAAGTCTTGTATAGGAACCATCTTATAACCAAGATGTGTTAGAGACAAATTGTCTAATTTGTACGATCTAACATTAGGACTAATCAAATGTGCAGCAATCATTGTATCAAAAGCAATACCATTCAAATCAATTCCGTATCGTTTCATTATTAATGCATCATATTTAATATTTTGTCCTGTTTTTGGAATATTTTGATTCTCTAATACTGGCTTTAAAATATCAATGACAACCTGAAGGTCGTCATCTCCAAATAAATTGTCTGTCTTATCTTTAAAGCGTATTGGAATATATACTCCTGTATCTTTCTTGACAGAAAAACTAAATCCTACAATCTCAGCCATCATAGGATTGATAGAAGTAGTTTCTAAATCAACAGATAGCCATTCATTTTCTTTCACTGAACTAACAAATGATTTTAATTGATTTATACTGGTAAGATTTTCGTATTTCTTTTCTCGTTTTACTGTTTTGATTTCAACAGACTCCTTTGAACCAATTTTTTTAAGTAGACCAGAAAACTCCAATTCCTTAAAAATATCTTCTAATTTTTTTGAATCCATTTCCTTCTTTTTAAAATCACTGATAGTAGCCTCAATATCTACATCAGTCAAAATAGTAACTAATTGCTTGCTTAAGAAAGCGTTGTCTTTGCTATTTAACAACTTTTCTCTCATTTTTTCATTACTAATATTATCAATTTCTTCATATATATTTTCAATAGAACCGAAATCTTGTATCAATTTCATTGCTGTCTTGGGACCAACTCCCTGTACGCCTGGTACATTATCTGAGCTATCTCCCATCAGACCTAGTAAATCAATGATATGCTCTGGCCCAACTCCCCATTTTTCTAATACTTTTTTATTATCAAATATTTCTTTTGCACGCTTTCTTGCTTGAGGGGCATATAAGAACGTCTTATCATTAATTAATTGCATAAAGTCTTTATCTCCACTTACAATATTGCACTGCAGATTTTCTTTATCACACATCTTAGCAACCGTTCCAATAATATCATCTGCTTCTACACCTCCCACTCTTAACATTGGGATATTCATTGCCTCTAGAAGTTCCCATAAATATGGAAGTTGTGTTTGTATCTCATCGGGCATTGCAGATCGATTTGCCTTATAGTCTGTGTAGAGTTCATGTCTAAAGTTTTTACCTTTTGAATCAAAAGCTGCAACAAGATAATCTGGCTTTTCATCTTCAATTAATTGAAATACTTGATTCGCAAATCCAAATATAGCGCTGGTAGGTGTACCAGCAATATTTGTTAATGGATTTCTGATTAAAGCATAATGTGATCGATATAAAGTGGCATAGCCATCAATAATGAATAATCTTTTTTGTTGTTTAGAGCTCATAATTTAGCGGGTAATACAATACCCGCTAAATTATGAAAATAAGACATTAGAAACTATATGTTAATGACATTCCAATTTCTCTTGGAGGTCCAAAAGACTTGTATAGCTTCTCTTGATATATTGGAGGTTCTAGACCAATAATAAATCCTCTATCTGTGTAACTTTCATCAAGGATATTCTTTGCATAGAATCCTAGATCAAATTGATTGATTGAATGATTATAATATGCATTCAATAGATGATATGGTTCTGATTCATACTCATCATGCGCAGAATCAAATACAAATCCATCTTTTCCTGAAATTTCAATCATTAAAGAATTGTTTACAGTGAAATCATAGTTAAATGATAAGCTGTAATTCCAGTTTGGTGAATGTGCTTTTTTACCATGCTCATGACCTTCATGTTCATCGCCATGTTCATCATGGTCATCATCGCCGTGGTCTTCATCATGGTCATCATCGCCGTGGTCTTCATCATGGTCATCATCGCCATGTTCATCATGACCACCCAACTCAATTTCAGAACTCAATAATCCTAAAGTAGCATTAATAGTAAATTTATCACTTATTCTAAATTCACCAGTTGATTCAGAACCATACTCATAGCCTGATTCAGCATTTGTCTTAAAAAAAGCAAATGCATTAGGATTCATTGGATCCAATTGCTCACTTGTTTCATAAATATGACCATCATGCTCTAAGTAAAATAGAGAACTTGATAATTTTATATTATCAGTATACCATCTTATTCCAGTAGTTATATCAAAATAAGTTTCTGCATCATATGTTTTTTCATCCGCGTCTAAATATGGATTTTGATTTATACCTGCAGGATGATATCCTTCAGCGTAATAAGCAAACCAATGTAGGGTTGGAGTTGGATGAAATTCATAAGCAATTTTATATGAGTTTTCAAAATCACCCATCATATCAAAGCTTGCACTTTTATCATTAAAATCATTATATGTAAGATCTCTAGCTTCGGATCTAAAGGCTAAAGAAACTGATGAATCATTTTTAAAATTAAATGCTAATTCACCATATGCAGACTTTGTGATAATATCATAAGCAGAAGCTAAACCTGTGGAAGAGCCTCCAAAAATGTATCCATCTGCATTAGTTTTTTCTTCATAATTAGACTGATATAATCCCATTACATAGTCTACTTTATTATCATTGGCAGTATTTGATCTTAATCTAAAATCAACAGTTCTTGTATCAATGTCTCTATCGAATGAATCAAAAAAGTCATATTGATATCCTTCTACTGCTGGATCAAAGTTGTAAGGATCTTGAATCCAAAATTGATAATTTCCCCAATCTGAATCATAACTATGTAATGTTTCATTGTTTGATACACCGACATTCAGATCAGCAAAACCTTCATCAAGATCATAACTATAGTCAGCTATAAAAATCTGTGATTTTTGACTGTCTTTACCTGGATTATCTGAATAGGTAATATTATCAGTATTATTATCTGGAGCCCAGTTATCATATCCATTATCAAAATCAGAGTAAATCATTGTATACTTTTGCGTAATATTATTATCGCCAGTCTTTAATAATTTAGCTCTAAATGATGTCTCATCTCTATTTGCTGATGCATAATCTATGCCTGAAGCAACATTATCTTTATATCCATCTGAAACATTCGAGTGACCTACTAATCTTAACTTCCAACCATTTGATAATGGAGTATTATAGACAATTCCATTTGTAAGAGTATTGTATGAACCAAATTGGGTCATAACATATCCTTCTTGTTTATCCGTTGGATCGTTAGTTTTAAAATTAATCAAACCAGAAGATGCTGATGCACCAAATAAACTAGTTTGGACACCCATTAGTACTTCTACTTGCTGCATATCAAAAAGAGGTGTAATCATACCAAGTTCAGACAGATCCATCCCATCTAAAACCAATCCAACATAAGTACTTGGAGGTCCTTGGTCAGCATATCGACTTACAGAACCCTCTCCTCTAATTTGAAAATATTTCGGTCTGGAAGTTCCACCTGCATAATTTAGATTTGGAACTTTTTGTATTAAGTCACTGAAGTGCTGTCCTTGCTTAACTTGTAGCTCATCATTAAAAATGATTGCTGAAGTAGCTAGGTCACCTTCATTAACTTTGCGAAGTGACGAGAAGACTCTTACACCTTCAAAAGATATGGCTTCGCTTACAAGATTGAAAATCATAGACTGATTAAATACTACATCAGCAGTTGCATTCTCATATCCAATAACAGAGACTTGAACTTTTCTGCCTTCAGAAAGACTAAGTTCAAATTTTCCATCATCATCTGTACTAGTTCCAGCAATGCTTGCTCCACTGTCATCGACGACAGATACATTTGCATCCTTTAATGGAAGACCTGTATCTTGATCAATGACAAGTCCCGTGATTGTTGATTGAGCAAAAATAATGCTCATGAAAAATAGTGTTAAAATAAATCGTTTCATTTTTTTCTCCTTAAATGAGTTTAATAAATTAGATACCTTTTATAGATATCGATTAATATTATAATTGTATAATTATTAAACTAGAGGTGGAGATTTATTTGATATTTTATAAATTTCTTTATAAAAATATGCCTTAGGCTGAACTATACCACAACTACTAGAAAAAACTTCATTAAATAAAAAAGTATCTTCTGTAAGAAAAAATTTGGTATAACCTAGCTTACAAAGATCACACTTATGTATATCTTCATTTATTATTGATTCAATATTACGATTAAGTACATTTTCATTCGATAAGTCTAAATCGTGATGATGAAATACTTGGATGCTCACAAAGAACATCGCAATCAGTGTTAAGTATGATATATATTTATTTTTCATTTTTTTATTTTTCCTTACGCTAGCATTATCTAGATCAAGTCGTAGGGTATGTTCTCAGCAATTGCACCCCTGTTAAATAATTTGTAAGTTGAAATTATGAAACAAGAGATAACAGTAAAAGCATTTTTTTTAAGTATTTTTCTGTCAATAGTTCTTTCTTCTGCAATGGCCTACTTAGGCTTGTATGCAGGTATGACAATCTCTGCTTCTATTCCTGCTGCAATTATGTCCATGGGAATCTTAAAACTATTTCGTGAATCAAATATTCTAGAAAATAATATTGTACAAACCGCTGCATCAGCTGGAGAATCATTAGCGGCTGGAGTTATTTTTACTATTCCTGCTCTTGTATTGATAGGCTATTGGGATACTATTAATTACTGGGAAGTAACCAAGATTGCTATGGTAGGTGGAATATTAGGAGCATTATTTACTGTACCATTAAGACGCGCATTAATCTTGAAAGCAAATTTAAAATTTCCTGAAGGTGTTGCAACTGCCGCTGTATTAAAAACAGGGCATGAATCTGATGCTAAAAAATCGAGTGAAAGTTTAAAACTAATTGGGCTATCAGCTCTTGTAGGAGGAGTAGTTAAACTCGGAGAATTAGCGTTTGGAATTTGGTCTAGTGCTGTAGGTGGAGCAATAGCTATTAGAGGTGCTATTTTTGGAATGGGCGCCAGCTTATCTCCTTCACTTATTAGTGTAGGATATATTGTAGGTAGAAATATTGGTATCCTTGCTTTCTCTGGTGGATTAATCTCATGGGCGGTAGCAATTCCTATTTATTCTTATTTATATGGACATGAAGGCGATTCTTTATTTGAGGGTGCAAATATTATTTGGAATGCAAAAATACGTTATTTAGGTGTTGGAGCAATGGTAGTTGGTGGAATCTGGTCTGTTATTCAACTAGCAAAACCTCTCATTGAAAGTATCCAGCTTAGTCTAAAAACCTTAGGAGATAATGCTAGCGATGTTCCATTGGAAGAGAGGGATCTTCCTATTAACTATGTGTTTATAGCTATCTTATTAATGCTTATACCTATATCCTTTACATATTTTGATATTATTCCATCTTGGACTTCTGCAATTATACTATCTATTATTATGTGTATCTTTGGATTCCTATTCTCTGCTGTTGCTGCTTATATGGCAGGGGTAGTAGGATCTTCAAATAATCCTATATCAGGTGTGACTATCGCCACAATATTATTCAGTTCATTATTAATTATTACTTTCTTTGATGTGGATTCATCTAAAGGGGCTGCTGCTGCTATTCTTATTGGTGCAGTAGTATGTTGTGCAGCTGCAATTGGTGGAGATAATCTACAAGATCTTAAAACTGGTAATATTGTTGGTGCTACTCCATGGAAGCAACAACTTATGCAGCTAGTAGGTGTTATTAGCTCTGCATTAACACTTGGAATCGTTTTAACACTCTTACATGAAGCGTATGGTATTGGAAGCTCAGACTTACCTGCACCTCAGGCAGTACTCATGACTAGTGTAGCAAATGGCGTATTCTCTGGCAATCTAGAATGGGGAATGATTTATGCTGGTGGAGTATTAGGCATCTTAATTATTATGCTTGATCAATATCAATTACGTAGAGGCGCAGAATTTAGAGTACCTATATTGGCAGTTGCGATTGGAATCTATCTTCCTATTGAATTAACTTTTCCTATTTTTGTTGGTGGAATGCTTAATCATTTTGCTGGAAAAACTGCTTCTGAATCAGGTAAGAATAATGGTTTACTGCTGGCTTCAGGCTTAATTACTGGAGAAGCGTTGATGGCTATATTTATTGCTATACCTTTATTCTTTAATAAAAATTACTGGCCTGAGTATGCTTTACCTTCTCCCTATAATGATATAGTAGCATTAGCTCTGATATCAGCTATTATTATTGGATTATATAAAGTAGCAAAGAAATAAACTCTTAATATCCAGATATAATAAAATCAATATCCTTCTTTTTAAGTTTGTTTGCTTGTTTTTGTACTAAAGCATATGATTTAACATTAATACCCCTAACATAATAAATCATTTTTCCTCTGTTCATAACTTGACTTACTTGAATGCCTGACAAACCATCCTCTATTAAAGATTCTTTTAAAATATTTGCACTCTCTTTTTTACTATAAACGCCGAACTGTACAAACCATACATTATTTTTCTTTGCAATAGTTTTTGTTTTTTTTGAAAACCCTGAGCTATTTAATTTTTTCTGATAAACCTTTAAAGAATCTATCTGTCCTGCAGCAGTTAATGACTTAAAAAAAAGATCTTTTGAATCATCTGTCACTAAATGTGTTGGGGCTTCGATATTGAACTCTTTAAATAGGTTAGAAGCAGAGATGTATGAACCTATAGCATAGTTAATTTCAGCTTTTTTCAATATTGATAACCAATAATAATCAGACTTACTATTTAACTGGATAATTTTATCATAGATTTTAGATGCCTTATCTGCATCAACGGTATTAGTAGCTTGCTGATAAAGGACTCCTGAATCTGTAGTTTGACTAAATAGTATATTTACTACACAAACTAATATAAGGATTGCTCTAATTAATATTCTCATTCTCAATTATATCGTTACAAAAGCTCGATAAAGCTTTTCTCATATCAAAATTATCTGAATCTACCTTCATTCGATTTAATCGTATTACATATGATTTATTAGAACTTTTTGAGTGGTAGTCAAATTTTGGCATAAATTTTTCTATCAATTCTACAGCTTCATCTTTTTCATTTTTTTCAAGGTAAATATCAACCAATCGATTGAAAGCATAGCTATTGAAATCATCTTCTAAAATTTTTCTATATAAACTCTCTACATCATCAAATCTTTTTTCATCAAACAAAAGGTTTTCAATTTTCTTGAATGCTGTAACACTACCACTTGGATTTGCTTTAGAGAATAGAATAAGGTGCTCCATAGCTAAATCTGTATTATCAATATAATGCGAAGATAATTCTAGATAAGATTCACTATAAACATGATCTGACTTAATACTCTTTTTTAAGTAGTACAGATAATTTTTTTCATTATTCTTATCTTTATAATCCATAGCAACGAAATAATTCAGTTTTGATTCATCTCTCTTCTTAATCTCAGGATAGTATTTTATTAGCTTTTTTTCATACTCAAGTGCATCATTCCATGATTTATTTTCAGTAGCGATATTTTTTAACATTCCTAAAGACCATTTATTTTTAGAATCTATATCTAGCATTTTTTTAAATTCATCTTCTGCTCTGACTGTATTTCCAAGCTCTAAGTAATCTAGACCCAAAGCTTGATGAATCTGAACCTTTAACTCTTTTGATAATTTTGGTCTAACAATAATGGTTTGATGAATCTTAGTAGCTTTATTGATATCTCTATCTCTTAAAAGATTCCCTAATAATAAATATGCTTCTGTATTGTTTGAATCTTTGGCAATGATATTTTTTAAGATTTTAAATGCTTTCTCATGATTGTTATCGATGATGGCTTTTAACGCCTGATTATATACTTCAATATCGCTTGGTTGTTGTGATGGTCTCTTCCTTACGAAATAAATAATAATGAGTAGAGTAGATACAATAAAAAAATAGATAATATTCAAGGGTATTTACTCCTTTTCAGTAAAGCTAAACTCTTCGCCAACCGCTACATTTCTTAGACTATCAAGCTCTTCTGAAGTATCTTTGTTTGTTTTAACAAGTTTTGATATTTCTGATCGATAAGAAAAGACAGATTTGAGTGATATGATATATCCTACAATTACACCTATCATTGTAAATAATATAAAAGCTAAATATCCAGGAATAGAATAGCCGTTATCTTTAAAAAAGTAGATCACAATTGGCTCACTATTTTTATCAAATAGCAAAAAAGCTCCTGCTAAAAAACCTAAGAAAAATAATACTCTTAATATTCTAAACATTATGCTCCTGTTATTTCTTTTCCACGTAAAATTACTCCACTAGCCTCTATAATTTCTACCGGAATAATATCTTTAATTTTACTATGATTTTTTTCTAAAATCACCCATTCATTCGAATCAGTTCTTCCTGCCCAATGATTTGTAGATTTTTTACTTTCTTTTTCTATTAAAACTTGTTCAAAATTTCCAACTTTTTTCATATTTAGTTCAAGCGTATGTTTTCGTTGCAGCTTAAGCATCTCATCCAATCTATCTTTTTTGATTTGTTTTGGAATTTGGTCAGAAAATTGAGCTGCTCTTGTATAGGGTCTTGAAGAATATTTAAAAGTGTAAGCAGAATTAAATTTGATTTTCTCCATCAAGTCTAAGGTCTCTCTAAATTGTTCATCAGTTTCTCCTGGAAACCCTACAATAATATCTGTAGATAAACCGCAATTAGGCATAATCTCTCTAATTTTTTTAGCCATATAATAAAAGTGTTCTCTTGTATAGGTTCTATTCATACGCTTTAATACTTCATTTGATCCTGATTGCATTGGAAAGTGTACATAGTTACAAATATTATCTCTAGAAGCCATCACTTCTAGTAATTCTATATTGATATCTTGCGGATGAGGTGAGGTATATCTAATTCTTTTAACACCGGGAATATCAGATACTGCCAACAATAAATCAGCGAATGATTTCTTTTCATGCTTGTAGGAGTTTACATTTTGTCCCAATAAAGTGATTTCGACATAGCCTTCATCTACTGCTTTCTTTACTTCAGTAATAACGCTATCAACACTTCTACTTCTTTCTCTTCCTCTAGTAAAAGGCACTATACAAAAAGAACAAAATTTATCACAACCTCTCATAATAGAAACCCATGCATTGAAAGTATCTCCTCTACTTGGAAACATATCTTCATATACTTCGTATTTTGATAATTTTGTATCAACAATACTCTTTTTCTCTATAAGATGTCTATTCATTAGTTTTGGAATATTCCTATAAGAATCAGGGCCTAAAATAATATCTACATATGGTTTATTTTTCAATAAATCATCTTTAAGGTTTTGAGCCATACAACCAAGAACTCCAATGATTAATTCTGGCTTCACTTGCTTTATTTTACGGAGATTGCCTAAGCGTGAATGAACCTTGACTTCTGCATTTTCTCTTATAGCACATGTATTAAGAAAGATTGCATCTGCCTCATGCAAATCTTGTGTTTTTTCTAAGCCTAAGTCTAATAATATACCTTCAACAAGCTCAGAATCAGCTGTATTCATTTGACATCCATAAGTTTCAAGGACAAATTTTTTAATAGGAAGAGTTTGCATCTACTTTATATATCCTGTAAAAAAATACTTCGCAGGATCTTCTACTTTTTTATTTTTATGAACTTCATAATGTAAATGAAAACCAGCTGCTCTTCCGCTATTACCAGACTTTCCAACTAGCTCTCCTCTTTTAATTTTTTGACCCTTCTTTACTTTTATCTTATATAAATGGGCATAAATTGTTTCATAGCCATAGCCATGATCAATTTTAACATATCTACCCCAACCAGAATCATATTGAGCTTTTTTAACAACACCATCTCCTGTTGCTACTACATCCGTATTTAGATTGACAGCAAAGTCTAATCCACGATGCATCCTTCTTTTTCCATCTATTGGATCTGTTCTATAGCCATATCCAGATCCCAGATATGCATTTACGGGACTGATAGATGGAACATGTGAATACATCTTTTCATTTGATTTAATTTTATTAAAAATAGTGTTATAGCTATCCTTTTGAAGATTTACAGTATATGATAAGGAATCAATTTTATCTTTAAGCTGAAATAAAATACTGGTAGGGGTTTTATCTTCTACAGAAACTTCTTCTACTGAACCTCCCGTACCTTGAATCTTAACATCTTCACTAAGAGGTGGAATTGCAGCATAAGTTCTAAGCTCTTTATCTCTCTCCTCTATCAACAATAATTCTTTTTCAAGTTCAGTTATCTTATTTAGAAGTTCTTCAGATACATTTGCATATTTTTCATCCGTTTCTTGCAATCTATCTTGATAGTATTGATTAGAAAATTCTACTGATAAGTAATAATTAATACCGATAAAGAATACTAAAATAAATGCAACGCTAGCAAAAATATTAAATACTGAAAAATTGATTTGATGTAATCTTTCAGATGATAAGTATTGAAATGAAAAAAACTTTTTCTTTATCATAGTCTATTCACTTTCCTTCTTTTCTTCTTTGCTGTCATGATGCATAGATTCTTTTTTGTCTGAAATTCTTTTTTTTATCTTTACAATATCTTCAATTAAGCCCAAATAACGTTTATCTCCAACGAAATTAAGTACATTTTTTTCTTGAGTTTTAACAAAGACATACAATCCTAGCTTCACATATAGGCTGGATAGTTTTCTTTCTAACTGGAGGATATCTATACGCAACTTACTGTTGTGAGTAAACTCTTCTGCTTTTTCTGAAGCAACTACACTCCATTCAGAAACATTATTTTTTAAATCTTTCCAAAATTTATTCATAGCCTACAATTTATAGATGAAAACAAATATAGCAAAGAGTTTAAGAGGCTCCCAAACTAAGGATTAGTTGGGAGCCATCTCGTTTATTGGTAGCCAACCAAAATTATCTTTGTTTTCTTATATAAGCAGGGACCTCTAAATCTTGACTTTGATCAAAATCATCAAATACTAGAGTAGGTCCATCATTTCCATTATCTTCATCTTTTATAGAATCATCAAATTCAAATCCTTCTTGTGGATTATTTTTTTGATATAATGTTGTATTTCGAGTATCCATAAGCTCTTCACTTTTTCTATCGGAGCTATGCGATACTCTTTCTTTGAACATTTCTTTTTGTTCAATAGGCTGACGATTAAAACCGGTTGCAATAACAGTAACTTGGAGTTCATCTTCCATATTTTCATCAACACGAGCTCCAAAAATCACATCTACATTTTTACCAGCCTCTTCATGAATAAGTTTCATAGCAACATTGACTTCCATTAAAGTCATTTTTTTATTTCCAGTTATATTAACTAAAACTGCTTGAGCTCCACTAATCGAATGTGAATCTAACAAAGGACTACAAATAGCTTGTTGAGCAGCTAAAACAGCTCTTTCTTCTCCTCTTGCAGTTCCTGTGCCTATAACTGCATCTCCCATACCACTCATAACTGACTTAACATCAGCAAAATCAATATTTACATTTCCTTTTTTATTAATTAAATCAGATATACTCTTAGCAGCTTGCAGCAAGATAGCATCAGATTCTTTAAATCCATCTTCAAACGTTGTAGCATTGTCAACTACAGATATTAACTTCTCATTTGGCACTACAATTAAAGTATCACAAAAATTTCTCATTGAAGCGACACCTTTAAGCGCTGAGTCCATTTTCTTCGAACCCTCAAATTCAAATGGCAGAGTAACAATGCAAACTGTCAATATGCCTAGATCTTTACAAACTTTAGCTACTACTGGAGCTGCACCGGTACCTGTACCACCGCCCATTCCAGCTGTAACAAAAACCAAATCAGATCCAGCTACTAACGATTTTAATGCGTCTTTATCGTGCATAATTGCTTTACGTCCAATATCTGGCTTTGCTCCCGCACCTAATCCTTTAGTTAAGTCTTTACCAATCTGCAGCTTAGTTTCTGCTGGATTACTTCCTAAGTCTTGAGCATCAGTATTGATAGCAATAAATTCTACTCCATCCATACCCGAAGTGATCATTCTGTTTATTGCATTACCTCCAGCGCCTCCAACTCCTAAAACCTTAATCCTCGCCCTTTGGCTTGCTAACTCATCAAATTCAAATAACATATTAATCTCCTTTTTATATTTTTTTACTCAAAAAACCCTTTCCATACACTGGAAATGCTCTTTGTAATTGATTCAAAATTTTTAATTCCAACAGTTGGACTACTATCTTCAACATTAAATATTGGCCATGATAAAAGACCAATTAAAGTAGAAAGCTCTCTCCTGTCTTCTAGATTCTCTTTAAATACAGTATTGCTTATTGGTAAATATTCACATTTTGTATTTTCAAAATGTTTTTTAAATAATAAATCTAAATTTTTGACATTAGACCCACCACCTGTAATCTTGATACCTGACCTTATATCATCAATATCAATACGTAATAATTTCATTTCAGATTTTATTTCATCTATAATATCTTCATATCTCAATTCAGCAATTTTTGATATTTCTTGCTTGTTTATACTCTTTGTTAAATCATCGTTTTCTATAGATAATTCAAAATTGGATTCAGCGTCTGCAAAATCTGATAGTGCAGAAACATGTTCATGTTTAATTTTTTCTGCCTGCTTTATAGATGTTTGAAGATAAGCAGCTATATCTTTTGTAACAGATTTTGAACCTAGCGGAATTACTTTAGAGTGAATTAGATAATTATCTTTATACAGCAACATATTTGTCTTATCTGCACCTACATCTATGAACATAACACCTAAATTTTGGTCATCCTTATTCAGATTTGCTAGGGATGCTGCCAACCCATCAAATACAGGATTAACTTCGATGCTCAAATCATCGCTAAAGCAATGATTGATTTGTGATAGATTAAAATTTTTAATATGAATGACGTGTGATTTTGCATCGATAGACCTACCTATCATTCCCAAAGGATTACGTATGAGAGATGAACCGTCTATAAAAAATCCTCTTTCAAGATTATGTAAAACATATCTATCGGAAGAAACTTGAATATCAGAACATTGTGTTAGTAATTTTTGTTTTGTACCATTATTAATTTCAAATTCAGAATTATCTTTTGATCTAATACGAGTCGATGAATTGATTGATTTTATATTTTTTCCAGATACTGAAACCCATGCATCATCATCGATATTAATTTTTGCATCTTTTTCCATTTTTTCGATTAAATATTCTAAACCACGAAGTAATACTTCTTTATCTACAATATCTCCATTATTGATACTATCTGTTTGTATAGATTGAATAGATAAAATCTCTATTTGATCGTCGTTTATAATTCTTCCAACAGCTCCTTTAATACTAAAAGATCCTAAGTCAAAAGCTACCTGTATTCTATTCTTCATTATATTTCATCCACCACTATTTGTCTCTTATACCTTAAATCTATATATCTATAACTCTCTAATGTTTTTTCTTCTGGCAATATATTTGCAAATGCATTTAAATAATCTATTTTTGCAAAAATATTACTAGAGCCCAATAAAATTTTTGTTCTTCCGTTTTTTAAAATAATCTCATATTCACTATCTTCATTAAAAACAAATTCTGAAATATTATTATATAATGAATCGAAGGTATCTTTTGAGTATTTAATAACTTCAATAGACTTCAAAACGTTAGACGATTTAGTTTTCTTGCCTTTTTCGTATAGCTCTTGATTATTCTTAAAATTTGATAATATAGGTAATGAAATCTCACAATACTCAACAGGCAAACATATTCCCTCAGCATCAAGAATAATTAAATCATTAGAGCTAATCATAGCTAATGGCTCTCTTTCATAAACTTCTATTTTTACAGTTTTAGGAAATACTCGTGATATTTTACAACCTTTTATATGATCTAATGACTCTATGTTCTTTTTATAATCTCTTAAATCTGAAAAGAAAATATTTTGATTTTTTATACTTGCCTTATACTCTACTAACATAGTATCATCAAAATAATTTATGCCTTCAATTCTTACATTTTTTACAATAAACATCTCATTGAATTGGGCCCATTTAATAGAACCAAAAATAGATAACGCTACAAGAAATAGACATAACAATGGTTGACTAATAGAATCAAAAATCTTTATGAAATTTTTATTCATAATTCATTAATCTCTTCAGAGTTAAAACCTAATAATCTGACTTCTAAATCTAATTGGATATTAAATTTATCTTTTACAGTATTCTTTGCTTTTTTAATAAGAGATATCATGTCATCAGCTTTTGCATTTCCTTCATTGACAAAAAAGTTAGCATGTTTATTAGAAATTTTAGCATCCCCTATTGAAGATCCTTTTAATCCTGATTGATCTATTAACATACCAGCAGAATGTTCGCTAGAAGGATTTTTAAATACACTACCAGCAGAGCGATAATTTAATGGCTGCGTATTTTTTCTTCCTGATTTTGCTAGATCAAAATTATCTTGAATTATTTTTTTCTCTGATTTCTTTAGCTTAAATATTGCTGATAATAAAATTGTATCATTGTCAAAAGATGATGATCTATAGGAAAAATCTATATCTGACTTAGATAATATTTCAATTTCATTTTTATTATTTAATAATTCTACACTTTCTAAATTTTCAGAAATTTCTCCGCCCCAAGCACCTGCGTTCATCATTAATGCACCACCAAGCGTTCCTGGAACTCCAATAAGGTTCTCTAGTCCTTTCAAATCATGTTTCATGGACTCTTTTACTATCTTACCCAACATAATCCCACATTCTACATAAATCTTATCTATATCAATATCAATTGTTCTCAAGCAATGCTTAATAGATATAACAACACCCTTAATACCATTGTCACTTATTAATAAATTTGATCCTGAGCCTATAATAGTCACTGACTGATTATGCTTTTTGCTTAGTCGAACAATATTGATGAGATCTTTCTTATCTGATGGCAAAATAAATAATTCTGCTGGACCTCCAATACCATATGTGGTATGCTTCTTCATTGGCTCATCAACAGAAATAGTTGCATTCGTTGTATCTAGAATCTCTTTTCTTAGTATATCAATCATTGCATATTCTCAGTTAATTTATCTGCATATCTCCAAATATTACCAGCTCCAACAGTCAAAATGATGTCACCTTCATTATAATGACTTTTGATATCTTCAATTAAAGAATCTGTAGTAGTATCAAGCACATTTTTATGCTTCAATTTTTTAAGATGATTACTAATATGTTTAGAACTGATAGAAGTATCTAGCTTCTCTCTTGAGGCAAAAATTTCAGTAATAAAAACAATATCAGCACTTAAAAGAGATTCTGCAAAATCTTTATAAAATTCTTTAGTTCTAGAGTAAAGATGCGGCTGAAAAACAACAAGTAATCTTCTATCCCAATTACTTTTAACTGCTTTAATAACACTCAGTACTTCTACTGGATGATGAGCATAATCATCAATAATAGTTAAGTTTTTGTTATGAATCTTAATATCAAATCTTCTCTTTACGCCTGAAAAATTTTTCAAACTTTTACTAATTTTTTCTATTGATAAACCCATAGTTTTACAAACAGATATAGCTGCTAAAGCATTTAAAATATTATATGAACCTGGGATGATCATTGAGAATGAATAATTCTTGTTTTGATGAATGACGTCAAATGCAACGGTTCCATTATCATGAATAATATTTATAGCTTTAAAATCAACATTATCAGATTCTATGCCATAAGTAACAATCGGCTTGTCAATTAATGGTATAATAGATGCAGCATTCTCGGAATCTCTACAAATACTAACCATTCCATAAAAAGGTACTGAGTTAGCAAATTGAATAAAGGCGTCTTTTAAATCCTCTAAACTATCATAACAATCAATATGTTCAAGATCAATATTATTAATCACTGCTATAGTAGGAGAAAGCTCCAGAAAGCTTCTATTAAATTCATCTGCTTCTACTACAAATGTATCTCCAGAACCTAAGATAGAATTAGTATTTATTGATTTAACTACACCACCTACAATGATAGTGGGATCTAAATTAGAGTCCTTTAATATTGAACCAATCATAGAGGTTGTGGTCGTCTTTCCATGTGTTCCAGAAATGCCTACTGTAGAACTTTTCAACTTTGCAAGTTGTGATATCATTTTTGCCCTAGAATAACACTTAATATTTCTATCTTTTGCTTCAATCAATTCAACATTGTTATCAGGAATAGCATCTGAATAGACTACAATTTCAGTTGTTGCTATATTTTTTTTATCATGCCCAATTGATATAAAAATATCTAATTCTCTAAGCCTATCAACATTAGGTGATTCAGATAAATCTGAACCAGTAATTGTAAAATCTTGATTATGTAGTAGTTCTGCAATTCCACTCATCCCAATGCCGCCTATGCCAATAAAATGAATTCTTTTTATACTAGATAGCATATACATGCTCCAGAATCGTAGTACTTATAATATTGATTGAATCGGGATTATTTATTTTTTCAACATTTTCTTTCATTGACTGATATATTCTATCATTTTCACATATTTCATTGATTTTTTTTGACAATAAAGATGTGGATATATCTTTTTCTTGAATTAATAATGCTGCAAAATTTTCTTCTAAATATTTAGCATTAAAGACTTGATGATTCTCTGCTGAAAACTTGAAGGGAATAAGAATTGAAGGTTTCTTAAACTCTAATATTTCAGATACTGTCATAGCCCCAGATCTTGAAACTATCAAATCGCATAAACTGTATAGATAGGGCATATTATCAACGAAAGAAAGGACCTTAATTGATTCAGTATTATAATGTTTATACTTTTTATAATTATTAACACCTACAATCCAAAGAATGTTAATCTTATCTAACATATTACTATCAATAGATTCTGAAATAATTTTGTTTAAAAATACTGAACCTTGACTGCCGCCCAATACCAATAAAGTTTTTTTATCTTTATTTAAAGATAGAGACATGTCTTTACGATTATGGTTATAAATTGGATTTCCTGTAACTATAGTATCGCTATTTTTTAAATAGATCTTCGCATTCTCAAAACCAAGAAATACTTTTTTTGCACTCGATCCAAATATTCTAGTTACTAATCCTGGAAATGAATTTTGTTCATGAAGAAAATATGGCACTTTAAATATTTTGGCTATCTGAAGAGGTATAAATGAGGCATATCCACCTGTTGCAATTACTAAATTTGGTCTATTTTTTATAAAGAAAAAACTCACTCTAATTAAACCAAAAAATAATTCAAATAATAAGAAGAAATTTCTTGCTATTGCATAGAATGAAAGAGATCTATTAAAACCTCTAATCGGAATGAGCAAACTCTTAATATCTTCTGAATAAATCTTTTTGGATTCAATTCCATATTTTGAACCAATATAGTATAGATTTTGGTTTTCTGTTTTTTTTCTAAGCTCATTCTTAATAGCCATTAATGGATAATAATGTCCTCCAGTTCCTCCCCCACAAAAGATAATTCTATGTTTATCCATCAACTCGGAGTCTCCATTTTTTAACTTTAAATTTTCTCTGTGCTTTACTGATATTTAGTAGAATTGCTACCATTAATAGATTGATAATTAATGAAGAGCCTCCATAGCTAATAAATGGTAGCGGAACACCCGTAACTGGTATAATACCTATGACTACACCAATATTTATTAATGCATAAAATGTAATACTTAGTCCAAAGCCAATAGAGAGAATAATACCAAAAATATCATTTGATTTTTTAGAAATTTGAATAGCCCTAAATAGAATTATTCCATAAGCCAGCATTACTATAAATCCTACTATAAAACCTAATTCTTCTCCGATAATAGCAAAAATAAAATCAGTATGAGTCTCTGGTAGGTAAGAATGTTTTTGTATACTGTCTCCAATACCCATTCCTGAAATACCTCCTTGTCTCAATCCAATCAATGCCTGACTAGACTGATATCCTACACTACCCGAAGAACTAGGGTCAAGAAATGATACTATTCTACTTAATGCATAATTTTTACTATTTACTATAGCAATTAAAATTGCTCCCACAGACAATACGCCTACAGTTCCTATCTGAGGTAATGATACGCCTCCAATAAATAGTAAGGTAAATACAATAGTCATCAGAATTAAAGTGGTAGAGTTATCAGGCTGAATAATAATCATTAAACAAATAGGTAGAATCCAACATAATGGTATTAGAATTCCCTTAACAAATTCATGCATATATTTATAATTTCTATCTATATAATCAGCTAAAAATAAAATTACTGAGAATCTGGCTAAGTCAGATGTCTGAAAAGAGATTGGTCCAACAGACAGCCATCTACAAGAGTCTCCATTACATCCTTGTACTTGTGTATATATTAATAATAAAAATGAACCTATCATTAATACTGGAGATAAGTATTGTAGTTTTCTATAATTAAAATGAGATGCAACTAAGAATACAAGTAAGCCTGGAATAAATTTTAATAATTGATTATTTAAAAAATACATACGTGAAGCTCCATCAGTTACTTCAAGAGATTTTATCCAACTAGCACTGAATAGAACTGATAAACCAAAAATAACTAATACTATTACGGTTCCTAACAACCATCTATCTTGCTTTCTTTCTTTAATATTCATGAATAGTGCCTTTCTACTATACTTTTAAAAAAATTGCCTCTTTCTTCAAAATTTTTAAACTGATCATAACTAGAACATCCAGGAGACATTAATACAGAATCTCCTCTTTCTGCTAAATCAATTGCAGAATTGATAGCTTGTTCAAATTTTTTAATCTTTAACACTTTACATGAATCAGATAATGAATTATAGATATCATCGGATGCTACCCCATAAGCAATTATAGATTTTATAGATTCAGAATATTTTATAATCTCTGAAAAATCAGATTCTTTAGGGAGTCCTCCCATTATTAATACAATATTTCTATCTATAGAGTCAATCGCAACTTTAACTGAAGCAATATTTGTTGCTTTAGAATCATTGATAAACTTGATACCATCAACTTGTTTGAATATTTCAAATCTATGATGCAACCCTTTAAACATTTTTAACGATTGAAAGATATCTTTATCATCTAAACCTAGATGTGAAGCAATAGTAGCGACACCTATAAAATTAGATATATTATGGATTCCCGATAACTCACATTCATCTATATGTAGATTTTTTTTGCTATGAACTGATTCTATTTTTTTATCTTTTAGATAAAATATGCTAAAATTTTTATTTAAAGAGTAAGCTGTAAATATTTTATCTCTTTTCTCTACTTCATCACATAAGACATTATCGTCATGATTATAAATTATTAAGTCGCTATCCTTCATATTTTTAAAAAGATTCATCTTTGATTTAGAATAATCGGAAAAATCTGCATATCTATCTAAATGATCTGGTGAAATATTTAAAATCATTGCTATATCAGGCTTAAACGTATCAATATCATCAATTTGAAAACTTGATAATTCTAATATGCAGAAATCAGTATCTAGTGTTTTATATTTATTTTCTTTATAAATAATTTCTGAAAATGGAGTACCAATATTTCCACTTTTTACAACGTTAAATTTTTTCTTTAAAACCTCATATAAGCATGTCACCGTTGTAGTTTTTCCATTTGTGCCTGTAATAGCAATAATTTTTAAATCTGACATTCTGTAAGCAAACTCAATTTCGCTTATAACTTCTGTTTTGCTGTCCAATATGCTTTGAATTATTTCAATATCATTTGGTATTCCGGGAGATTTTATAATTAAATCTGAATTAAGAATTTTTTCAGAATGAAGACCTAATTCAATATCAACTCCCATATTTGTTAATTCCTTCATATATGAATCATTAACATCAGACTTGCTATCTGATACAAAAACATTTGCGCCAAGCGAGCTAGCCAGCTTTGCAGCTGAATAGCCACTAACCCCTAACCCTAAAATGCCAATATTCTTATTATCTAAATTCATGATTCTATTTCGGCCTTTAATATGCATATAGAATTTCTAGGTATTTCTTTTCCAACTGGTACAGATTGAAAAATTATTACTCCATTACCTGTTAATTGAGGCTTAATACCTGTTTTATTTAAAATTGAGTATGCCTCCATGACGCTTTTACCGTATAAATTTGGCATCTCTACCATCTGAATATCTTCCGATTTTCTAACATTCTTTTGAATTAAAATGGGATTAGATTTTTTAGCCTTAGTAGTCTTTTTAGACTTATTGTTAGTTATATCTGAATCAATGTTGATAATTCTTTTCATCACAGACTTAAATACGGGTGCTGCTGACATAGAGCCCCAATGATAATTTCTCGAAACTGATGCTCCATCAATCATAATTAATGCTAATAACTGAGGATTTTCTTTTGGAAAAAATCCTACAAAACTAGATAGAAATTCTGATTCTGAATATTGGCCATCTACAATTTTTTTAGATGTTCCTGTTTTTCCAGCTACATCCCACCCAGGTAATCGAGCTTTTTTTCCACTTCCACTTTCAACTGTATGTAATAACATGTCTTTTAATATTTCTGCATCTGATTGAGAAAGGATTCTTTTTTTAGATCTTTTCTCATTTTTTAAAATTGTGTTGTCACTTTTTTTAACTTCATTAATCATGTATGGTTTCAATAAAAAACCTCCATTTGCGATTGAAGCATATGCCATAGCAATCTGTATTGGAGTAGCAGAAACTTCATATCCTAAAGGAATACTATGCATCGAAGATTTGCTCCATTTTTTAGTTTCATAAACTATACCACTTGCTTCGCCCATCGGATTCAGTCCGGTCTTAGATCCAAAACCAAATTCTTTGGCTTGATTATAAATTTTATTTTGACCCAAAGATTCGGCAATTTTTATTGTACCTATATTACTTGAATAAGCTAAAATTTCTTTCACAGTAAGTACTGAATGTGGCTCAGAGTCTTCAATCATTTTTATATCATGAAAATTATATGGACCTTCAACGTTGTATTCATCCATTGGATCTATGTCGCTCTTAAGAGCTGCTGCAATAGTAACAATCTTAAAAGTTGATCCGGGTTCG
Organism: uncultured bacterium; assembly: GCA_905182795.1. GTDB lineage: Bacteria > Fidelibacterota > Marinisomatia > Marinisomatales > Marinisomataceae > Marinisoma. The sequence goes on along the minus strand of CAJJCZ010000012.1, from coordinate 19,501 downwards.
ACCGTATCTAGAATTAATCTATTTTTTTGATACTCTAATTGGAAATCTTCTGGATTATTAGGGTTAAAATCTGGAACGCTAACCATGGATACTATTTCTCCTGTTTGAGGATTTAATATTATTCCCATAGCAGAAGATGCTTCAGTTTTTTCTACCTGATCAATCAATTCTTCCCTTAATATTGCTTGATATTCTTTATTGATAGTTAAATAGATATCTGATCCATCTTCAGGAGCTTCATATGGTAAGGTGGGATCGGAAATACGCTTACCCAATCCATTCCTTTTAAAAACTCTTGATCCTGTTTTAGGCTCTAAATACTTATTGTATTGAAACTCTAATCCAGAAATTCCTACATCATCTACATTAGTAAATCCAACAATTTGACCAAATAAATTTTCCTCAGGGTAATATCTTTTATAATCTTGATTTATGACCAATGCATCACCATATCTTGACTTCAATTTTTGACAATTTTCTATTGTCTTTTTTTCTAATTGTATATAAGATTTTTCCTCATTGAACTTAGAAAAATAAATACCTATATCAGTACCTGTGCAATCAGATAGTTCTCTTAAAAAAATATCTTTATTGCTTATTTTTTTTGGATGTATTCCAATAGTGTAAAAAGTTAAATTTTGAGTAACATTATTACCTTCTACATCAAAGATATTTCCTCTCTTGCCTTTAATCACTTCCACTTTCATTCCTTGTGGATTATCAACCCTATCTATGATTTGAATTGTAAATAATCTGTACACAAAGACAGCCCAAACGAACACAAGAACAGTACTTACGAATCTTATCCTATTTTTAAATTTTAGATAGTTTTTAGTCATTGCTTATTTTCACGATAAGTGTCTCTGGTTTACTTGCTATTAATCCAATTTTTTTTGCTTTTTTTGAAATAACGTCAGCTCTTTTCATCTTTTCGACAGAATTAATTTTCAATGTAAGATTTTCATTCAACTGAGATAATGTTTGTTGATTAAAATCAATACTAGTTTGAGTTTTATCTATCTCTATAAAGGCGGCTAAATACAAAGAAATTGTTCCTACGGTTAGCACAAACATTAGAGTCCATTTTATATTTTCTCTTTTTTGAATCTGTACTTTTGTTAACCTCTTCTTTCTAGTCAATTTTTTCTCCTACTCTCATTTTTGCACTTCGAGATCTCTTATTGTCAAATATCTCTTCATCTGTAGGTATAAAAGGTTTTTTTGATAGAACTTTTAGTTCTTTATTTAATTTTAACTCTTTGAATTTATGTTTGACCATTCGATCTTCCATAGAATGATAACTTATAATTACAATCCTACCTCCAGGCTTAAGAAAATCCATGAAATCATTTAAAAATGATTCTAAATGATCTAACTCATTGTTTGTTTTAATTCTAAGTGCTTGAAAAATACGTGAATATGTTTTGATGCGATATTTATAAGCTGTCATTCGACTGATAAGATTAACTAACATCTCAGCATTTATCTCTTCGCTTGATTCTTTTATAGCTCTAGCAATTCTAAAAGAATTTCTTTCTTCTCCAAATTCATTAAAGATATTAGTAAGATCTCTAATTGATGAATTTTCAATAATTTCTTCAGCTGTCAATCCATCATCTTTATCATCAAATCTCATATCTAGAGATGAATTATATCGATGAGAAAATCCTCTTTGATTATCTTCTAGCTGAAAAGAAGAAAGGCCTAGATCTAAAAAAATTCCATCTACTCCATCGATATCAAGCTTATCGCAAGTTTCTTGTAAATTTGTATAGCTAGAGTGGATTAACTCAAAATTATCAAAAGAATCTAATCTTTTTTTTGCAATCTTGATTGAATTTGAATCTCTATCAAAACCTATAAGAAATCCTTTTTTGATATATTCAAGAATTTTAACTGAATGACCTCCAAGCCCTACTGTGCCATCTACATAAAATCCATTCTCTTTAATATTTAAATTATCAATTGATTCCGTCAGCATAACTGGGTAATGGCTATAGCTTTCCGAAAGAATTGAGGTCATCAGATATTGACCCTCTTGGAAAGATCTTCGTAGGATTCTTCATCAATACTTTGTTCAGAATCTGATACTGCTAATGTAGCATTATCCCATATCTCAATTTTATTTAAAACACCTATAATGGTGATATCTTTTAGAATATTCGCATATTCAATTAAATTTTTTGTTAGTATAAGTCTACCTTGATCGTCTGATGATACTATTTTAGCATGTCTTAAATGATTTCTTAGGAAAGTACGATTTATCTTAGATAGAGAAGATAATTGACTTAATTCTTTTTCAATTTTTTCCCATTCACCTAAAGGATATATCCAGATACAAGAATCAATACCTCTTGTTATAACAAATCTATTTTTATCTGATTTATGAAGCTGTTTACGAAATATTGATGGAATATTGATTCGATTTTTTGAATCAATAACAAAATCATACTGTCCTGTGAATGTATATTGGCTACGCATAATAAACGGGAATTAAGGGAATTTAACCCACAATTCACCACTTATCTTACTATACATGCATCATCTATGTCAATAAATTTGTTATAAATTAGATAAAAAAATGATTAAAAAATGATTAAATGATAATTATATAAATTAAAACTATCTACTTTTTGGTATATACTTCGTTATAGATACCGATAAAGGATCTGCTATAAGATCTATTTTTATTGGAAAATCATTAACTATACTTTTAGATAAATCTGTGAACGCATCTTCAGAAAAAAATACCAATTCAAAGTTAACTGCATTCGCTATTAAGAAGGTTTTTTCTTCTCCATTCCAGATTTCAGAGAAAGAATTAGATTGATTAGCACTTTTATCGTCAAATATAAAATATTCTTTTGCAGAAATACTGTCTGAATATTCAATATAATTTTCGTTATTTGATTGAAATCGAATAGTTATTGGAAAGGAAAAAGTTTCTTTGCTTAAAATCTCCTGACTTCTTATGGTATATATTTTGTCTAAACTAGAATCAGATAGTCTAAGCTCATTTTCTTTATCAACATTAGAAACATCTGATAAATTATTGAGTGCAAAACTTAATAGAACTAGGATAAAAAATATAGCTAATCCAATCAAGGTATTCGAATTAAACATATTGTCTGTATTGATGATATCAACAAACTTTAAACTTTTATCATCTTCTTTTACTTTCTTCTTTCTAACTGTGGGGTTATGATTAATTTTTTTTTGATTAAGAAAGCTATCTAACTCTTCAATACCTTCATCAATGTCTACACCAATTTCTTTAAGATAGGCTTTAAAAAATAGCCTTATATAAACGTTAGAAATTTGAGAAAATTTACCTAATTCAATAGCTTTCAGACTGACAAGATCTATTTTGGTTCTACGTTGAATATCTTCAAGAGAAATTTTATTATCTAGTCTAAATCTTTTATATTTTGAATAGAAGATCATAGGTTGTCTAGTATTTTTTTTATTTTACTCATTTCAAATTTCTTTAAGGGAAAACCTACGATATTATTGTAACATCCGTCAATATGTTTAATTAAAATATTTTCAGCATCTTCAATATTATAGGCACCAGCTTTATCTAAAACATCAAAAGATTCAATATAGTTTTCTATGACAGGTTCTGATAATTTTTTAAATGTAACATCAGTTTTGTCAAAAATATTGATAGCTTCTCCATCAAGAAAAAGACTTAATCCACTAATAACAGAATGAGTCTGATTGGATAGTTTTTTAATAATTTTAAAGGCCTCACTTTGGGAAGATGGCTTTCCTATAATTTCATTATTAAAATCAACGATAGTATCACCTGCTAACACACAATTTTTTTTATTTCTATTCCATATATAAGAGGCTTTATTCTCAGATATATTCAAAACATAATTAATTGGTTTTAGATTATCAATATTTGACTCGTCTATATCTGGCGATATACATTTAAAATTATAACCTAACTCTGTTAGAATTCTCTTTCGTCTTGGAGAACTTGATGCTAATATTAGGTCCATTGTTTTAGTTATTTTTTTTGTAATTAAATTTAAATAATTTAGGAAGGATAAAATAATGGACCAAACTAAAATAGTTAAAAAGACATACTCAAAATATATGGAGTCTCTTTCTGTTGCTAGAGATTTTTTTAATCGACCATTAACCTATACAGAAAAAATACTTTTTTCACATTTAAGTCAGCCATTAGAATCTATTCCAGAAAGAACAAAAACATTTTGTTGTATAAAACCTGATCGAGTAGCTATGCAAGATGCAACGGCACAAATGGCATTGCTTCAATTTATTAATTCAGGTATGAAAACAACTGCCGTTCCTAGTACTGTACATTGTGATCACTTAATCACTGCTATTAATGGCGCAAAAGATGATTTAAATAATGCACTTATTACAAATAAAGAAGTTTATAACTTTCTAATATCTGTTTGTGAAAAATATGGTATTGGTTTCTGGAAACCTGGTGCAGGAATTATTCATCAAACTATATTAGAAAATTATGCATTTCCTGGGTCTCTGATGATTGGAACTGACTCACATACTCCGAATGCAGGAGGTTTAGGAATGATTGCAATTGGTGTAGGTGGAGCTGACGCTGTAGATGTAATGACAGATTCTCCATGGGAAGTCAATTGGCCTGGTATTATTGGAGTTAAGTTAGTTGGAGAATTAAAGAATTGGGCTTCTCCGAAAGATATCATACTTAAACTAGCTGGAATCTTGACAGTTAAAGGTGGTACTGGAAAAATTATTGAATATTTTGGAGAAGGAACAAAAACAATAAGTTGTACGGGAAAAGCAACTATAACTAATATGGGTGCTGAAGTAGGAGCAACAACTTCTCTATTTCCTTATGACAAAAAAATGTTTGACTATCTAGTTGCAACCTCAAGATCTGATATTGCATCATTGGCAGAAGAATTAAAAGATCATTTGAAAGCAGACGATGAAATAGCAAATAATCCAGAAAAATATTATGATGAAGTAATTGAAATAAATTTATCTGAACTTGAACCTCATATTGTTGGTCCATACAGTCCTGACCTTTCTAGAAAAGTATCAGATATGCCACTAGCTATTAAAAATAATAATTACGATGATGATCTAAAAGTTGGACTAATTGGTAGCTGTACAAACTCATCTTATGAAGATATTGAAAAAGCTGCTCATGTTGCAAAACAAGCACTAGATCAAGGCTTAACAGCTAAATCAGAGTTTTATATTACTCCAGGGTCTAATCAAATAAAGGCTACTATGGAACGTGATGGATATACAGAAATTTTTCAGAAACTTGGTGGTAAAGTACTTGCTAATGCTTGCGGACCATGTATTGGACAATGGAAGAGATCTGGCGTTAAAGATGGAGAGAAAAATACTATCATTACATCATTTAATAGAAATTTTGCGAAAAGAAATGATGGAAATGCAGCTACTGAATCTTTTGTAGCGAGTCCAGAAATTGTAACCGCATTAGCTATAGCAGGCAAGCTTAGTTTTAATCCTTCAAAAGATTCTATTTTAATGGAAGATGGTAATAAATTTATGTTTAACCCTCCTATTGGGTCAGAATTACCCATTGACGGCTTTGAGGATGTAGATAGTAGTGACTTCTTAAGTGGAGCCTTAAATCCATCTGCAGAAATTATTATAGACAAGAGTAGTAAACGATTACAAAAATTAGAACCATTCAAAGAGTGGGACAATAAAGATTTTAAAAATTTACGCGTTTTATTAAAAGCTGAAGGACAGTGTACTACCGATCATGTATCTCCAGCTGGACCTTGGCTAAAATATAGAGGACATCTTGAAAACATATCTCAAAACATGTACTCTGGTGCATTAAATGCATATACGCAATCTACTGGAGAAGCAATAAATACTGATACCAAAGAAAAAGGCAATATCTATGAAGTTGCAAAATATTATAGCTCAAATTCTATTGATTGGATAGCAGTCGCTGATGAAAATTATGGAGAAGGATCTAGTAGAGAACATGCAGCTATGGAACCAAGATTTATGGGATGTAAAATTGTTTTAGCAAAAAGCTTTGCAAGAATCGCTCAAACCAACCTAAAAAAACAAGGTATCTTACCTTTAATATTCCAAAACAAGTCAGACTATGATAAGATTGAAGCTTTTGATACTATATCAACTATCGATATAAATAGATTTAGTCCAACAAATAATATTGATCTAAGCTTAAATAAGCCAGATGGCTCTACTTATATTATTAAAACAATTCATACATTTTCAAAAAATCAAATCTCATGGTTTAAGGCCGGATCTGCTCTAAATCTAATCGCAGATCAACTAAATTGAATACAATAGAAACAATTAATAAAGATTGGGATTTTGTTATTGGTATAGAAGTACATGTACAGCTAGAGACCAAATCAAAAATGTTTAGCACATGTGAATATACCTATGATAAAGATCCAAACACGCTTACATGCCCTACCTCTCTTGGATTGCCGGGAGCACTTCCTTCAATAAATGAAAAAGCTATAGATTTTGCTATTCAATTTGGTAGTGCAGTAAATGCTAATATACATTCCTCTTTTTCTTTTGCCAGAAAACATTATTTTTATCCCGATCTTCCAAAAGGATATCAAATATCTCAATTTGATAAACCTATTGTCACAGGCGGAGTTGTACCTATTTGGTGGAACGACAAACAATACGACATTGAATTAACAAGAGCTCATCTAGAAGAAGATGCAGGTAAATCAACTCATCATCTATCAAGCAATAGCAGTCAGGTAGATTTTAATAGAAGCGGTGCTCCGCTAATAGAAATTGTTACTGAACCTGTATTAACACATCCCGTACAAGCAAAAATATTTATTCAACGAATAAAACAAATTGTTAATTATATAATGATTTCTAATGCTGAGATGGAACAAGGAAAATTAAGATGTGATGCTAATATATCTATTAAGAAAAAAGGTGTTAAAAAATTTGGCACTAAAACAGAAATTAAAAATATTAATTCTTTTAGAAATGTACAAAAAGCAATTGAATCTGAGATTAAAAGACAGCATCAACTATTAGAAGATGGACAGCAAGTAAAGCAAGCAAGTTTAACTTGGAATAATGAGAAAAATACTGCAGAAATTATGCGAGTAAAAGAGAATGCTAATGACTATAGATACTTTCCAGATCCAGACCTACCCCCAGTTACGATTGAAAATTCAAAGATAGAATCTATAAGAGAAATTTTACCTACTTTACCATTTGAGTTTGAAAATAAATGGATAGATAAATATGATTTTAAGCCAGAAGAAGCTATCACTCTTGCTAGTACAAGATATATTGCTTCTTATTTTGAAGAAATGCTCAAATACGATGTTAGCCCTAAAAATGCTAATAAATGGATTACAGGTGAATTATTTCGATTATTTAATGGAATAAATATTCCTTTTGATCACAGCAAGATTCTAGCTAAAGATTTAGCAAAAATTATCTCCTTAAGCGATTCAGAGAAAATAACTACCAATTCTGCGAAAGAAATCTTAAGAAAATTATTTGACTCTAATAATTCATTAGAAACTGTAATGAACGAAGGTAACTATATGGACGATAAAAGTAATAACGTAGAAGAGATTATTGATAAAGTATTGAAAGAAAATTCAGACGAAGTTATAAGATTTCAAAACGGCGAAGACAAGCTCTTGAGTTACTTTATAGGTAAAGTGATGAAGGAATCAAAGGGTAAAATAAATCATAAAATAATTACTCAAGAATTGAGTAAAAAACTTAGAAATTCTTAAAATTTTCTTCCTTTAGCAGTTAATTCTCTAATCACAGAATCAATACCTTTTTTATCAATAGTTTTAATGCCTTTTGCTGATACTTTAAGAGTAATAGATTTTTTTAAACTAGCTACCCAGAAAGTTTTTTTCTGTAGATTTACATCGAATCTTCTTCTAGTTTTATTGTTTGCATGACTTACATTGTTTCCATGCATTACTTTTTTACCTGTTACTTCACAAACTCTTGACATTTTTTAACCTTTTATCTTTGAAGTTTAATTAAACTCGGGCAAATTTAAACCAATAATTGAACCTAACAAACAAAAAGAATATGTTTGATTTAAATAAAAAAATAGAGATTGGATCTTTAAAGCTAGACTTCCCTTTCTTTCTAGCTCCTATGGCAGGAGTCACTGACTATGCATACAGAGTCATTGCGAAAGAATTTGGTGCAGGTATTGTTTATTCAGAATTCGTTTCAGCACATGGAATTATAAGAAAAAATGAAAAAACTCTAAAAATGATTGAATTTTCAGAATTTGAGAGGCCAATTGGTATTCAAATATTTGGAGACACTCCTGAAGTTATGGAAAAAGCTGCTCGATTAGTTTATGAGCAATTTAAGCCTGATTTGATTGATATTAACTATGGATGCCCTGTTCCAAAAGTAACTAAAAAAGGCGCTGGATCCGCAGCGTTAAAAGATTTATGCTTAATGGAAGATATCACTGCTGCAGTTGTTGAATCTGTCAAAGAAGTTCCAGTAACTGTCAAAATGAGAGCAGGTTGGAATTCTGAAACCATTGTGAGTACAGAGGCGGGTATAAAATTAGAAAAAATTGGTATCAAAGCTATCACATTACACCCAAGAACAACTGTTCAGCTCTATAAAGGAAAGGCTGATTGGTCTCTTATTAAAGAATTAAAAGAAAATGTAAAAATTCCAGTAATAGGAAATGGTGATATACAAACTATAGAAGATATTGAAAGAATGTTCTCATTGACAAACTGTGATGGAATTATGATTGGTAGAGCCGCACTTGGGAATCCTTGGTTTTTTACTCAAATTAAAAAATATATGAAAAATGAAGATTTTAATGAGATAAGCTTGAATGAAAGATTAGATGTTTGTGATAAGCATTTAGACTTACTTGTTCAAACACATGGAGAGGTTGTAGGTACAAATAATATGAGAAAACACTTCAGTTGGTACTTCAAAGGCTTTGCAGATGCGTCAGCATTGCGAAAAAAATTAGTTTTAGTAAAGAATTATTCTGAAATGAAGGATATTTTATCTAATATTAGGCACTAAAAAAGAAAAGAAAAATTATGGAAGGATTAACAGTTACTGCATTTAGCTTAAGTGTAATGGGAGTGGCAGCATTGGGGATGGTCATTGGATTGACAGTAAAAGTAGAGAAACTCACGAAAATTCTAAAAGAAAAAGGGATTATCGAAAAGGATTACAAATAAAAAGAGGAAATTATGGACAAAAATTTTAAAGCAGTGAATGCACCAATACTAGATTTTGAACCAGGTTCAAAACATCGAGAAGCATTATTAATAGAGATTGAAAGACAATCAAATAGACAAAAAGAAGTTCCAGTCATTATTCATGGAAAAGAATATTATACAGGTAATACGCAGACATGTACAAAACCTCATGATCATCAACATATTCTAGGTATATATCATGAAGCTGGAGAAAAAGAAATTGAAATGGCAATAGAGTCTTCTCTTGAGGCGTGGAAATCTTGGTCAAATACATCTCTTGAGTATAGAGCTTCAATTTTTAAGAAAGTTGCCGACTTAATCGATGGACCATATAGATATAAAATTAATGCTGCAGCAATGCTCGATATTGGAAAAAGTGTTTTTCAGGCTGAAGTTGATGCATCATGTGAACTCATAGACTTTTTAAATTTTAGTATTGAATTTTCTTATAAAATGCAAGAAACATTCACCCCTATCTCTCCAGAAGGAATGCACAATGCTTTAGAATTCAGACCTCTCGAAGGTTTTGTTTTTGCTATTGCTCCATTTAACTTCTTCAGTATTGGAGGAAACTTAGCTATTGCCCCTGCTATTGTAGGCAATACAGTATTATGGAAACCAGCACCAAGCGCAGTCTATTCATCTCATGTGATTATGGAACTTTACAAAGAAGCAGGTCTTCCTGACGGAGTAATCAATTTCATTCCAGGTAACGGTCCTAAAATTGGTGACCAGGTACTTGCTCATAGAGATTTAGCTGGAGTACACTTTACTGGATCTACCAAAACATTTAAACATTTATGGAAAGGTGTATCTAAAAATCTAGATACATACAAAAGTTATCCTAAGTTAGTTGGTGAAACTGGAGGAAAAGACTTCTGTATTGCTCATGAATCTGCTAATATTGATGGTCTTGTGACTGCAATGATAAGAGGGGCATTTGAATATCAAGGACAGAAATGTTCTGCTATGTCTAGAGCTTACCTCCCTTCTACTAAATGGGATATCATTAAAGAAAAACTTGTAACACAAATTGCTACCATAGAAGTAGGACCGCCAGAAGATTTTAAAAACTTCGTTAATGCAGTCATTGATGAAACAGCATTTGATAAAATATCTTCATATATAGATTATGCAAATGAATCAAGTGATTGTGAAGTTCTATGTGGTGGAACATATGATAAGTCAAAAGGCTATTTTGTTCAACCAACTGTAATAGTGACTAGTGATTCTCATTTTAAAACATTAGAAGAAGAAATTTTTGGTCCTGTATTGACAATTTATGTTTATGATACAGCTCAGTGGTCAGAAACTTTAACGCTAATCGATTCAACATCTCCTTATGCATTAACTGGCTGTGTTTTCTCTGAAGATAGAGATATTGTAGAAGAAGTACGCTCTACATTAAGATTTTCAGCAGGAAATTTCTATATTAACGACAAACCAACTGGTGCTGTTGTAGGACAACAACCTTTTGGTGGCAGTCGAGCTTCTGGTACTAATGATAAAGGCGGATCTATGCTTAATCTTTTAAGATGGACTTCACCGAGAACAATTAAAGAAACCTTTGAACCCCCTAAGGATTATCGCTATCCTTACATGGATTAATATGAAAATTCACGAATACCAAGCCAAAGAAATTCTTAAAAAGTTTAATGTTCCTATTCAGGAAGGTTATGCTATTGATAATAGTACCGACATTGACCGCACTATTAAAAAAGTGCAAACTGACTTTAATAGTGAAGCTGTAATTGTTAAAGCTCAAATTCATGCTGGAGGTCGAGGAAAAGGTGGTGGAGTAAAATATTGTTCTACTTTTGAAGATGCTCAAGATGCTGCTAATACAATTTTAGGTATGAACTTAATCACTCACCAAACAGGCCCAGAAGGTAAGATGGTTAATAAAATTCTCATTACTGAAGCCTTAGATATTAAAAAAGAATATTATTTTGCTATCACATTTGATAGATCTAAAAATTCTGATGTATTTATAGTTTCTACTGAAGGCGGTGTTGACATTGAGGAAGTAGCAGAAAACAATCCTGAAAAAATTATTAAAGCATGGATTGATGATTCACCTAATGCTCTAGATGGTGCAGTCAAAGAAATAATTACATCATTATCACTTGAAAAATTTGAAAATGTAGAACAGATGTTCAAAGATTTATATAAATGTTATATCGAATCAGACTGTTCCCTTCTAGAAATCAATCCTCTAGTATCAACAACTAACGAAGAAATTATAGCTCTTGATGCAAAAGTAGACATTGATTCTAACTCTCTATTTAGACACCCTGAAATTGCAGCTTATCATGACAAGTCAGAAGAAGATCCGCTGGAACTGAAAGCTGCTGAATATGGATTAAACTATATTAAACTAGATGGCAATGTAGGATGTATGGTTAATGGCGCAGGATTAGCGATGGCTACAATGGATATAGTCAAACATTGTGGAGGTGAACCCGCAAATTTCTTAGATGTAGGAGGAGCTGCCAACGTAGAAACTATTAAAAATGGTTTTAAAATTATCCTATCTGATAAAAATGTGAAGTCTATTTTAATCAATATATTTGGTGGGATTGTCCGATGCGACAGAGTAGCTAACGGTGTTATACAGGCTGTAAAAGAATTAGAATTAGATGTTGTAGTTGTTGTAAGATTACAAGGAACCAATGCTAAGTTGGCTAAAAAAATACTTGATGAATCTGATATTGAACTAATAAGTGCAGAAACAATTAATGAAGCTGCAACAAAAGCTGTGGAGATGATAAAATAATATGTCAATTCTATTAAATAAAAATACAAATATAATAGTTCAAGGGATTACTGGATCAGAAGGATCATTTCATGCAGAACAAATGATGGAATATGGTTCAAAAGTTGTCTGTGGTGTTACTCCAGGAAAAGGTGGGCAAACAGCCACAGTAAACAAGCTACCTGTATTTAATTCTATTCGTGATGCAAAAAAAGAATTTCAAATTGATGCTACTGTTATCTTTGTACCTCCAAGATTTGCAGCAACAGCAATCATAGAGGCTATTGAACAAAATATTGAGTTGATAGTGTGTATATCTGAAGGTATTCCTACTAGAGATATGGTTACGGTTAAAAATATGCTAGATAAATCTTTCAGCACTCTAATCGGACCAAACTGTCCCGGATTAATTACAGCAGAGGAATCGAAAATTGGGATTACACCAGGATTTATATGCAAGAAAGGTTCTGTTGGAATATTATCGAGATCTGGAACACTAACATATGAAGCTATTGATCAAGTAGTTAATGTTGGACTAGGAATTACGACTGCAGTAGGCATTGGAGGAGATCCAGTTATCGGATCAAGTATGATAGACATACTAAAACACTTTAAAGATGATGATGATACAAAAGGTATTGTTATGATCGGTGAAATAGGTGGAAATATGGAGAATGATGCTGCCAGATGGGTAAAAGAAAATTTAGATAAACCTGTAGTTTCATTTATAGCAGGTCAGACTGCTCCAAAAGGAAAAAGAATGGGTCACGCTGGAGCAATAATATCAGAAGGATCTGAAACAGCTGAAGCTAAAATTAAAATACTAAAAGAATGTGGAATTTCAGTAGCAAATACAGTGTCTGAAATTGGCATTACAATGAAATCATTAATAGGATAAAACATGAAAAATACACTTGCAATTATTAAACCAGATGCAATGAAAAAAGGTCACCTTGACGATATTAGAAAAGATATTTTAGATAATGGATTTTCTATTATTGAAGAAAAAACTCTAGATCTTTCTAATGAACAAGCTTGTGCTTTCTATGACATTCATCAAGATAAGCCTTTCTTTGATGAATTAGTTGAATTTATGACATCATATCAATGCCATGTAATGAAACTAGAAAAAGAAAATGCTGTTGTTGAATGGAGAAATCTAATGGGTGCAACAGATTCTCAGAAAGCTGACCTTGGAACTATTAGACAAAAATATGGCACTGACATATCTATGAATGCTACACATGGATCTGATAGCAATGAAAATGCAGATAAAGAAATAAAGTTTTTTTTCAATGATTAAATACTTTTTATTATTCTTATTCCTTTTTTCTACAATTTATTCCCAAGAACTAAATGATGAATGGCTAGATACTGTTTTAGAAAAAAATATAACTATAGAGCAATCAAAAGTAGTATATCAACAAACGAATAATATATATTTTACGATACAAGTAGCAGCTAAAGCTACTTTTGCAGATGCGGAAGAAGTAGTAAAAGTATTGAGTAATTATAATTTTGAAGCTTTTATAATAAAAAATGATTCAAATGAAAAATTAAAATATCGAGTTAGGTATGGAAATTTTTTATCTAAAGAAGACGCTTCTATGACTGCAAATGATATCAAAAATGACCTGGGATATGATTGCTGGGTAGCTAAAATAGAATTATAAAAATTATTTTATTTCAAAGATTTATTTGTTTATATTGACCCTAGTTAAGGAAAGAAAATGTTACCTAAAAAAAGACAGTCCAAAACAAGATCAAAAAAGAGAAGAACTCATTATACTTCTACTCTAGTGCATACAGTTACCTGTAAAAACACTGGAGAGCAGCATCTACCGCATCATGCATACTATCATGATGGAATCCTGTACCATAAAGGAAAACCAGTCGATCAGAACTAATGGGTGATTGCTTTATTTTTTCAGGACAAGGTTCTCATCGTCCTGGAATGGGATTAAAACTTTATCAACACTCTACATTAGCTAAAGATAAAATTCATTTATCTAATCAAATTCTTGGATATAATATATCTGATATTATGTTTGACCACAATGAAGCTATTCTCAGGCAGACAAACTATGCCCAAGTAGCAATTTATATTTATTCCTGTATTATTTTTGATATTATCAAAGATACTAATCATGCACCTGCAGTAGTTGCAGGACACAGTCTTGGTGAATTTTCTGCTTTATATGCTAATAGCACCTATACATTTGAAACAGGCCTTCAAATTGTAGATATTCGCGCAAAAGCAATGCATAAATGTGAAAAAAATACTGAGGGCAAAATGAGTGCTGTAATAGGAATGAGTAAAGAAAAAATTTCAGATATTTGCAAAGGTACAGATACTCAAGTAGCTAATATTAATTCAGATCAACAAATTGTTATATCAGGATCAGCAAAATCTATTCAATCTATATCTGAGAAATTAAAAGTTAGCGGAGCAAAACGTATTATTGCCCTTCCTGTCAGCGGTGCATTTCATTCAAAACTAATGTCAGATGCAAAGCCTGAACTAAAAAAAGTTATTTCAAATGCGACATTTAATGAGCCAAATATTCCTATTGTATCAAATTATGATGCAACGCTACGATCTAATCCAGATGAAATTAAAAAAGCCTTAATTGAGCAAATCGATAATCCTGTTTTATGGCTTGATAGCATTAAAAAATTAGGTGAAATAAATAATAATTTTATAGAGATAGGTCCTAAGAAAGTATTATCAGGAATCATCAAAAAAATAGATGAATTGTTTCATATTTCTAGTTTTAATAGTTATAATGATGTAGAGGAATATTTACATGTTTAATTATTCAAGTAAAACAGCGTTAGTTACAGGAGCATCAAGGGGTATTGGGAAAACAATTTCTATGATGCTTGCCGCCAATGGAATAAAAGTTATTGGAGTAGCTACCTCAGAAGAATCTCTTAAATCAATCCAAAATATTGATAACATTATTCCATTTTGTTGTGATATTTCAGATGAAAAATCTATAGAAAAATTATATAAGTTTTCAAAAGAACATGCTGATTCTATTGATATCTTGGTAAATAATGCTGGTATACATATGGATAATATTTTATTGAGAATGAAAACAGATGAATGGCAGAGAGTTTTGGATGTTAATCTAAATGGACCCTTCTATTTAACAAGAATTTTACTGAAAGATATGATTAAAAGTAAAAATGGTAGAATTATTAATATTTCTTCTATTTCAGGTACTGATGGAAACAAGGGACAGAGCAATTACTCTGCATCTAAAGGAGGATTATTAGCATTTACGAAGTCACTTGCTAAAGAAGTAGGCCGAAGAAATATTACAGTTAATTGTATTGCTCCAGGAGTAATCGAAACAGATATGATTTCACATTTAACAGATACAGTAAAAAATAATTATTTAGATAGAATCCCATTGAAAAAATTTGGAAAACCAGAAGATATTGCAAAAATGATTTTGTTTTTATCTTCGGACGAAGCCAGCTATATTACTGGACAAACATTTTATATAGATGGTGGAATATCATTAAATTAAATAGGAGAAAAAAATTATGTCATCAAATGATAAAGTAAAAAATATTATTATTGATAAATTGGGTGTTGATGAATCAAGAGTAGTCCCTGAAGCAAGTTTTCTTGATGATTTAGGTGCAGATTCATTAGATACCGTAGAATTGATTATGGAGTTTGAAGAAGAATTTGATTTAGAAATTCCAGATGAAGATGCAGAAAAAATTACCACTGTTGGTGCTGCATTTGAATATGTTAACAAACACGCTAAATAATTTTGTCAAATAGAGTTGTTATTACTGGAGAAGGTAGTATTTCTCCTCTGGGAGTATCGTCCAAAGATCTTTGGAATAATTTAATTCATGGTAAATCTGGTATTAAACTCATTGAAAATTTTGATACTGAAAACTTTAATGTTAAGATTGCTGGAGAAATCACTGATTTCGATCCTCTGACTTTTTTTGAACATAAAGAATCTAGAAAACTTGATCGCTATACTATGTTTGCTATGATAGCTGCAAATCAAGCTATCAAAAGCTCAGGTCTTGACTCTTCAAATGTAGGTGTAATTTTAGGTACCGGTGTAGGTGGTATGAACACTTTAGAGGAAGAACAAAGCAAACTACTAAAGAAAGGCCAAAGAGGTGTATCTCCTCATTTTATACCAAAAATGATTCCAAATATTGCAGGTGGTCAAATTGCTATCAAACATGGATTTCATGGTCCAAATTTTTCTCTTTCTAGTGCATGTTCTTCTGCTAGTGATGCTATAGGAATGGCTTATAGATTAATTCAATCTAATCAAATACATGCAATGGTATGTGGAGGTGCTGAAGGCGGAATAACTCCTCTGACTTTATCTGGATTCTCAAATATGAAAGCTTTATCAAAAAACAATGAAAATCCTCAGAATGCATGCAAGCCTTTTGATAAAAATAGAGATGGATTTATTATGTCTGAAGGATCAGCTATGCTAATATTAGAATCGTTAGATAGCGCCCAAAAAAGAGGTGCTAATATTTTAGCAGAAATTATAGGCTATGGAATTACAAATGATGCTTACCATATCACTCAACCTCACAATGAAGGTGTAGGTGCTACAAGTGCTATTAATCTAGCCTTAAAAGACGGAGGCATTAATAAAGATGAAGTGAGCTATATCAATGCGCATGGAACATCTACCTATTATAATGATATGATAGAAACTAAAGCTATTAAACAAGTCTTTGGTGGAGATATTGCAAAAAACTTATTAGTAAGCTCTACAAAGTCCATGACAGGTCATATGTTAGGTGCTACAGGCGCGATTGAAGCAATTACCTGTATCTATGCCATGAATAATGGAATAATCCCTCCTACTATCAATTACGAAACTCCCGATCCTGAATGTGACTTAAATTATGTTCCAAATAAAAGCATTGAATCAGACCTAAATATTACTATTAGTAATTCCTTTGGATTTGGTGGACACAATTCGGTTCTAGCTTTAAAAAAATTCTAAGCTAATTCCTTTTTAAGAATATCAATTGATTCAACTGCATTAATATCGACTTTATTTAAATATCCACACCAATAGCTTAACCAATCAAGATAATTAATTAAGTAAAATAATCCGCTTAAATCATTCTGAAAATCAGAGGGAATCTGAATATGATGACTATAAGAATTTCTATTACTTAATATCTTATTTGTAATATCCATTCGTTTAATATTAGCAGGAAAAGTAATATCAATCCAAATTAAAGAAAAAAGATCTTTATCAATCATTTTACTGTCCCATCCTACAATTTCATTATGATTCATCTCAGGTAAAGTAACATTATATGATAGCATCTTGCTATTCTCATTTAATTGACACTTCAAACGATATCCGATAGAAGATAAATCTTCCTCAGTTACAATAACTGGAAAAGTAGAATGAATTTTTTTAGCTAGAGAAAAAATTTCACTATCTTCTAAAGAAAATTTATTAGAATAGTCTTGAAGTAATTCAATATTCAACAATTCAAGCAATTCATCTTCATCTAATAACTTTATTAAAACTGTTAAGGTATATCCAAGAATAGATCTTGGAGGGTACCCTTCGGGGACTATACAATAATCATGATTATCATTTTTTAATAATTTTAGTAGCTTACCTCCCGATGTTATTCCAAAAATATTTTTTGTAAGATTCGATGCATGATTATAATATGAAAGAGATTCTTCTGTGTTTCCAGAATAAGAACAAATAATTAATAAGGTCTTTTCATCAATAACGGCATTTGGAAAATAATTTCTTTCTACTATGATCTCTAAATGTGGAGATATATCCTTCATTATTAGTCCAGCAATAGCAGAACCTCCCATGCCCATAATTATCACTCTGTGAATATTATCTAAATTGATAGATAGGTCTTTAGTGTCGTTGATTGCATTGGATATTTGAGCTGGAAAATCTTTAATTTTTTTATGCATCTTATTTCTTTCGTTTTAAAATCATATTTAACAATACTGTCATATCACTATGGATTGTACTAGGTAAAGATTTAATTATATCTTTACACTTATCTTCAAAATTTAATAATAATTTTTCTGATTTTTTAATAATACCTGTATCTTTATAATAATTTCTAAGCATTAATTTTTTTTCTTCTAAAGAAGCGTTACTTATTTTTTTTTGAAGATTGTTCCAATTATCTCTATCGCAGTCTAATGCCATACTAGATAAAATTGTTTTTTTACTTCTTTCAATATCAGAGCTTGTCCCCTTGCCCATATTTTCTGAAGAAGTTGACATTTCAAGTATATCATCTTGCATCTGAAAAATCACACCAAGGTTTCTTCCCAATTGTTTTAACTGGGGTTTGAACTGTAAATAGTCATCACTGATTAAAGATGGTATCTCAAAACATAATTCAAATAAAGAGCCTGTTTTTTTCTCGCTCATCAAAATATATTCATCAACAGAGGCGTTTCTTGTTTCAAACTCCATATCATATGCTTGCCCTTCACATATTTCTAATATTACTTCGTTATATCTTATCAAAATATCTAAAGTATTCTTTTTTATCTTTCCAATAAAGATTGGTCCAAGAGCTCCTAAGCCGTCTCCAGATAGTACAGCATGAGCATTATCCCATTTTTTATGAATAGTAGCAACGTTATGCCTCAAATCGTCCCCATCCATAATATCATCATGTACTAATGTAAAATTATGTAGCAATTCTACTCCCATAGCAGCGTTCATTGTATCTTTTGGGTTATTATTAAATACATCACCTAAAAATTGGACAATCAATGGTCTCAATCTCTTGCCTTCAGATTTTATGATATATTTGATCGGATCATAAAGGTATGACGGACCCTCCATATCTTGAAGCTTATTTAATTCTTTTAAAAAAAGATTTTTGTAATCTTGGTTATTGTTTATCACTTAATTTTTCTAATATTTTTCGTGTGTCTTTGTAGCCATCTTCAGCTGAAGGTTGGCCAGCTTGATATACAGAGCAATTGGGCGCCTCATTCATTATTTTTGCTAATGGATAATCATTACCACCCTCCATGGTTCTATCGCCTATGAAAATATATTCTTCATGAGAATAAAACTTTTTAACTTCATTTAATACTTGAGATTTATTCATTCCTCTAGGTGTAATATCGATAGATATTTGTCCTCCTATTACAGCATCAAGATTATCCCATTTAGCTGTAATCTCATTAGCGATACCAGCTCTTTCTTGAGTTTTTACATCATACTCAAAATAATCTAATCTTTGATCTAGCGAGCAATCTCTTCCAATAATACTAAAATTTAACATTGAACCTCTGTCTTCGATGTGGTTTCCAGCTCTTAATGGATACTTACTTCTATCTACCTCCTCTTTTAGAAAAGATAATAAATCTTCTGATGGTTTAAATTCATGATTATAGGATAGCTCATTATTTAACCATAATTGATTTCCTCCACATGTAAATACTCCCTCAGAAAGATCAAGAATATAT
>CAJJCZ010000011.1 GCA_905182795.1 uncultured bacterium | reverse complement strand
ATGGCTACGCAAGAATGCTAAAACGAGTATATCTTAGTTGGGCTCAAAAAAGATCTAATATCAAATATGTTACTGGCCATGTAGTAACAGGTACATCAAATATAGCTGATAAAAATATGACTATAATTAGTCGTATAGATAATTGGCAAGGTACTAAAAAATCTTTTGAATACTATAGACGGTCATTTGACATTAAAGATAATGTTGAGTCTATTAATAGCCCGCCTTTAGAAATTACTATTTAGATTTAGCTGTTAAGTAACTTATCAGAACTAAAGCGCTTGTTGAAATTGTTATTGCAGGAATAACAGCTTCATCTAAGCTCCAAGCATTTCCAAAATAAACCGTTGCTATAACTCCAGATAAAATGGATGCTATTGCACCATACTTCGTTGCCTTATCCCAAAAGAATGCTGCTAATAATGTAGGGGTAATTGCTGTACCATAAATTGTAAATGCATAAAGTGCTTTTTCAAAGATAGTTGTATCTGCAGCAAACATTCTTGAAACCCAATATGAGAAAAATCCTAATAATAATACTAGTATTCTGCTAAGCGTTACAATTTTCTTATCAGAATATTGCTTATTAGAATATCTTAAATAAATATCATTGATTAGAATTGTTGTCGGAACAAGTAAAAATGAATCTGCTGTAGAAATGATAATACCTATGATAGTAGCTAGCATTACAGCCCCAACGAATGGTGGTAAGAAATTATAAGCTGCATAAATTAATACATGTGATTCCTTTGCGATATCAGTAATCATACTTGAACTGATCCAAGCATTTGCTATGATAAGAGACTCTAGTAAAACAACTGCAAAAAATAATAGATAAGTTGCTTTTTTTGCAGACGCAACTGAATCGCTAGCAAAAAATCTTTGATACATATTTGCATCACCAAGAATTAATAAAAAAGACGGTAAAGTAAAATTGATTACATCTGTAAATGAAAGAACGCCAAATATTGACATGTTATTAGGCATACCTTTATTTGCAAAGCTAGTGGTCATGCCATCAAATCCTCCCGCTTGAAAAAATAGAATTGGTAACGCAATGATAAAACAAGTCACCATGAGAATACCATTTGCAACGTCTGTATATGCAACACTCAATAAGCCAGCTAAAACTGTATATGCAACAATGAACAAGGCTGCTATTATCGTTGCTTGGTCTAAAGTCAGTCCTGCCCCTAAATTATCATGAAATATAGTATAGATTACTGCACCGCCAGCATTAAACTGGTAACTAACAATTACTAGGTAAGCAGTAAGTAGTGCAATAACAGATAGAATCATTGCTGTGTCTCCAAATCTGGATCCAATAATTTCTGGTACAGTTAATTTACCAGAAGCTCTTGCTTTGCCTGCTATTTTTGTTAGCGCTAGAACACCAAGCATTCCACCAATAGGGAGTAGAAATCCAGCTGCACCTATCTCGAACGCTTTCCCTGCATTACCTAAAACAGATCCTGTGCCCATCCAAGTTGCTGCCATTGTTCCAACTAAAATCCACGGTGGAAGAGACCTTCCAGCTACTGCAAAGTCTTCTTGGTTTTTAATAGAATCTGATTTGCTAATACCAATTAAAAGTAAGCCAATTAGATAAATTCCTATAATTACATAATAAATCATTGAAATAACTTAAACATAATCCATATATTTGTTTCTAATTAATGCAATTACATTGGAAAATAATTATTGGACTAGTCTTAGGGACCATCTATGGAATAGCTAGCGCTATTAATGGCTGGTCAGATTTTACGTCAGATTTTATATCTCCATTTGGAACAATTTTTTTAAATCTTCTGAAACTTATAGCTGTACCATTAGTCGTATCTTCTCTTATAACGGGAGTTGCCTCTCTATCAGATACCAGAAAACTTTCTCGAATTGGATGGAAAACAATTGCTTTATATATCAGCACTACTGCTGTAGCCGTCAGTATAGGATTAATTTTAGTTAATGTTCTTGAACCTGGATCTTATATACCAGAAAGCTATCAAGAAAGTTTAAGTAGTGAGTATATTGACAAGGCTACTAACAAACAAGAATTAGCAAATTCTATTCAAGATAACAGAGGACCTCTACAGCCTTTAGTAGATATGGTTCCAAGCAATATATTTTCAGCTGCATCCAATAATAGTAATATGCTTCAAATAGTTTTCATATCCATTATATTTGGAATTGCATTAATCGGTATTGATCGAAAGTTTTCTCAACCTGTGTTAGCATTTCTAGAGGGTATAAATCAAATGATTATAAAACTAGTAGAAATGATAATGTATTTTGCCCCATATGGAGTATTTGCATTAATAGCCAAAACCATTAGCTCTGTATCTGGAGATATCTCCCAAATCGGAAGTATCCTATCTGCTTTATTATTTTATATGGGAGTTGTAATCTTAGGATTATTTGTCCATATGGGTATTACATATATCACGATACTAAAAGTATTTACTAATATGGATTTAAAACATTTTTTCAAATCTATGGCTCCAGTACAATTGCTGGCATTCTCGACGAGTTCAAGTGGAGCTACCCTACCGGTTACTATGAAACGTTGTGAAAAAGATTTAGGTGTATCAGAAGAAATATCATCATTCGTTCTACCTTTAGGAGCAACAATTAATATGGATGGTACTGCACTATACCAAGGAGTTGCAGCTGTATTTATAGCGCAGGCAATTGGTATGGATCTTACTTTTGCTAATCAATTTACTATAGTCGCAACTGCTGTTCTAGCATCTATTGGAACTGCTGCTGTACCTGGTGCAGGAATCATCATGTTAGTAATTATACTGGAATCTATTAACGTTCCTAGTGAAGGAATTGCCTTAATATTGGGTGTAGATAGAATTTTGGATATGATTCGTACTGCAACGAATGTAACTGGTGATGCTACTATTGCGTGTGCAATGGATTCTCTAGAGAATTAGACCACTCCTTATGTTTATCTATAATAATATCTTTAATATTCGATAATTGTAGAGCTCTAGTTGCAGATACCATAATTGCTTCAGGAAATGATTTTCTCAAATAAGTTATTCTGTCTTGATCTACTATATCAATCTTATTAAAGATATACTGACAATCAATCTCGTTAGCTCCAATTTCTTTTAATACACTTTCTATTGTAGCAATTTCATTATGTAGATCTTTAGAGTTTGCATCTAAAACAATTAACAACAGATTAGAATCAACAACCTCTTGTAAGGTTGATTTAAAACTCGCAATAAGATTATTTGGTAGGTTTCTGATAAATCCAACAGTGTCACTTATCAATACATAATTGGAATTACCGATAAATAGACGCCTTACCGTTGTATCTAATGTAGCAAATAATTGATTTTTAATTAGTACATCACTTTTAGTAATTGCTTTCATAAGAGAAGATTTTCCAACGTTAGTATAACCAACAAATGATGTTCTAAAAAAAGATTGTCTTCTTTTACTCTGTACTCTTCTTTCCGAATCAATACTCTTTAATTTCTTCTGAAGGTTTGATATTCTTTTTCTAAGCATTCGTCTATCAACCTCAATCTGAGTTTCTCCCGCACCAGCCCTTGTTCCAAAACCACCCATTTGTCGCTCAAGATGTGTCCACATTCTAGTCAAGCGAGGTAATTGGTACTGAAGTCTAGCTAACTCTACTTGAGTTTTAGATTCTTTCGATTTTGCATTTTTAAAAAAAATTTCAAGAATAACTCCACTTCTATCCATGAACTTCATTTTTTCTTCTAATTTTTGAAAGTTCTTTGTCTGCGCAGGGCTTAAATCTTCGTCAAATACTATATAATTCGCTTTTAATAATTTTGCTTGCTCTACAATCTGTTTTGCTTTTCCAGATCCAACAAAATATGCCGGATTAATACTATTCAATTTTTGCTCAATAACACCACAAACTTTTAATCCTAATGTATTTATTAGCAAAGATATTTCTTCTATACTATAGTTATAATTCTTATCGCTTTTCCATATTCGAGGCGCTACTACTAATACTTTTTCTGTTTTAAGATTCATCGGTAAGCAATCTCTGGAAAAGTACTCTATTAAATATATCTTTTAATACAAGATTAAATGAATTATTAGACCAATCAGAATCTATTTTTGTTGTTAAAAAAAATATCTTTCCTCCTAAAACTTCTTTTTCTAATAATAATGGGTCATTTGTAGAAATCATAATTTTAGAAAATTCTTCCTGACTATCTTTAAGCTCAAAATATCTATACAACTCAGAATTATTAATTAAATCTTTGGAATGAAATGAATACTTTTTTAGAAATCCTTGATCTATCATTGAGAAAAATTGATTTTTTGATGACCCTCGAATAGCTTTGACTTTTGGATAGCCCAAGCTATAAAATAATTTATTATTTTCTATTATATTCTGATTCATCAGAACAAAAATAGAGCCTTCATTTAAAAGAAAATTTTGTAATTGTACTATCATTTTTTCAGACAATATATCTAAATCATCAATGATAATCACTTCTGTGTTAGCAAAATCATATTTTTTAAACTTGTCATAAATGATATTTTTGTTATTTATAATCTTGCTGTCTTTAAATAGACTATTAAAATATTTATTATTTCCCTTATTTGTAAATGTAAGTACTTCTATATCTCTCAATGCAGGAATAGTATGATCTTGATTAGAGAGAATGATATCATTGTGAATAAAGGAAACATTAATATCTATACCATCTGGATTCAAAGGAATATATCCACTTAATATTTGAATAGAAGAATCGATATCTGTAATTATAATAGAGTCATATAGGTTGTCATCAATTTTAATAGACATATCTAAATTATCTATACCAGTCATATCAAATGCTAATTCATAATACAATGAATCAGAATCCATTACGTCTATATCATTAAATTCTAAACTATAATCAAAAGAAGGTTCTTTAATATTCACTAATTTTTCTTCTTGATAAGTAGATTTTGAACAAGAATATAGAGTAAGTCCTGTGAATAGAGTCATTAAAGTAACAATGGATAATAATTTTTTGTTTATAAGATTTGTCATTTGCTAATAATCAAATTTATAGAGCTATCTTGAGATACCTTAGTACCTTCTTTTGGATTTTGATTTAATACAGTATTTGGTAAAAATTTATCCTGATTTATAAATTGAATTGATCCCTCTTTAAGTCCAAGTTCATTTATTTTTTTTATAGCCTCACTATAGAAAATTCCCTGCAAGTCAGGTACAGCAATAAAATCATTAGGCGCCAAACCCGTACTGACTTCAACTCTTACACCAAATCCCTTTCTAATGCTATCTAAGGGTGCAGGACTTTGCCAAGATACAATTCCTTTAGGATAATTTGGGCTATAAGAATAGTATACAGAATCTATACTTATTCCAATTTGATCTAATTCTATTTCAGATGACCTCAAAGTTTTACCTAATAATTCAGGAACTACTATTTTTTGATTTAACTGAGTAATTTTGATTTTAATAGCTCTACCTATTTTTACTTCTTTTCCTGCAGCAGGAAATTGCTCTAATATAATTCCTGGATTGATATCGTTTGTAAATATTGTGTCTGCAACAACTACTTGAATACCCTCAGACTTAGTAATAGACTCTGCTTCTATTACATTTAAACCTTCAAGATTTGGTATGGCTATCATACTTCTTTGATTAATATATGTAGGCATCAATAAATAATTAATAAATAGAACAAAAAATATTCCAGTACTTAAAAAAATCAATATATGCTTAAAAAATTTCACTTAACCAAATCTACTATTTTTTAATGTAGGCATTCCTAATATAAAATCTTTTACAAGCATTATCTTCTTTCCTTCTATTTGTACCTTAGAAACTCTCAAAGATCCAATACCGCAGGTAATATCAAAAGAATCACCTATAACGTTATTCACGCATCCAGGCTCCTTTGAATGCTGGTTATTTATTAGCTCTGATTGAAAGAATTTTATTCTCTTTCCATTGAGGAATGTATATGCTCCGGGATAAGGACTAAAAGCTTTTATTTGAGCATGTATATCTGATGCAGATTTATTCAAATCAATAAGAAATTCTTCTTTCAAAATTTTTGGTGCTAAAGTCACTAAAGATTCATTTTGCAGGTAAGGTTCAATTTTATCATTTAAATATTTTTCTATAGAACTGACAACCAAGTCTGCTCCGATGTTGCTTAATTTTTCAGACAATGATCCATAATTATCATATTCATTAATGTCACACTCAGCCTGCTCTAGAATTTTTCCTGTATCTACTTTAGGTTCAATAAGAAAAGTGGATATTCCTGTTATCTTCTCATGATTAAGTATTGCTCTCTGAATAGGAGCTGCCCCTCTATATTTAGGAAGTAAAGAAGAGTGGAGATTAATTGCGCCAAACTTAGGAATACTCAATAGAGATTTTGGAAGAATCTTATAAGCGACAACAACAAATAAATCTGGCTTTATATCCTCTAATTTTTTAACAAATTCTTTATCTAGAAGGTTATCACATTCAATAACTTTTAAATTATGATCATTTGAAAGAATTTTTACTGGAGTATCAAAAAGTTTTTGTCCTCGACCCATTTTCTTTGATGGATTTGTAACCACAGAAGCAACATTGTAAGATTCGTTGCATTTCAAAAGAACAGGATTTGAGAATTCTGTATTTCCAAAAAATATAATTTTTATAGATTTATTTGACATTATTAGACTTCATTAATTTCAGTGCTTTATCATACTTTAAAATATCTGAAGGAGTAGCATAATCTGTAATTAATTTTCCATCTAAATGATCATTTTCATGCTGAATTACAGTTGCCAAAAATCCAGAAAACTCTTTAGTACATCTTTCTAAATTTTCATCAACATAACTATAAGTAATAGTATCAAACCTCTCAATATTAATTCTGATTTCAGGCAATGACAAACAACCTTCTGAGTCTACGCAAGATCCACTTCCACTCTCAATAACTCCATTCATGAATACCATTGGTGATGTATCGCCATATCCAGACATATGCTTTATATCAAGTACAAAAATTCTTTTATTAATTCCAATTTGATTACAGGCTAAGCCAAGACCATCAAATTCATACATGGTATCAAATAAGTCATTGATTAAGCCATCTACGCTAGAAAAGTCTGTAATATCTTCACATACCTCTCGTAGAGCTTTATGCCCATAAGTAACTACTTTTTGAACTGCCATTTTATTCTTTATTTTCTGAATTTTTTAATCTAGCTACAGCTGTAATATCTACTGTAAGCTCATTATTATTAGACACTCGAAGAGTAGCCTTATTATTTCTTACTTGAATAATTTTTCCATGTATTCCTCCAATAGTAACAATACTATCGCCTTTTTTTAGATTCTCTTGAAGGGTTTTTACATTCTCTTGTTTTTTATTATTTGGTCTTAAGATAAAATAGTATAAAACCAAAAATATCAAAAAGATTGGTAACTGTGCAAGAAAGACATCAAAAAATGATGCTTCAGATTCTTGAAAGATTAATTTATTTGTTATCATACAGCAAATTTAGTTTAGGTATGCTCTTTTAACAAGCGCATTAGAAAAGGTTTTATCAAGATAAAAAATATGGCAAATAATATGATATTAGAAAAAATAAGTAAAGATCTAAATAAGCTATCGTCATATTTAAATATAATAGAATGTTTTCCTTCATTTAATAATAAACCTCTAAGTACTCCATTCGTTTGATATATTCTAACATCTTTATTGTCTACAGTTGCCTTCCATCGTTCAGGATAATTTATTTCACTTAAAACTAGAAAAGCACTTTCTGATAGTACGTTAACATCTATAGAGATTTCATGAATATTCCAATCCAATTCAATAATTTCTCCCTTAGAAAATGATTGTGATTCTAGATCTTTAACAATTGCAATATTTTCAGAGTCAAAAGCGCTAGCAGTTAAATAATTATATAAATTTTGATCTTCTTTGATAGTGTTTTTTACAAACCAAGCTCTCTGAAGATTATTTTTTAATCTATAAATGTTTAAATCTATTTTACCAAATGCAGAATTGTAGGGGGTATTCATAGATAGTTCGAAATCTTTATGATTAACCTCTACTGGGCTTAATAAATATTTTACATTTAAAAATCTTAATACAGGAACTGATAATAGATTGTTAGTTTGATTCAAAAGATCTGCATAGTGTCTAAATTTAGCTGGATGGTAGCCTCCAACTGATTGAATACCATGAAATTTTAACTTAGGATCTTGAAATAATTCTCCTGCAGCATAAACTCTATATAAATCTAAGTCATTCTTTAAAAACCTAATTGCTTCGTCCTCTTCAAAGAATGAATTAAATTTTTCTGTCGATATTATTTGAGATTTTTGTCCACTGTCATCTGTGGGAGAGATAATATTTTTATCTATTCTATAAATATCAATTACTGATAAAAGTAAAAATATAAATACAATAGTTTTTGATTCAAGTTTTCTAAATCTATCTATATTTACAATTCTACTAATAATATCTTTTAAACCAAAAGCTGCAAGTATATAAAGAGTAAAATTTGATATAATCAAAATCATACTTGGTACTCGAAAATTGCTAAAATAGGGAAAGAAAGAATAAAAGAAGTCATAAAGTATATTAAAATATTTTCCAAAAGATAGGAAAACAGATAGAAATAGAATGCTTATAAAGAAAATTCTTTGTGTATTAATCCTTATAAAAGAAAATAAAGCAGAAAATAATACAAAAAATCCAACATAATTAGGATAGTCAGTAAAAGGCATATATCCAGAATAAGATGAACCTCCAAAACCGTAGTAGTAAGGGAGCACATAGGTTAATAATTCTTTTGGATGCATAGACCAATTAGTAGCATATTGATAATGATTATCTCCTCCAGACCTAATAGAATTACCTAAATAATCTAAGGATGGATAATAAATGTGCGATGCTAATAAGAATCCGATGGTACATGAAATTATAAAATATAAAAAATATTTATTTTTATTACCTTCCTGCCTAATAAGAGAATACAGAAAATATGCTCCAACTAGCATGCAAGAATAATATGCTATTTGTACATGACCTCTTTGTAGTTGGAAGCCTATTAGTAGCGCTAAAATAGCTATAGATTCTATTGAAATAGAATTTTTCAATCTATTCACAGCATATAATATCCAAGGGATATAAGCTGCTGTCATCATTTGACTGCCATGCCCAAATACAATCATAGTAATAAGATAAGGATTTAACATCCACAGCAAGCCTATGGAAAATGATATTAACTTAGAAATTTTGAATTGCTCTAAAAGTAAGTACATCCCTATTCCAGAAAAAATAAGATGAATTAATTGAATATTAAGATCAGAAATTCCAACTCCAATCATAAGTCTAGTTGGAAAATATAACTCATTTATATATGTAAATGCCTCCATAGTAGGCATACCAGAAAAAATCCATGGTTGCCACAAGGGCCAATGACTGATCTTTGATTTATAGATATCTAAAATATGATTAACGGAATAGGGATTTAATGTATCTCCTGATCCAAATATATTATTATAGAAAATTACTGGATAGAAAAGTAACATAATCCACAAAGTATAAATGATAATCAGTAAATATTTATTCATGCTTGATTAGATATTCTTTTCTTTAAGCTATCAATCATATCTCTATCTTCTCTATCTATGCCTAATAGTGTATAAAAAGAGAAATATCCAATAAATACAAAAGCAACTGCCATCAATAGATATAAACTTAGATTTAAAAGTGATGAAGAATAATCTAATAAGTTCAAAATATATCTCTGAGAAAATAAGATTACTCCTACTGTTAAAATTCCAGACAATAAAGGCTTGAATAGCTTTAGTGAAAAGACATTTAAACTTAGTATATAATAATTTTCTAAGAACCTTAAGCAGCTAATAATAAATAAAGCAATTGTAGTAGCAGAAGCTGCTCCTATAATTCCATACTGTGGAATCAAGATAATATTCATAATAATATTAACTGTTAAAGCTACTAATACATTTAATAGATTTAGATTTGAAAAACCGCTCATGGTTAATGATGAAGATCCTAAACCAAAAAAAGCCTGAATCATTATTCCAATTGATAAAATCTTCAATGCTAATCCATTGTCAAATTCATTTCCAAATAACATTAACATTTGATTAGAGAATAGCATTAAAAAAATAAATAAAGGTAGCGATGCTACAAATATCCACTTTGTTGATAATTGATAAATCTCTGTCATTTTTTCTGAGTTTTTTTCATAAAAATATTGTGAAAAAAGAGGTGCAAATATACCTGCAAATGCAAATAATATCATTCTAATAAGACCAGCAGTCCTTTCAATGGGATGATACATGCCTACTGCGCTTGCATCAGAAAAAATACCTAGCATTAATATATCTATCCAATGCATAATGATACCAATCGCTGAAACAAACATTAGTGGAATAGAAAATTTTAAAATTTTTGTATTAAATGGAGTAGAAATAATTTTCTTAAAATCTAAAGTTATAAATTTCTTTAAAAAAACCAGTATGAAGACCATACCAATAACTGCAGATAAGAATGTAGGAATAAGAATTGCTGCCTTTGATCCAAATATTAGATAAGAAGCAACCATAGATACTAATAATACTGCAGGATTTATAATTTGATTAACAAAAATCTTATACTTCAAAACTTTAAATCCTTGAGTAGCAAATGAGGCAATCAGTGTGATCACTGTAAATGGTAATGTAAAAGCATAAAATTTTATAATCTTAATGAGAAATGGGTCTTCTGTTAAAAATTTTAACACAATCCATTCTGCAGAGTAATAGAGAGTGATAGCAATAATAATACTTGAAATAAATCCCATTTTTATAGATGCATAAATACTACTTTCAGCATTTGAACTATTTCTATCTTCTCGACTAACAAATCTAAGAACTCCATTATCAAGACCCATTATAGCAAATATTTCTCCTATACGAGTCACTGCATTACCAAGAGAGTATAAGCCTAACATTTGAGGACCTAACCATCTAGCCATAAAAATGGAAAATAAATAACGAAAAATTGATCCTGTACTCATTCCTCCGAATGATACAATCGCTTCGCTAGCAACTTTCTTACCTAAATTTTGTTCTTTCATTTTTCTTTCAACTTAAAATAAATCCACTTTAAAAAACCTAACGGCAAATAAAATAATAGCCAGTGAAAAGTTAATGTTATTATCTGTAAACCTGATGCATGTTTCCAAAATAATTTTACTTGTCCTAGTAATTTGTTTTGTATTTTTTTAAAGGAATTTTCTCCCAATGACTGAGAAACACTATGCAATATAATTGATTTAGGACTGTATACAATTTTACGATTCATTCTTTTAGCCCTTATGCTTAAATCTACATCCTCACAATACATATTAAACATAGTATCAAAATAATCTAATTTTTTAAAGTCAGCAGAGTTAATACATAAACAACATCCTGTAGCATAATCAGTCTCCATCATAAATGAGTATCGCGGTCCATCAAAATTTCGTATACCAATATGGTCTATTTTTCCTTTCCACATATTAACTATCCCTCCAGCATACCATATCTTATTGATATCCATTGCAAAAAGGATCTTAGGTACTGTAATGATACAATTAGCATCATTTAAAAAAGGTTCAATTAAATGATCAAGAAAATCTGAGCTTACTATAGTATCGTTGTTAATAAATACTAGAAAATCTTCTTCTTTCGGTTTGAGATATTCTACTGCTGCATTATTTCCTCCAGCATATTTTAGATTACTCTCTAAAGCCAAAATATCATATTGAGAGAAATTTTCTTTAAAAAAATCAACTGAACCATCCTCAGAATTATTATCAACAATCAAAACTTTATAATTTGGGTAAGATACTTTTTCAATAGAAGATAAACACTTACCACTTAACTCTTTATCATTCCAATTAAGAACGATAAGATGAATTTTCGGATGAGTACTTTTTATATTATCCATGTAGATCTAATTTTTGTTCAAACGATTTCCAGGAAAATCGCTTTTTATCATTTTTTATAAATTCACTCATTTTTTGAAATAGATTTTTTTCAAAAAACATATTAATCTTATTGCTGATATCTCGTGAATTTGGCTGAGCAATAAACCCAGATTTATTATCTGAAATATAATCAGATAACCCTCCAACATTAGTTACAATTACGGGACGATTAAAATTGTATGCCAAAGAAAGGATTCCGCTTTGTGATGCAGACTTATAGGGAAGGATAACTAAATCTGAAGATAAAAAATATTTTTTAATATCAACCTTATTAACAAATCTATTAACAAAAATAAAAGATTCCTCCATTTGATGATCTGCAATCATTTTATGATATGGATCTAAAGATTCATAATTTTCTCCAACAATTAAAACTTTCAAATTATTTAATCTATCTTTGCTCAATGCAATAGCATTGATTAGAAGATCTAATCCTTTGTATTCCCTGATAAGCCCAAAGAATAGTATAGTTTTCTTTTTTTCTATCTTGAGATCATTTTTATAAATATTCCGCTTACTATCCGAATAAGGTAGTTCATATATAGGATGAAAATTTTTAATAATTTTAGCTTTAGGATTTATTTGTAAAATCAATTTTTCATTATATTCATTCATCACAATACAATGATCTATTTTTTTAATAAATATCTTTAGAAAAAACTTTTCAAAAATTCTATTTTCATGCGAAACAACATTATGAAATAAAACATACCTGTTCCCTTTTTTTATAGAGCCAAGTAAAAACATATATATTGGAATAAAAAAGAAACTCCAATATGAGATAATTAATCTATCTGGATCTTTCTTTTTAATTAAAGACCTACCCTTAAACCAACTTAAAAAACTTAAAGGATTTAGCATGGTATGGATATCATCAAATACACTTTTATCTTGATTGTATTGAGATTTTCCAGGAAAAAGAATTTTTGGATATAAAGATTTAAAACTTAAAACTGTTACATCGTTTTTTTTATTAAGCTGAGCAACTAACGATTCATGAAAATCAGAAATACCTCCTCTTAAAGGAGGAAATGGACCTATAGTAACAATCTTTAATCGACTACTCAATGATTTCTTTGATATAATTTCTATCTTTATATTTTTTATTAACTATTAACTCACCCATTAAACCGAAGGTAAAAAGCTGAAGTCCTACAATAATCAAAATTGCTCCAAAAATGATTAATGCTACATGCTGCTGAAATGAATCAAATAAAATATATTTTAGATATAAAATATAAATCTCAGTTATTATTCCAAGTAATGCTGAAATAGATCCTAATGATCCAAAAAAATGCAATGGACGATCCATGTATTTACCTAAAAATAGAATAGTTAAAAAATCAAAGAATCCATCTGAATAACGCTTTATGCCATACTTAGAAACACCAAATTTTCTTTCTCTGTGATCTACAACAATTTCTGAAATCGAAAATTTCTTTTGATGAGCTAAGAGAGGTATATATCTATGTCGACCTCCATACAATGTTAACATCTGCGTTACTTCTCTTTTAAAAACTTTTATGCCACAATTAGAATCGTGTATTATAAGACCGCTAAAAATTCTAACAAAAAAATTGAAGATTTTTGATGCTATTTTTTTTTCAAATGGATCTTTTCGATTTTTTTTCCAACCAGTAACAACATCATAACCTTTATTTAATTCATCAATTAATCGATAAATCTCCTTAGGATTATCTTGTAAATCAGCATCCATTGTAGCAACAATCTCTCCTTTTGCAGTATCAAATCCTGCTTGCAAGGCAACAGATTTACCATAATTACGATATAAATTAATTATCTTCCATGTAGAATAATTTTTTATTTTTTCTTCAAGAATAGATAGAGTTTTATCTGTAGATCCGTCATTTATAAAGATAATCTCAGTTGCAGATTCGTCTGCAAACAGATTTGATAACTCTTCAAATAGACCGTCTAAAGATTCTACTTCGTTATAGATAGGAATAATAATGGATAATTTCATTTATATCTCAAAATTTCTTCTTGTAAAAAGTATTGTATATTTTTGCTTATCATTATCTAAGGAAAATGTTAATTCGTCCAAGAAGTTACTACCATCAACGCTAATTAGCTTTGTTGATATCAAGAAAATATTTTTAGTCTTAACTTGTATATCTTCAAAAACATAAGGCGTACCCCACAATAATTTTTTATAAATATTAGAATCAAATTTATTAGCTATAGGAAAAAATTTATTAAAATCTTCCATGTCTATTTCTTTGTTTTTTCTCATATCAACATATCGAATATTATCTTGATTAATTTCGACTAAGAATAATTTTCTACCTATAATATCTTTGAAAACAATATATGAGAAATCATCTTGTGATTCGAATACAAAATTTGATGAAAAGTTTGACTGACCTTTCCCTATCAACTTTCCAGACCCAAAAGATCTAGTAAAATTTTCCTCTAATACTTCAATGCTAGCATGCTGAGTACTATCAATTACAACAAAATTTTTATTTGATGAGCAGCTACTTAATATCAGTAATAAAAAAACTAAATATTTATTCATTTGGCGCTCTAGAGTTATAATTAGAAATCTTCTCTCTTAACTCTAAATTTTCTTGATCTAAATCAAGAGCCTTGTTATAAAAAATTAATGCTTCGTCCAATTCATTTAATTCTATTAATATATCTCCATAATGCTCTAATACAACTGAACTAGATTCATCATAAACAATAGCCTGACCAATAAATTCTTTTGCTTGCTCAAAATCATTCAACTTGAAATATATCCAACCAATTGTATCTAAATAAGATGATGTTTTTGGGCTTAGTTCAATTGCTTTCTTTGCAAGCGTCAATGCATAGTCTGTCTCTTCATTTCTTTCTATTAGACTGTATGCATAGTTATTGTATGCCTGAGCATCTTTGGTATTAATCGTGATTAAATCTGTATAAAGCTTATCTGACTTATCCCATTTTTTATTTTGGTCATATACCATAGCTAAGGCATGCATGGCTGGTATAGAACTAGTATCAAGCGATAAAGCTTTTGTATAAAAAACCTCCGCATTTTCAAACTCTTTCAATGAGTAATGCGCTAATCCTAAAAAATAATTTACTTCAAAATCTTCAGGGAATATCTTTAAAGCATCCGATAGTTCTTCTATCACGGTATCAAATCTTTGTAGGCTCAATAATGATATACTCTTGTTTATATATCCTTCTTGCTCGTTGGGATAAGAGCTAATATGCTGCTCAGACAATGCAATAGATTGATCAAATTTTCCAGACTCTCTGTATAGAGTAGATAAATAATACAGTGCAAATCGATCTTTATCATTAATCTCTAAAGATTTTTCAAAGAACTCTTCAGACTTATCATAGTATCCATTTCTTAAATATTCATAAGCTAGCTGATTATAAAGATTGTTAATAAATGGATTTGATTTCAGTTCATCATTATCTAATAAAGATTCTATTTCATCAAGATTATTTTTTTGTGAAATTGATTCAATATATAATTTTAAGTATTCAGGGTTACTAGGATTTGATAATAATAATTTTTTGGTGACAAGGGCGGCATCTCTATGATTAAACTCGATAGCTAATTGAGATGCTACTTCCAATGCTAATGTAAGGCTATTGTCTTTATCATACGCTTCTTGATAGTATACTAAAGCACCATCTATATCTTTTAGCTTAGATTTTAAATCTCCAATAATAAATAAAATTTCAGCATTATTAGTTTGATTTTGAGCTAATACTTCAAAAATTTCTAGTGATGAATTTAGATCATTTAATGCAATATATTTCTTTCCTAAAGATATCTTATAGTCTGCAACGATAGGATCTTTCTCTATAGCTTTCAATGCATAATAAATACTTTTATCATACTTTTGTATCATCCAATATCCCTCTGAAATAGAATGATATACTTCGGCAGAATTAGATCCATTTTCAATTGCTTCTTGAAATTCTATGATAGCTCTAGAATACTCGCCCTGCTCCATAAACATCATTCCATCCATAAAAAATTGAACACCAGATAAATCTTGTTCGTCATTTTGAGAGGTTTTTTCTAATTTTACTTCAGTAGAATCTGAAATAGTTTCAATATTTGTACTTGGAATACTACAACTCCATACAAGAAGAAGAGATAATATAATGCTATTAGATTTTTTTAACATACAGATGCAAATTACATAGGAGTATGGATATATTCAATTTTGTTAAATTAATCTAGATAAATAATTATAGATTTAAGTTTACGCTAATTTATTGTTCATCATTTACGAATGATCCATCAATATTATTTAAGAGGTCTACATCTTTCATCTCATCCATTTCATCTTTTATCTCCAAAGAATCTGATGGAATTAATATCTCTTTGCTATCTAATTCTTTGTCAGCAAACATATATGTTGAATTAGACTGTATTAAAAAGGAAGTCAGAACAAAGATCGCACCTAAAGTAAGCGTTAGATATGCAAAATTTTGATTAGAAAATCCGAAAATACTTTTTTTAATATTCTCATTTAAGCCTAACGTCTTTAATCTTTGATTCAAATTAGCATCAAAATCAGATGAAACCTTCAAAATGGGAGCTTGATTCATCACTGAGATAGTATTGCGCACTTCCTCTACTTTTGATTGATATTCTGGATGGTCTGATAGAAATTTTTCAAATTCTTTTCTTTCTTTTACATCCATATCATTCTCAATCCAGCGAGAAATTCTATCTTCAAATTTATTATAATCCATTTACTGCTCCTTAAAATGTTTCATTTTTTCACTCAATTGAATTCTACCTCGATTAATTCTCGATTTAATAGTTCCAATTGGTATTTCAAGTATCTTACTTATTTCTTCATAAGAAAGTTCCTGGAAATCTCGCAATACGACTGCAATTCTAAAATTTTCAGGTATTTCATCTAAATATTTGTTCAATGCTTCTACTGCTATCTCATTATGTACTGTCTTCTCCAAAGAATCACCTTTCATTTTGATATCGATAGGTTTTCCTTCATTTGTCCACAATGAGTCAGTTCTTTTTCTTTTATTCTTTCTCAACTCTGTCAATGCATTATTCTTTGCAATTGTATAAATCCAAGTTGAAAATTTTGCAATAGGCTTATAATAGCTAGCATGGGTATATAATTTGATCAGTGTCTCCTGAACTACATCTTCTGCTTGCTCTCTATTATTGAAATACCTAAAAACAAAATTCAATAATCTATCTTTATACCTATTAACTAATTCGTTGTAGGCATTTATATCTCCGTCTTGAAACCTTGCAATTAATTTTTCATCTGTTAGCTTGAAAGGACTATTCATTTCTGAAGATTCCGCTGATAAGATTTGTAAATTCTGATTCATCTATAATATTTCTCGTTTTAATTTTTTTATCTAGTGCACTTAATAGCTTAATACCTGTTTCAATTTCTAATAAAGTATACTTATTCGAGGAAGAAGAAATCTTATTTACAATCTTACCTCTCAAAGTCTTACGACTATTATCTGTAATTGTTCCATTATTTAATTTTGCATAGAATAATGCTTCAAATATCGTAAAAAGTGAATTTGTCATATATAACAATCCAAATTGATTCATAATTGATAAACCAAATGCTAAAATCTTATCTACATCTTTATCGCATACAGCATAATTGAATTCCCATATCTGCTTATTCTTTTTCCAGTCATAAAAACTATCTAACCATTCATCTTTAGAGCTATCTATATCCTCTGCAATAATACTTAATTTGGAAATTTCATTATATATAGCTGAAAAATTAGTGCCGAATATATCAATCAAACTATTTGCAATATCTCTAGTTATTTTAAATCCCAAATCTTCAGAAAATATTTTAATCCATCTAATCATTTCACTTTCAAATGGAGTAGTAATGTCAATAACAGTAAATAAGTCACTTAGATCTTTTGAGACCGCATTTTTAATAAAGTTTCTTTTTGTTCCATAGTCAAAACCTAGAAAACTATGATCAACACATATGATTCTATTCGGATTTGCTTTATCCGATAAAGCACTTTTAAAGGCATCCTTATTTTTAGCTGAAATCTTATTAATATTTTTAATAATGATAAAATTTTTATCTGCAAATAAATCTATAGCATTCAATGCATTTAATGTCTCTTGTTGCGATGTTAATCCATCTGAACAATCAAATAATTTTGTTTCGATTGTATCCGTATTTGATTCTTTAATTATTTTTTTAAGATATAGATATAAGAAATCACTATCTCCGACTAGCAAATAGTTATTATTTGGATTACTCTTAACATCTTGAATTGCTTGTAATGCTTTAATCATTTC
The DNA here is from genome assembly GCA_905182795.1 of uncultured bacterium. GTDB lineage: Bacteria > Fidelibacterota > Marinisomatia > Marinisomatales > Marinisomataceae > Marinisoma. The sequence continues at coordinate 6,539 of CAJJCZ010000011.1, read as the reverse complement.
TTATACTTACTAATAATAACAATCATAATAAAAGCAAAAACAAAGCTACTCAATCTTTCAGTAACGATCGATTTTAAGTATGGGCTACTTCCCCAAATAAGTGTGGTAATAGCACCTGTAAATAATCCTGAGATTATTCCTTCTCTCGTAGTTTTTTTCCACCATAATGCTAGCAATATTGCTGGACCAAATGATGAACCAAGACCGCTCCAAGCAAAGCTAACGATACCAAAGATTGTATTACCTGAATACTCAGAATACATGGCTACTATATAAGCAAATATCCCTAGCAATATTGTAATAATTCTCGTGTTGAGTAAAGTATCTGAATTTTTTCTTTTTTTAATGACACTAATACCTAAGTCTTCACTGATAGCTGATGTAGATACTAGCAATTGTGAATCTGCAGTAGACATCATTGCTGCTACCGCTCCAGATATTAATAAACCAGCTAACCAACCTGGTAATAAGGTTTGTGCTAACAAAGGCATAATAATTTCTGGATCTTTTCCAATGAAGAAATCTTCTCCAAAATAGCCCATCCCTACAATACCTATTAAAAATGCACCTGAAATTCCTGGAATAGCCCACATAGTAGCAATCCATTTAGCTTTTCTTACTTCTTTTACAGAGCTAATTGCCATATACCTGATAAGAAGATGAGGTTGTCCAAAATAACCTAAACCCCAACTTAATCCACCCATAGCTACCGATAATGCAGCAAGTCCTGTCATGCCTGCAAATAAAGAACTTTTTGAGGGGTCTGTACTGATCAACAACTCCGATAATGGTGTTTCAAGAGATGATAGTTCGATTAATCCAACCACAGGCAAAATTACTAATGTACCAATCATTAAAATTCCTTGAAGAAGATCTGTCCATGCAACAGCTAACAAGCCGCCCATGATAGTATATAGAATGATTACAAATGCCCCCAAAGTAATTCCATATAATGGATCAATTCCAAAGATTGTATTTAATATCTTTCCTGAACCATGAAATTGTGCAGATACATAAAAAGTAAAGAATATACCAATTATAATTGCGGATGCTAATTTGATGATACCTGAAGAATCGTTGAATTTTTTATGAAGATATTCAGGCACAGTAAGAGCGTCATATTTTTCTGTTTCATATCTTAATTTTTCTGCAATTAAAAACCATGATGAAATAATACCTAGTGTAATACCAATGACTGCCCAGATTTCACCATATCCTATAGCAATAGCAGCTCCAGGTAGTCCAAGAATAAGCCATGCAGATTCTCCTGACGCTCTTTCAGAAAAAGCTGCAACCCAAGGACCTAAACGTCTTCCAGCTAACAAAAAGTCTAATTGTGATGAAACAAATCTATTTGATAATAGACCAATACATACAATCAGTAGTAGATATAAAATAAAAATGATTTCAATCATAAGACCAAACTAATAATTATGCAGTACAATCCAAACCAAGCAAAGCTAAATCTTTCAAGAAATTTTATTAAGAATATTAAGCTAAAGTATCCGAATACAAACGACGAGATAAATAAGATAACACCCGATTGAAAGGCAATTGCTTCAAAGCCATCAGAAAATAATACCTTATAAACAATTGATAGTAAAATAACAGGAACAGCCATAAAGAAAGCATATTGAATAATTTTCTTCTTCTCTAAACCGACAAATAGTCCATAGCTAATGACCATTCCCGATCTTGATATTCCGGGCAACATAGCAAGTGCTTGGAATAGACCTAAGAAAAGTGAAGTTTTATAATTCCATTTCCATACAGAAGGATTTTGAAATATTGTAGATTTTTTCATTACATCTCTTAAGCCGCTTAGCGCAATTAAGAATAGTCCATTACACAATAAAGCAGTTTTAACGAAGTCATAATTAAAAAATATCTCTAGATCAAAAAATAAACCGCATAAGATAGCAGGGATAGTAGAGATGATAAGCATCTTTAAAGTATGTATATGAAAAAAATCATCTGAATTTTTATTTGAAAAAAATGTAGCTCTATAAAAAAGAATGATACTAAATAAAGTCCCAAAATGTGCAATAATCTCCGCAGAAGCTCCTGCATTATTAATACCTAAAAAGTCTTCAAATAAAACTAGGTGTCCTGAGCTACTTACAGGAAAAAATTCAGTTACACCTTGCACAAATCCTAAGATTAAATAATTCATTAATTCATTCATTGTAATAAATCCAACCTTTCATTCTTCTATCTGTTTTATCCCGTCTATATGAATGATAATTCAAATTATCATAAGTACACTCATTAATATCTATAATATTATGAATACCATAAGAAGTAAATTTATCAATTGCAACTTCCTGCAAACTTAAAAAAATCTTTTCATCTTTTACTATGGAAAATTTAGGATCAAAATAAGACATCACATCATTTTGAACTTCAAAATTCTTTTGGCTAATAGATGGTCCAATAAGAACAGTTATACCATCTAATTTAAAATTATTTTTCTTAAGTAATATCATACTATTCTCAATAATACCTTCTGCTAATCCTTTCCATCCAGCATGAATAGCTCCAAATAAAGATGAATTTCTATCAAATAAAAAGATTGGCATACAATCTGCCACTTTAATTTCTAATGCAACCGCATTGTTCGATGTAAATAAAGCATCTGTAGAGTTGTATAGCTTGTTACTTCCTGTTACAAGTTTCACATGATTAGAATGTATTTGTTCCATACTAACAATCGTATTATCTGATAGTAATGGTGTTTGATTATTTGTATTAAATATAATATTTAAGTTTTTTATATCAATTTCTTTGGAATAATCAATCCACATAAAAAATACTATTCAGTTATTATATTCATTTTGACAATACGCTTATTTGAATATTTTAATATATTGACACCTTGATTTACCATGCCTGAACTAAAATCAAATGATCTAGTATTAGAAATTTTATTTGACTTATCTTGATTGAAAAAAGAGAAACTATCGTTCTTATTATCTGATTCTATAATAAACTGAGCAAAATCTAAACCATAATGGAATAAATTATTTAGCTTAGGATCATAGTCAAACTCATTTCCAATTCTATAATTAGGCTTAAATGTACTTACAAAGTACATTCCTGATATATGAGGAGAAATAGTTTCTTGGTTAATAAAATCAAGATCTAGCCATAAATCGTTTCCGAGTAGCTGCGTTTCAAGGTTAGCTAGCGAAACTTGTGCAGCAACATACGTCAATCCTTCATCTGAAAGCGGGAAGAAAAGTCCGTCAATAGAGTCTAGAACAACTTTAGTAGAATCAATGCTTTCATCTTCTTGTATATTAAAAATATCATACACTTCATCAGCTTCTACATCAAACATTGAATCTAATATATTGATATCAACTCCTAAGAATTCTTTATACTCAGCTTGGGCATTAATTTCCCAAGCAATCTCTCGTAAATTTTTAAATAAGTCTCTTAGGTCTATAGGGTCTGTATTCTCATACCATTGAATAGAAACAGGTTCTTTATTTAGTCTATCCATTTCTTTTAAAAAAGAGTCAACTTCGTCAACACCTTCTTTGGTTCTTGGAGCAATAATTGCCACTTTCTCTAAATTGAGATTATTCACTACATGATTAGCTAGAACCTGATTTTTAACATCTAGTGATGAATCCAACAAGTAAACATTATTGTTAATGGAATGGATACTCTCGTTATTCGAATTAGGTGCAAAAATTGGGATATCAAAATTAGACAATGCTGTTGCAGCTGCTATCAAATTTTCATCCGAAAAAGGCCCAATAATAGCATCTACTTTATGAAAGTTTATTAAGTCATTACATGCACGCACAGTATTCAATTGTTTTCCATAATTATCAACAACGATAAACTGAATCTTGTTCTTATTATTTGATAATTCATTTCCTTCTTTCAGTCCGGATAAAAATGCTTTAGCCTGTATTGAGTTTTCACCAGATAGTGGTAGTACTACTCCCATTTTTAGTCCAAATGAATTATTGCTTGAAATATTTTTTTTAAGATAACGATGAGAAGATCTTAACTCTCTTGGCAATAGACTATAATCAATAGAATTAAATGTATCTTTCAAATTACTTGATCCACTTCTTGCCATAGAAAAAGATTGTGCTAATATTAGTATATTCATATTGACAGGATCGTACTCGGTGAATATTAGAGAAGCAATTTGCTGTTCGTTTAATTCCATTCTGACCAACCTTTTAAGTCGCTGATTAATACGCTTATTAGATTTCACATCAGTATTACTTTTATTAGCCATTAAATAATATTCAAAAGATTTATCAAAAAATCCCATCTCTGAGAATATGTCTCCCATTTCTATTTGGTAAATTGTTAGAAGATTAGGTTCTAACATATTAGAGTTAATATTTTTACTTTGCGATAATGCTTTTTTCAAATCTCCATTATCATGGAAAGCTTTCATTTTCAATACTAAGGCATGATTTAAAAGAATAGATTCAGAAAAATCATTATTTTCAATTCTAGCAATTGCATTGTTAAATTTTTTACTATTAATATCAGCTACAGCTTTATTTAATTCAAGCTTGAGATAATCATCGTTAGAATTTTGTGCTATGGCTAGCGAAATCAGCAGAATAAAAAGTGTTTTTCTCATAAGATTCATTATAAAAATATTAAATCAGACAATCAATTAAATCTGTAGATAGATGCCATAAACAGCCAATAGCAACTGCGCGCCATTTCCAAGAAGGAATTATTAGCATGATTCCATACAAGGCTGCTGCCCATATCGTATGTAATGGGTGAAATCCTATGCTACAGCGGTTAAAATCAAAAATAGGACTAGCTATTAGATGATCTAAATCTATCGCCATAGTAGCTAACATAATTAAGCTAGCATTCCACCAATGATTTTTAAATAAAAGCTTTCCGAATACAAAGGGCGCTAAAAGATGAAGTGAGTAATGTATGATATGTGTAACCATAATAAATAAAATGAAACTATCTTGATCTCTTTTTAACAGGAGCTCCATTTTTATACATGATTTTTTCTAAAACTTTTCCATTGGGTTTATAAAAAGTTACGAGACCGCCTAAGTCTCCTTTTTTATAATTAACCTGAACATAAATCTCACCATTTTCATGATAGAAAGTATAAGGTCCATCTAATGCACCATTATGATAATTAGCATCAGTACGAATCTGTCCATCTTCATAATAATCCCTATAAATACCATGATTCATATTTCCCTTTACCGTACGCTCTATCTTAATACTGATATTAAGATCGTCGTAATATTCTTTAATGATTCTGGTTTCAGTATTATTATTAAGGGTCCCAAATACAGCGCCTTCAGAGCTTTGCATTTGCTGCGAATAAAGAAAAGACAGGAAGAAAAATGGCAATATTAATATATTATTCATTTTTGAATTTAAAGTAAAACTACCACACCTTCATTAGGATTAATATTTCCGCTAATTATTTCTTCATAAGTTTGTACAAAATTATCTAATCCAGAGATTTCCTTTATTGTCATCCAATTAAGGCTTTGCTTAGCTCTGGCATTCATAAAAATAGTAGTTTTTTCATTATAACCTTTCTTTCCCCAGTCATTATACCTTTTCTGAATATGTGTAGGCGCAAAAAAGAATTCAGTTCTTTCTTGTAATTCAGCTTGAATAAGCGTTTCTTCTGCGGTACTACTTTTATCCCAATGAGTCATTCCAACTGTTAGACATTTAAGCATTTTATCTCCTAAAATTTTTTGTAAAGAAGACAGAATAAATTGATTTCCAGACATATCAACCATAACTGACAACTCATTACCTATATCTTTTAAACTATCATAAGAAATGACTTCATCATAACAACCTAAGTTTTTTACAAACTGGGTATTATTCTTTGACGTTAAACCAACTATCTTTGGAGTATCTTTTTTCTCAGCTAATCCTTGAGCTAAACCAATTGCCGTTTTGCTTGATGCGCTGATTATAATAACTTGAGATGCGCCCTCATAATTGCGTTCTTCCAATGCATCACACAAACAAAAAGCGGTAATATGAAGCGGAAAAAGTAAAGCTCTTATATTGTCCATTGAGATATCATAATTTCTTTCTGCATTGATCCTAACATAATTATTATAAACACGAGGTAATTCCTTACGATGCTCTTTACCATCTATAAAATTTTGCTTTGAAACATTTGTTGGTTTTACAATTAAAGTACTTCCTGGTGGAAAATAGCCAAAGACTCTTTCGCCGTGTTCAATATTTTCATTGTTCGATATAATTACTTCAGCAAAACCCCACACTGGAATACAACCCCATGAATTGTCTGAATTCTCTATAGCAGGAAAGAATTTCCAATAACCAATCGTATCTCCTGCAACTCCATAAGTTACATTGTTAGCTGTGAATGAAAATTTCTCTATTCTAAGCAGAACTTCACCTTGCCCAATATCATTGTCGATTTGTTTTGAGATGACTCTAGCTTTATTGAGATCTTTTTTATGAGTTTGTAATTGCTTCATCTGATTAAATATAGAAAAAAGAATGGAAAGAATAAGTAGTTTTTT
>CAJJCZ010000010.1 GCA_905182795.1 uncultured bacterium | reverse complement strand
AAAAAGAAAGTCTCTTCAAAAGAAGAGACTTTCTAATGTCGGGATAGCAGGATTTGAACCTGCGACCCCCTCGTCCCAAACGAGGTGCGCTAACCGGACTACGCTATATCCCGAAATTTATATGGGTGACTGATGGGACTTGAACCCACGACAGCCGGAATCACAATCCGGGGCTCTAACCAACTGAGCTACAGTCACCATTGGCTTAATAAACTAAATAAGCCTGCAAACTTATTATAGTTTACGTTTTTACACAAGTAGAGTTAAATTTTTACAAATAACCAAAAATGAACACTTTAAATAAATATTTAATCAAACAGTCCTTTATTCCCTTCGTTTTATCTGTTGGGGTTATTACTACTGTATTGTTTCTTCAATTTCTTATTAGAGCAATTGATCGCTTTTTAGGAAAAGGTTTAGATGTATTTACTATTCTAGAATATCTGTATTTAAATCTAGCATGGATCATTGCATTATCTGTTCCAATGTCGCTATTAATCTCTAGCGTGATGACCTATGGTAGAATGTCGCAAGAAAATGAGATTACTGCATTAAAATCTGCAGGCGTGAATTTATTTAGTATTATTAAACCAGCGCTATGGTTTGGAAGTATTGTAGGATTCCTATTATGCCTGTTTAACAATTTTATTCTTCCTGAGATGAACTATAATGCTCGATTGCTAGCTAGAGATATCTACCAAAAAAAGCCTGAGCTAACTATTGAGCCTGGATATTTTGTAGATATGATTCCGCAATATACTATGATTGTTAAAGAGTTAGATGGTAAAGAGTTCAAAGATGTAAAAATATTCAGCAAAAATACGCAATCAGAACAAACTACTATCTATGCAGAAAGAGGATCTTTGGAATCTAAAGATGGTATTATCACAGTCAATTTACAAGATGGTGAAATTCATGAAATTGATTTAGAAAATTATGACCATTATCGTAAAATAAAATTTGGTACACACCAGATTATCATTTCTATGAATGATTTATTACTCAACAGGACCAGTGAGTCCAATCGTACTGATCGTGAAATGAAAGTTCCTGCGATGATTGAAAAAATTAAACAAAATAAGATATCTATAGAGCAAATAAAAAAACGTATTGAAACAGTTAAAAGTGATATTGGTATAGATTCAGATAGTCAAATAGATCTTGCTGGCATTATGAATCAAATTCAAATATTGAAAGACAATACTACTCCTGACATAAATGAAAACAGAGATTATAATAAAGAAATTCCTGCTGCCGAATATGAAGAAAAAGCCAAATTAAGATCTTTAAATAATAATGCAAGACAGTTCCAAAATGAATTTACTCTTATAGAAAATTATGAAAAAAATAATAATAAATTTCTTGTTGAGATCCATAAAAAATTTACACTTGCAGTAGCATGTATATTATTTACTTTGGTTGGAGCTCCTCTAGGCATACTAGTCAGAAAAGGTGGAATTACAATAGCCTCTGCATTAAGTATTGCATTTTTTCTGATATATTATATTCTATTAATATGGGGAGAACAATTAGCTGATAGGGCTTTATTAGACCCAGCGATTGGATCGTGGATGCCTAATATTGTATTATTGATAGTAGGATTAATTATCTTATTTTTATCAGATAGAAAAAATTAGTTAGATCTAGGTTGGTTGTTCTTTAAGAATACTTCTATTTCTGTTTTTTTAGTTCTAGATGTAGGCAATTGCTTTGTATCAGAATCAATCTCTACTTCTACTACGCCTTCAGGCATAACAAATGGTTCATTTGGTATGTTCAATACTTTATGAGCTTCCTTCATAAACAATGCCCATGCAGGTAATGCTGCTACACTACCAGCCTGACCCTTTCCAAGGCTAATAGGGTATTGATCTACCCCAAACCATGCTCCGGCGGTAATGCTAGGAGTAAATCCAACAAACCAAGCATCACTCCAATTTTGCGTAGTACCGGTCTTTCCACCTGCTGCATGTCTAAATTTATATTTCCACCTTACGCTCCCACCAGTACCTTTATCCATAACTGTTTGCAACAAATTTGTAACCATATAAGCTGTTTCGGGACTTAAGACTTCTTTCTGAGTATTAGTAAATTCTTTAATAATCTGACCATATTTATCTTCAATTCTAGTAATGGCGATAGGAGAAGAATAGATTCCTTTATTAGCAAAAATTGCGTAGGAAGATACAATCTCTATTGGTCTAACTTCGGATGTTCCTAAAGCAATTGCATCTACTGCTCTAATAGGAGAATTAATCTGCATTCTTCTTGCTATATTTTTAACCTGTTGAGGTGGCACTAATTCTTGAACCATTCGTACAGAAATTAGGTTTAGCGATCTTCGCAATCCTTCTCTCAAGGTAGTTAACCCCCCCGTACTATTATCATAATTTCTAGGAGTCCATTTTTCTTTTTCTCCTTTAGCATTATTTCGGTATAAGGCAACAGGTTGATTCAGAAGTTGTGTAGTCACTGGATAATTATTATCAATTGCAGCAGTATAAATATATGGCTTAAATATAGATCCTGGTTGTCGTAGAGCTTGAGTTGATCGATTATATTGATCTAAATAATCATACCTTCCACCAATCATTGCTAATATGTCGCCATTCTTACTATCCAAAGCAATGAATGCACACTGCACTAATAAATTCTCTCTTAATTCTTCATATAGCTTCATCTGACCATTCAACATCATCTTCACGGAATCTTCGGGGAAAATAGATAAATACCCTAATTTTGAAAATCTATCATAGTCTTCAAAAAGTTGGGTATTGAATTCATCTTGGTTTTTTTTAAGTGTTTTCATCACAGCATCTTCTGCAATTTTTTGAAGTCGATAGTCTAAGGTTGTATAAATCTTTAGCCCATCCTGATAAATATTAATACCTAATTCATCATCTTGCTTTTCTAAGGTTCTTCTAACATACTCTGCAAAATAAGGGGCTTTACCTCTTGGAATTTCATAAGAAATGTTATCAGGGATAATGCTATTATTTTCTATATACTCTTGATGGTCAATATAGTCTTGATTATACATCACCTTTAAAACAATAGATCTTCGCTGTATTGCTTTATTTAAATTTCTTAACGGAGAATAATTAGCAGGAGAAGGCAATAGTCCTATGAGCATTGCAGACTCTCCAATTGTTAATTCAGATGCTTTTTTATTAAAATATCTTTTTGCAGCTGATTCAGCACCATAAGTCCCGTGTCCAAAATGTACTGTATTTAGATACATTTCTAGAATCTCTTCTTTGGTATAGGTTCTTTCAATCTGAATTGCTGTAATCATTTCTTTTAATTTTCTCGTAATACTATCTTTAAATCCAACTTCTTTATAAAGATTTCTTGCTAATTGTTGAGATAGAGTACTAAATCCTTGCCTAAAGCTCATCGAAGAGACGTTAACTATAACAGCGCGGAAAATGCTTTGTAAGTCAACTCCCCAGTGTTGATAAAATCGTTTATCTTCTGAGGCAATAACTGCATGTTTAAGATGTTCTGGCATATCTTCTATATCAATAAATACTCTTTTTTGAATATAAAATTCACCAATAACTTCGCCGTTTCTATCATATAGCGTGGATAACATTGCGGGATCAAATGTCTCTAATCGTTCCAATGAAGGTAAGTCTCTTGATAGATATACAAGATAGAAGATTACTAAAATAGAGAGATAAGCAATGATTCTAACAGAGCTTAAAAAAGATTTAATCATATTTTTTTGGAGAAACCATTAATTCTGGTCTAACGATCTCATCAAACTCTTTTTCCGAAAGATATTTTAATTTCTTGGCACTCTCTTTTAATGAAATATTCTCTTTTAAAGCTTTTTTTGCAATCTCTGCTGATTTTTCATAACCAATGACTGGATTTAATGCAGTAACTAGCATTAATGATTTATTTAAATTTTCTTGAATTTTTTTTCTATTAGCTTCTAGGCCATCTAATGCGTTTAACGTAAAAGATTCGGCAACTTCTGATAATAAAGTAATGGATTCATGGATTGAAGATGCAATAATTGGTCTATAGGTATTTAGTTCAAAATTTCCATTTGATCCAGCATAATTGACTGTTAAATCATTGCCTAAAATTTGTGCATACACCATATTTACTGCTTCGCATTGTGTTGGATTAACCTTTCCTGGCATAATAGAACTTCCGGGCTCATTAGAAGGAAGTTTTAGCTCTCCAATTCCCGCCATAGGACCACTAGCTAACCATCTAATATCGTTAGCAATCTTATTGAGGGATCCTGCACATATTTTAATCTGAGATGATAGATTCGATAAAGAGTTTTGAGAAGAAAGTAATTCAAACTTATTTTCACATACACTAAAATCGATATCAGTTTCTTCTGCAATAAAGCTAGCTGCTAATGTATCAAATCCTTCAAGAGTATTAATTCCTGTACCTACAGCTGTTCCTCCAATTGGAAGTTTTCTGCACTCTTTTACCGCTGTTTTAATTCTTTTGATATCATGACTAATCATAGAAGTATATCCAGAAAATTCTTGTCCTAATTTAATAGGTGTGGCATCTTGCAAATGAGTTCTTCCTACTTTTATAATATTATCAAATTCTTTACTCTTTTTTTGTAATGAGTTCTTCAAAAGCTCTAAGGTTGGCAATAAATTATCCTCTACGCTAAGTACGCACCCTACTAAAATAGCAGTTGGGAATGTATCGTTAGTAGATTGAGACATATTCACATGATCGTTTGGATGAACAAATTTATATTCGCCTAACTTACCACCTAATATCTCATTTGCTCTATTAGCTATAACCTCATTAACATTCATATTAGTCTGAGTTCCGCTTCCTGTTTGAAATACAGGTACAGGAAATTGATCAAGAAATTTTTCAGGGTGATCTGTGATATCATCACAGGCCTTCATAATAGAGTTAGCTAATTTTTCTGATAATCTTTTCTGAGCGTGATTAGTCATAGCTGCAGCTTTTTTAATAATGATATAAGGTAAGATAAGACTAAACTCCATTGGCCATCCAATTTCAAAATTTTCAACTGCTCTCTGAGTTTGTGCTCCATAGTAAGCGTTAGCAGGAACTTTAACTTCTCCTAGACTATCTTTTTCAGTTCTAAATTTTGTCATTTTACCTCCCAAGTATCTCCGGCGTTAAGCAATTCGTCTAATCCTTTTGAGCTTTTACTTCCTTTTTGAGATTCTTCCATTTGAGCGCTCATAAGACTATCATAAGTTGGTCTTTCTTTACAATATAAAACTCCGACTGCTTCTGGAAATTCTTTGCTTTCAGTAAAGTTAGCTAACATATCACCTATAAACCTATCTTCTTCATCATGTACCACTATATCGTCTATAGAATAATCTTTACCTATTTTGACTACTTTAGGAGTAGTTCCGTCTAAATAAATACCTTTGTCTTTCTCCACACCAAAAATAAGTGGTTGACCATGTTCTAATCGAATCAGTTGTTCTTCTTTTGTATCTCGATCAGTCAATCTAGCGAAAGCTCCATCATTAAAAATATTACAATTTTGATAAATTTCGATAAATGAAGTTCCTTTATGGTCGTTAGCTCGTTTAATCATAGCCTGTAAATGCTTTAACTCTTTATCAATTGTTTTTGCTACAAAAGATGCTTCTGATCCAAGCGCTAACTTAGTAGGCTTAAATGGATAGTCTAATGACCCCATTGGAGTAGAATATGTTACTTTTCCTTGCTCTGAAGTAGGAGAGTATTGTCCTTTTGTTAGTCCATAAATTCGATTATTAAATAACATAATATTGATATCAAAATTTCTTCTTAACAAGTGAATCATATGATTCCCTCCGATAGAAAGTCCATCTCCATCACCTGTTACTAACCATACAGATAAATCAGGATTAGCCATCTTTAATCCACAAGCAATTGTTGGAGCTCGTCCATGAATTGTATGAAATCCATACGTATTCATATAATAAGGGAATCGACTAGAACACCCAATCCCTGATATGAAGACAGTGTTTTCTTTATGTTCAGTAATTTCAGGAAATGTTTTTTGTGTTTGTGCTAATATAGCATAATCTCCACATCCTGGACACCAACGAATGGCTTGATCCGATTGGAAATCAGCTTTCTTTAATAATGGCTTATCGCTCATTGATGATTTCCTTTGCTTTTGCAACTATAGTAGAAGCACCTAATGGCTTACCTTGAACTTCATTTAATCCAATTGCATCTACTAAAAATTCTGCACGGATCATTTGACGAAATTGTCCGGTATTAATCTCAGGCATTAACACTTTCTTATAGTTTGATAAAATATCTTTTAAATCATTGGGAAGTGGACTAATCCATCTGATTGATACATGCGCTACTTTTAAATTTTCTGATAACAAGGATTCTGTCGCTGACTTACAAGTTCCGTGCGTACTTCCCCAGCTCAAAATTAATAAATCTCCTTTTTTTTCTCCAAATACTTCTGTAGGAGGTAATTCATTTGCAATATTCGCGACTTTCTGCGCTCTTATTTGAACCATCTTTTCATGATTATCTGAGTCATAGTTTACATCACCAGTAACATCTTGTTTTTCTATTCCACCAATACGATGTTCTAAACCTTTTGTCCCTGGAATTGCCCAACCTCTTGCTAATGTTTTCTCATTACGTTTATAGGGTAAGTATTTTTCATCAGTTAAATTTTCTTTTACAAACTCTACATCAAAGTCACCAAGATCATCCGGGTTTGGAATAATCCATGGCTCTGATCCATTTGCCAAATATCCATCAGAAAGCATCATTACTGGGGTCATATACTTTACTGCCATTTTACAGGCTTCATATGCTGTATAATAACAATCTCCTGGGGTAGATGCTGCAATGACTGGCATTGGAGCTTCTCCATTTCTTCCATATACTGCTTGAAATAAATCTGATTGTTCAGTTTTTGTAGGCAACCCAGTACTTGGACCACCTCTCTGTACATTAATAACAACTAATGGCAATTCAGTAATTACTGCTAGGCCTAAAAATTCTCCTTTTAAAGCAATTCCTGGACCTGAAGATGCAGTAACACCTAAAGAACCTCCATAAGATGCACCAAGAGCTGCTCCTATTCCGGCCATTTCATCTTCAGCTTGATAGGTTTTTACGCCAAATCTTTTCCAATTAGCCAATGTATGTAGTATGTTGCTCGCAGGTGTAATGGGGTATCCTGCAAAAGTAAGGCTTAGCTTACTTTTTTCTACTGCCGTTAATAGACCAAGACATGTAGCTAGCGTTCCATTGATATTTCTATATTTACCAGCAGGTAGTTTTGCTTTATTTACTATATATTTTGTAGTGAATATTTCAGCAGTATCTCCATAATTATATCCTGCATGCAATGCTTTCACATTAGCATCAATAATATCAGGTTTAGATTTAAATTTTTTATTTAACCAATCAATTGTAGGCTCTAAAGGTCTATCATATATCCAAAATAAAACGCCTAAAGCACATAAATTCTTTGTTCTATCAATTAATTTAGGAGATAAATCAATTCCTTCGGAAGCGCGAGTTACTAATTTGCTCATTTCTATAAAATGAGCAGAATAATAATCTTCTAATGATCCATCTTCTGTTGGGTCGCTTTCATACCCTGCAAGTTTTAAATTTTTAGTGGTAAATGCATTCTTGTTAACAATTAATGTTCCACCTGGAATTAAGTCTTTTAAATGTACTTTCAAAGCTGCTGGATTCATTGCAACTAACACATCTGGACTTTCTCCTGGTGTATGAATTTCTTGAGAACTAAAATGAATTTGAAATGAGCTAACTCCAGCTAAAGATCCAGCAGGTGCACGAATTTCAGCAGGAAAATCTGGTAAAGTACTTAGATCATTCCCCATGATTGCAGAGGTTTGAGTAAACCTTCCTCCACTTAATTGCATCCCATCTCCGGAGTCTCCCGCAAATCGAATGGTTACATTATCTACTGTTTCTAATTTAACTTTTTTGCTCATTACTGTCTTCAGATGAACATCAATTTACATTACGGAAATAAAGTAAGCAATTAGTTATGGAAATTAAAAAATGGGGGTTTTATGTGAGATTGCTAGAAGACATATTATCTTTTATCTAGTACAGAACCGATACCCGCACCAATTGCAAGGCCTAAACATATACCTAATCCTATATTATCTATAAATATGCCAAATATGATACCAAAAGTGAGGCCAATTCCTGCGCCAATTCCTGCCATTTTTTCTGTGTTGTTGAATTCTTTCTTCATTATCAACATTCCTTTTTCAAAAGTTTTTATCTTGTAGAGGAGAATTATACTAATTTTTATGTTAAATAGTGATAGTAAAAATTATAACAAATATTTTCTAAAAATATAGGACATAACAGCCGTATGAGTTAAATTTTTTTCCTGTTATGAAAGATATAAAAAACAGTATAATTAAGATACTAAAGGAATGTTATGATCCTGAGCTTCCAATCGATCTTTGGAACCTTGGACTTATCTATGACTTGAATATCTATGAACAGCCTAAAGAAAAATTTGGAGTAGATATTACTATGTCATTAACAACTCCAGGATGCTCAATGGGTCAGTATATGATAGAAGATATTAAAAATAAAATTACTGAATTAAAATATATGGATACTATTAATGTAGAAATTACATTTGATCCTCCTTGGAGTCCCGAAATGATGACCGAGGAAGGCAAAAAAACACTTGGCTTTTAATATGAAAAATCAACCACTAGAACAACCTATCACTATATCAGAAAAAGCTGCTACGCGACTAAAAAATATTATGGAAAGCGAAGAGTCATCAAAAAAAGGTGTTCGTGTTGCTATTGATACGGGTGGATGCTCAGGAATGTCATACAATATTACTTTTGATGGTGAAAAAAAAGAATTTGATAAAGTATATGAAAGCCACGGAATTAAAATATTTTGTGACGTGAAAAGCTGGATTTATGTCAGAGGATGTGAAATAGATTTTTCTAACGATTTACTAAATGGAGGATTTAAAGTTAATAACCCAAATGCCAATCGAACATGTGGTTGTGGTATTAGCTTTTCAGCATAATGATTGATAAAAATCAACAAATTATTGATTCTGCTATAGATCAAGAATATAAATATGGTTTTACAACCGATATTGAAACGACTACATTTGAACCTGGTTTAGATGAAGGGGTTATTACAAAGCTTTCTAAATTAAAAAAAGAGCCTCAATGGCTATTAGATTGGCGACTAAAAGCATATGAAAGCTGGAAGAAAATGGAAGAACCTACATGGGCTCAAGTAGATTATACTCCTGTAGATTATCAGGCATTGAGCTATTATTCAGCTCCTAAGTATAAAAAAAATGATAGTCTAGATGATGTCGATCCTGATATCATTGATACATATAATAAATTAGGCATTTCATTGAATGAGCAAAAACGACTTGAGGGTGTTGCAGTAGATGCTGTCTTTGATAGTGTATCGGTAGCAACCACTTTTAAAAAAGAGCTTGCAAAGCATGGAGTTATTTTTTGTTCTTTTTCTGAAGCGGTTATTGATCATCCAGAATTAGTTAAAAAATATTTAGGCTCAGTAATACCTCGTACAGATAATTATTTTGCGGCATTAAACTCAGCAGTATTTAGTGATGGATCTTTTGTGTATATCCCTAAAAATGTTCGTTGTCCTATGGAACTGTCTACATATTTTAGAATCAACGCAGCAAATACTGGCCAATTCGAAAGAACACTTATTATAGCCGATGAAGGTAGTCATGTAAGTTATTTAGAGGGATGCACTGCCCCTATGCGCGATGAAAATCAATTGCATGCAGCATGCGTAGAATTAGTAGCACATAAAGATGCAACAATCAAATATTCTACTATTCAAAATTGGTATGCTGGAGATAAAGAAGGCAGGGGTGGAATCTATAATTTTGTTACTAAAAGAGGAATATGCGCTGGAGATAGAGCTAAGATTTCTTGGACTCAAGTAGAAACTGGATCTGCAGTTACATGGAAATATCCTAGTGTAATAATGCAAGGCGATGATAGTGTTGGAGAATTTTATTCTGTTGCCGTTACAAAAAATAAGCAGCAAGCCGACACTGGAACAAAAATGATCCATATTGGAAAAAATACTAAGAGTACTATTATATCCAAAGGAATTTCAGCTGGAGAAGGACAAAATACCTATAGAGGTGGAGTAAAAATTCTAAAAAATGCAGATAATGCACGAAACTTTTCACAGTGTGATTCTATCTTAATTGGAAATAAATGTGGAGCACATACTTTCCCATATATTGATGTTAAAAATCCAACTGCAAAAATGGAACATGAAGCTACCACATCAAGCATAGGTGAAGACCAACTATTTTACTGTAACCAACGAGGGATTAATCTTGATGATTCAGTATCTATGATTGTAAATGGATTTTGTAAAGAAGTATTCGCAGAATTACCGATGGAATTTGCTGTAGAAGCAAAACAATTAATTGAAGTAACATTAGAAAATAGCGTAGGATAAATAAATGATTAAAATCGAAAATTTAAAAGCATCAATTGAAGATAAAGAGATTCTAAAAGGAATAGACTTAGAAATTCCTAAAGGTGAAATTCATGTCATTATGGGTCGTAATGGATCTGGTAAAAGTACATTAGCCAATGTTATTGCTGGAAACGAAACATACGAAGTGGATAGTGGATTAATTGCAATGAACGGAAATGATATTACAGAAATGAGTATCGAAAATAGAGCACTACAAGGGCTATTTTTATGCTTTCAGTATCCAGTAGCCATACCGGGAGTAAGTATGGCATATTTTTTAAGAGCAGCATTAAATGCAAAAAATAAACATGATGGAAAAGAGGAAATGGATGCTGTTAAATTTCTAGCAACTGCTAAAAAAATATTATCAGATCTTGGTTTAGATGACTCATTTCTAAAACGATCTATTAATGATGGATTCTCTGGAGGAGAAAAGAAAAAAAGTGAAATCTTGCAATTATTAATGCTCAATCCACAATTAGCAATTTTAGATGAAACAGATTCTGGATTAGATGTCGATGCATTACGTACGGTAGCAAAGGGAGTAAATGAATTTAAAAATGATAACAACTCAGTATTGATTATTACTCATTATCAAAGACTACTAGAATATATTGAACCTGATGTAGTTCATATCATGATTGATGGTAAAATTGTCAAATCGGGAGATATGAAGCTAGTACATGAAGTAGAAAAAAATGGTTACTCATGGCTTATGAAATAAAACATGTTAAAAAAAATACAAAAACACAGTCATGCTAGATTTGAAGAACTAGGCTATCCATCAAAAAAACTTGAAAATTGGAAATTTTCTTCAAGTAAACATCTAAAGAAATACGATTCTAGTAATTCTGGCAAAAATATCTCGATTGACCACTGCGGCGATGAATACACTCTATGCTTCGTGAATGGACAGATCACTCTAGAGTCTTTAAATAAATTTATATATAAAGACGATATGAACATATTAGATATTGATGAATTAAACGATGAAACTACTTGCTCTACTTCATCTAATTTTGAAAAAGAAGCACTCTTCCATCTTGGATTATCTACTATTAAGTCTGGAAAATATTTTGAATTTAAACAAGGCAGTAAATTTGATACTCCAATTCAAATTTTAAATTTTTATAGCAAAAAAACTGAAGCTCTTAGAATTTCATCATTTAATATTTTCAAGCTCAATGACGGTAATAATATTTCAATTGTCGAAAAAGATGTTAATGAAGGATCTGGTAGTTTTAATCTCAGTCTTAACAAATTTATATGTGCTGACGATACTATCTTAAATCACTCCATATTATATGATGATAATACAGAAAGCAATTACTTGGGATACAATTATTATGAACTGGGAAGAAATGTATTACTAAATATTGATAGCATGAACATTAACTCAACATTTAATAAAAATTTTATAGAAATAGATTTAAATAAAGAAGGATCTGAAGTTAAAATTAATATTTTAAATCTTGCACGCAATCAACAGCATCTGGATAATAATATACTAATGAATCATAATGCCGAGCATTGTATTAGCTTTCAAAATGTACGAAATATTTTAGATGATCAAGCAACTTGCGTATTTAATGGAAAAGTTGTTGTAGCAGACGGGGCACAAAAAACTGATTCTAATCAATCAAATAAAAATTTATTATTATCTCGAAATGCTACAGCACATTCTAATCCTCAGCTAGAAATTTATGCAGATGATGTTAAATGTGGCCATGGATCTACCACTGGAGCGCTAGACAAAGATAGCATTTTTTATCTAAGAGCAAGAGGGATCAAAGAATCAGATGCTAACAATATACTAGTGAAAGCATTTGCAAAAGAAATTCTACAAGAATTTGTAAGCGATGATATAAGAAATTTATCTGAAAATAATCTAAGCCATTGGATCGATGGGTAATATAACTGAAAAATTGTCTCATATTAGAGACGGATTTGCAACTCTTGACGGCCAAGATCGATTAGTATACTTAATTGATTTAGGGAAAAAAATTGACTGTATTGATGGGGCAGATAAAATAGAATCTAATAAGGTGCATGCGTGTACATCTCAAACATGGGTTAAGATCCAAAATCAAGATACTATATCTATTACTGTTGACTCTGAAAGCTCAATAGTGAAAGGATTATTGAGAATTCTACAAATTGGTTTTAATAATGAACAAAAAAAGAATATTATTGATTTTATTGATGATTTTGATGAACCTATAAAGATTTTTGAATGGCTTAACATAGGACCAACTATTTCGAGTCAAAGACAGAATGGATTTATTGGTGCATTATTGTTTATAAAGAAAGAGTTAATAAATGAATAAAGAATTTATATTAGAAAAAGATGTAGTAGTACATAGCGTCCCTGACGGTATTAAAACTACTCTAAATAAAGGAATGTCCGGCATTCTTACTCAGTCTCTAGGTGACAACTATACTGTTGTTGTTGAGGGGAATATGTATCAAATAAAAGGTATTGACGGGGAAGCTATTGGAGAAGAAAAACGACTTATAAATTCTAATAATTTTGCCAATAAAGAAGAAATTTGGAATGTATTACATACATGTTACGATCCTGAAATTCCTGTTAATATTGTTGATTTAGGTTTGGTATACAATACCGATATTGACCAAGAAGATGATGGTGTAAACATTCGAATACAAATGACTTTAACTGCTCCAGGATGTGGAATGGGTCCAGTCATTGCCGATGAAGTAAAACAAAAATTATCCTCATTGAGTGGAGCTAAATCTGTAGATGTCGAGCTAGTTTGGGAGCCTCAATGGAACCAAGATATGATGTCTGATGCAGCAAAATTACAACTTGGTCTTTACTAGATTTCTATGAATATTGAAAAAATAAAAAGTCAATTTCCTATCTTAAAACAAAAGAATCGTGGGAAAAAACTTATCTATCTTGATAATGCAGCTACAAGCTTAAAGCCTTTATCGGTCATTGAAGCAGAAAGTGATTTCTATAAAAATTACTATGGTAGTGTGCATCGAAGCGTATATGAATTAGGCGAAAAAGCAACTAATGCGTTTGAAGGGGCTAGAAATAAAGTTGCAAAATTTATTGGATCAAAAGATTCTTCTTCAATTATATTTACTAAGGGAGCAACAGAAGCTATCAATCTTGTTGCTGACGCCTGGGGATTTTCCAATCTTGGTAAAGATGATATTGTATTAATAACTGAGATGGAACATCATGCAAATATTGTGCCATGGCAAGTCATTACCAAGCGCACTGGAGCTACATTAGACTATATCTCCATAAAAGAAGATGGTACCTTGGATATAGAAAGTTTAAAAAATAAACTGACCGATAAAGTTAAAATGCTATCAATCACACAAGCTTCTAATGTATTAGGGACGATTAATCCACTCAAAGAAATTATCTATCTTGCGCATCAGAACAATACCTTAGTAATGGTCGATGGCTGTCAAAGTATTCCTCATTTTAAGATTGATGTACAAGAACTAGATTGTGATTTTTTTGCTTTTTCAGGTCATAAAATGTTGGGCCCTACTGGCGTAGGAGTATTATATGGTAAACAAGATTTATTAGAAGAAATGGAACCTTATCAAACAGGTGGTGGGATGATAAAAGAAGTAGGACTACAAGAATCTACATGGAACGATATACCATATAAATTTGAAGCAGGATCACCTAATTCTTCGCAAGTGATTGGATTAAGCTATGCAATTGATTTTATCAATGAGCTCGGAATTAATGAGATTACAAAGCATACTGAAATGATATCTGAATATGCTTTTAAAGAATTAAGTAAGATTGATGGAATTACTATATATGGACCTTCTCAGAATCGTATCTCTATTGTGAGTTTTAATATAGATGGTATTCATTCTGGAGATATCGCCCAAATGTTAGATTATGAAGGCATTACTATGAGGTCTGGAAGACACTGTTGCTCTCCATTAATGGATAAGCTAGATATTTCATCATGTTTAAGGCTCAGCCTTTATATTTATAATGATACTTCAGAAATAGATTTATTTATCGAAAAATTAAAGACCACAATTACCACTTTAAGCTAATGGAAACTATTAGCTTAGATGATTTTCTTTCCGATGGTATGATTAAGGAAAAAGAATTTCGTGCTCAAATAAAAACAATAGATTGGGAATCATTTAATAATAAAAAAGTTATGATTAAGGGTTGTGCTGGTGTGCCAGTTCCTACATGGGCATATCTAATTATTTCATCACACTTATCAAACTATGCTAAAAATATTTATTTTGGTGAGCCATGTTCAGCTATTCAGATTTATAGTAAGAAATAAATTAAACTAAATTTTCTGCAACAATATCTGCTACATCTTTCACTTTAATTGGCTCTTGACCAGCTGGGGTTAATGGACCAATACCCTGATTCATCATACCGTAACAGAAATTACAACCAGTTACAACTGTATCTGTTTTAGACTCTATTACTTGTTCTGCTCTTAATAAGTGAGTACGCCCTTTTCCGCTGTCTTTCTTCCACCAGAGTGCTCCTCCGGCTCCACAGCATAAAGTTTCTTTTCCACTCTCATCTAATTCAAAAAAGTCTGGTGCAGCAGCTTTTATTGCATTTCTTGGAGCGCTAACCTCATCTAATGTTCTAGAGAGATTACAAGGATCATGATATGTCACCTTTTCTAAAGAACCTGGATTAATATTAATCTTACCTTGCTCTAATAACTCAGATATGACTTGAGTATGATGCTTTACCTCATATTTAATTTCATGATACTTGCTATACTCTTTTTGAAGATTTACTACACAATGAGGACACATTGTTGTAACATTTTTTACCTTATTCAATTCTTCAACATTTTGATCCATCAATAATTGATATGTCAGTTTGTCTCCTAGTTTATTTGCAGGATCTCCAGAACATTGCTCGTTACTAAGTACTCCATATGTAACTCCAGCAGAATCTAAAATTTTAGTAAAATTCTTTACAGATCCTATGAAGTTTGGATCCATGGCATGTTTAGCAAAACAGCCTAACCAGAGCACTAATTCTTTATCGCTAGTGTATGCTGGCAATTGCTTAAGTAAATCACTCGATGATGCTCCTTCCGTATTGCCTGTCTCTTGTAAATTACGTAATAATTTTTGATACTCTTGAGGAACATCTCCTTCAGCTAATACTTGAAAGCTTCTAATTTCATCAGCTTTTTCTACATGATTTCCTACTGGGCAAACTTCTGTACATGCTTGACATGTTGTACATTCCCATCCTGCTTCTACATTAATTTTATCTACAACATTTACATCACCAGAATCGAGCATAGGTTGTTTTAAATTTAGTATAAAATGATATTTTGGATCTAAGATTCCTCCACCTCTGTTTGCAGGACATACATCTGTACATCTTCCGCATTCAACGCATGTAAAGATATCTAATGCTTGGTCTTTGCTTAATCTTGATAAATCTAGCAGTAAATTATCTAATTCTTCTTCAGATGCTTCTAAATCTATCGGTATAGCTGGATGATGAGGAATTTCAAAAGGTTTTAGAAAAATATTAAATGGGGACAAAACTAAATGCATATGTTTTGATTTAGGAATTAAAAATAAAAAACCACCAATAACTCCTGAATGTAGCCACCAATTTACCTTCAAGGCTACTGGGCTCTTCAATAAATGTAATTCATCTATTAAATATGTGATCATTAAAGTCACAATAAATATAGTCACTACTCCAGAAGTAGCAGAAAATTTACCCAAAGCTTTTGGCTTTAAAACAAATCTACGATAAGCTAATGCCAGAATACCAAATGAACATAAAAATGCCCATGGTGCTCCAAATATTTTAAAATACCATAAACGAAATGTTTCATTAAAAAGGTGAATTCCAAATGCCATCAAGAAGTGGTTAATGGTTATTAATCCAAAAAAGATAAATCCATACATAACAAATGCATGCATTATTCCGGCAAATTTTCTTCCTCCGCTTGCAACTTTTTTATGTAAAATAACTTCATTAAATACTCTTAATAATCGATCTGGAAGTTGATCAATACTAAAATCAGACTTACCCTTTAAAACAATCTTTAGACGTAAAAGTAGTTGATATAGAAAGAAAGATAGGCCGGAAGATAAAAATAAGATTAAAACTATTTGCTCTAATAGAGAAAATTTTATCATATGATATATATATTATTTATTTCTGAAGTTCTTCTGTCAATTTTGGTACGATTTCCATTAAATCGCCAATGACAGCATAGTCTGCAATCTCAAAAATAGGAGCTTCCTCATCTTTGTTAATTGCAATAATATTTTTTGAGCCTTTCATACCTACTACATGCTGAATAGCGCCAGAAATTCCCACAGAAAAGTATAGATTAGGGGATACTGATTGTCCTGAACTTCCAACCTGTCTGTATGATGGCAACCAACCCATATCTACTACAGGTCTAGATGAAGCTATTTCTGCTCCCATTGCTTTTGCCAAGGACTCGACCATAGGGATGTTATCCTGACTTTCAATACCTCTTCCCACAGATACAATTACATCTGCAGTAGTTAAATCTACACCAGAAGCAGACTCCTGAAATTCTGGCTCACTACTAGACTTAATATCTTCAGCATTAAGACTTACTTCAAATACGGATACAGCATCAGAACCTCCCAATTCTATTTCATCACTAGAAAATGCTGCAGATTGGAAACTAAGAAGTGTTGTATTGCTACTTGAATCTGGCTGAATATTAGTAGCCAGTTTTGCATTAAACACTTGGCGTGCAAATATAGGACTATCTCCATCATATGTTACTGATATGATATCACTCACAAATGGTATATCTAACTTAGCGCTTACTCTAGGTAGAAAATCGCGTACCATATAAGAGTGGCCCATTATAACATATTTAGGAGATACATCTTTAATAACATCTGATAAAACTTTTGAATATCCATCAGCAGAATAAGCACTAATCATATCATGCTCTGCTAGAATTAAACTTTTTGATTTATAGTCATTAGCTTGCTCTTTAAGCGAACTTGCATTTTCACCAAGACATAAAATAGATACATCCATTCCTAGCTTAGATCCTAAGCTTTGACCGGCAGCTACTGCCTCCTTACTAAAGGCATGTATATTTCCTCTTTGATTTTCTAATACAACTAAAATCATGATATTACTCTTAACTTATTTTTTAATATGTCCATTAACTTAGCAACTATTCCATCAACATCGCCTTCAATTTTTTCTGTAGCTTTTTCAGTCTTAGGAACAAATAAATTAATAAAATTTTGTTTTGGATCATCGGAAAGCTGTCCATCTATTACTTTTGATTCTTTGCGCTTAGCCCCCATGATTCCTTTCAATGAAGGATATCTAGGCTCATTAATACCAGATTGAATAGATACGCTAGCTGGAAAAGGCAATGTCACCCATTGAAACCATCCAGACTCTAACTCTCTCTTAATTTTAATTTTACCATCTTGAATATCTGTTTCAATTCCAAGTGTCGCAGTGGACATCCCTAATAATTCTCCTATTAACACTCCAGTTTGTCCAGATCCTAAATCATCTGACTGTAAACCAGAAAATACTAAATCAAAGTTTTCATCTTTTAAATTTTGAGAAAATAATTTTGCAATAGATAGTGGATCAGTATTTGAATCTTCATTCTGAATAAAAATAGCTCTGTCAGCTCCTTTAGCTAATCCATCTTTTAATACTTTTGATGTATTGTCTTGAGAGCCCATAGTTACAACTACCACTTCACTGCCATTGTCTAATTTTTCTTTAATTTGCAAGGCTTCTTCTAAAGCATAAGAGTCACTTTCGTTGACTACAAAGTTGACAACTGATTCGTCAATCCATGTTGACGAAGAGTCTATACGAATACTAGATTCATAACTTGGGATTGCTTTGGTTAGTACTGCTATTTTCATAATAATTTTTTTTTAAAAACCGACTACTCAGTCTAATAGGCAATATTAATTCAATTCTTTTAATGAAGCAAATTAAAAAAGAATAAAATCTATATAAAAAACAGGCTATAAAAGAAAGTTGATAAGCGGGGGAAAGTCTTCCAATCTTTCATAATTTTATAGCCTGAAAATTTTAATTAAAGAAAGCAGTAAAAACTAAAACATATTCAACTTCATTAATATAGTATGAACTATAATATATTGTAAAGTAAAAAACTCTATCAGTCGGAATCTTCTGTAGCAAACTTTGTCCAGTCGCTAGACATTGCTGACTCATCTATAGAAGTTTCTGATATTGGTGCGTTAGAACTAAATTTTGCATCATCTTCGTAGATATTCAGACTATCTTTCTTGACTTCATATTTATCAAGATCTAATTCTTCATCTTCACTATCTAAAGTTTCTTTGTCTTGGCTATATAGATCTAAATCAAAGAAATCTAGGTTTTCTACATGCCCATTTTCCATTAGATATTCAAGAAACGGGAGATATATTCTTTGCTTAAGATTAGCTTTACAAAGAGGGCATTTTAACTTAGCACCAATCTCTGAAGTTCTTATCTCTTCATCACAACAAGGACTTATTACCTCGTCCACATTATTTATATCAATAGGATTCATATAGAGACGAAAGTATTATTAGTTAGCTATGGAGTCAATAGTTTTTGTAAATACTATTTAAAATAGATTTTTGAGAGGAAGAGAGGGTCTTATTTCTTCTTTGCATCGCTTTTTCTGCAGTATCACAAAAATTGTTAAATTGTATTTTCATTGATTTATTTTTATAGAATAATGAGAAGGCTGGAATGTGTCTAGGCGGGAAAGATTGTGAAACAATATTACACCCAATCTCAATAACTGTCCCAGTATTTAGGTTTGTCCCAATAGCTGTTTTAACATGCTCTCCAATAATAGATCCAAAAAATATAGATTCTGTATCTATCAATTCTCCATCCCATTTCACGCTTATAGAAGAATAATTATTTTTTAAATTACTAGTGGTTGTGCCTGCCCCTAAGTTTGCCCAAGATCCAATAAAGCTATGTCCTAGAAATCCATCATGAGCCTTATTTGAATAGGGTTGAAAAATACAAGAATGGATTTCTCCACTCACCTTACAATCATGATTAATAATAGAATTTGATATGGTAGAATGAGATTTAACTAAAGTATTTTTTCCTATAAATAAAGGACCATTTAAAACACTGAAAGGCTCTATTATAGCCGTATCATCCACCATAACTACACCATCACTATCATTAATAATTACATTTTCTCTATCATTGTAAGCAGAACTTTTTTCTAAAAATAAATCAGGAATATTGCTAATTAAATCCCAAGGATATTTTATTGTGTCAAATAACGAGCTAGACTTGTCTAATAAGACAAGATCTGATATCATAATCTTTTTTAAGTAGTCCATCATATTTTTATAAACTGTTGAATCATAGTAAATGTTCCTTCTAAATCTCTTTGATAATTTGTATCAAGTATAACATTATAATATTTTTTTGAATTATCATAACTAAAACCCATTCTTACTTTTGGATGACATGCCCTTAAAAGGAATGAAGAAAAGCGGCTAAAATTAATATTTAGATCAATCATGTTCTCATATTTCATTTCTTTAATTTTTTCTACAAACTCATGAGTGGGAACACCTAAAGAATTAATATCTTTATAAGAGAATAGTAGTGCGGATTCACTCAATTCTTTAGGATAAAAATTAATTAGAACATCTTTCACTAAAAAATTGATCCTATTATCGTTGTTTTGAATTTTATCTAAAAAAAGATTTGCTAAATCAAATGCCACCTCTCCATCTGGAAGCACTATTAAAATAGATTCTTTTTGCATTGCAGAATACTCATATTTTTGAGATTGGCCAGAAAAATAATCCTTATAACGCCACCAATATTTTATTTTTTCTGCTCTTGAATAATCCATAATATTACATGTTAGTTAAAATTCATTAATTAGAATACTGATTTTAGAATTAAATTAGGTTAAATAATGTCAAATAAAAAAATAGGAAAATTTCCATTTACTAAAGGTATCTACAAAGATATGTACCGCAATCGATTGTGGACTATGAGGCAATATTCAGGTTTTTCATCTGTATCTGAATCAAATAAAAGATATCAATCATTGCTAGAAAGTGGCGTGAATGGATTGTCAGTTGCATTTGATTTGCCTACTCAAATGGGTTATGACTCTGATGATGAAATGTCTTCTGGAGAAATAGGTAAATCTGGAGTACCCATTTCGACACCGGAAGATATTGAAGCTCTATTTAAAGATATTGATTTAGAAAAAGTTTCTGTTTCTATGACTATTAATTCTACTGCATCAATATTATTAGCATTTTATATCTCTTTGGCTAAAAAAAGAGGTTATTCTTTAGAAAAATTAAGAGGCACTCTTCAAAATGATATACTCAAAGAATATATTGCTAGAGGCACATATATATTCCCTATTAATTCTTCTTTGCGCTTAACAACTGACATATTTGAATACTGTCAAAACAACTTACCGAATTGGAATTCTATATCTGTATCAGGATATCATATAAGAGAAGCTGGAAGTACTGCAGTACAAGAATTAGCTTTTACATTTGCTAATGCTATTACTTATCTAGAAACTGCTAAAGCAGCTGATATTGATATTGAAAAATTAACAACTCAAATATCATTTTTTTTCAATTCTCACCGAAACTTTTTCGAAGAAATTTCAAAATTTAGGGCAGCAAGAGAAATATGGGCTCATATTATTAGAGACAGATTCCAAATAAACAATATCAAATCACAACTCTGTAGATTCCATGTACAAACCGCTGGGTCTACTTTGACAGCTCAGCAAATTGAAAATAATACTCCAAGAACAACGCTACAAAGTCTAGCTGCTGTATTAGGTGGAGCGCAATCAATTCATACCAATGGTAAAGATGAAGCTCTAAGTCTTCCATCTGAAAAAAATGCTTTATCGGCACTAAGAATACAACAGGTAATCGCACATGAAAGTGGAATTCCAGATTTTATTGATCCTATTGGAGATAGTTCTTTAATAGATAACATGACTAAAGATATGATAGAAAAAGTAAATATTAAGATTAATGATATTTTAGAAAAAGGTGGGGTTGAAAAACTTATTCAAGATGGAACTATTCAGAATGAAATTGGCGAATCATCTATAAAATTTCAAAATGACTTAGATGATAAAAAAGCAATTGTAATAGGAGTTAATAAATTTATAAATAAAGAATCTTTTGAAGAAAAAAATATGGTAGAATCAGTCGAAGAAGATAGAGAACTAATTATTGCAAAATTGAAGTCATCTCGTAGTGAATCGGCCGCCAAGCAAGCTCTTCTATTACTCGAAGAAAAAGCAAAAACTAGCGAAAATTTAATGCCATATATTATTGGGTGTAGTGATAACAAATGTACCCTAGGAGAAATATCTCATTCTTTAAAGAGGGTATTTGGGGAATATTCTTTATAATTATAAAAAAATAAGGAACATTATACACAAAAATTGATAATATTAATTAGAGAAACTAAAAATAAGGAAAAATATGGATAATAAAAAAATTTTACTGTTGAGCGCTTTGTTAATTATTAATTGCTCAGGAACTATACCAGCTGTTGGAAATGAAATTGCTGTACAAGAAACACCTAATACAGGAGAAGAAGTGGTTAAGCAAGAAGTTTCAGTAGAAACATTTACTATTCAAGAACCCGAATCACCTCCATTACCAGTAACTGTATTTGAACCATATATGATTAAAAGAGGTGATTATTTAATCAAGATTGCCGCTAGAGAATATGGTGACTCATCTATGTGGAAAGAGATATATGAATGGAATAAACAAGAAATTGGTCCAGATCCAGACAGAATATATCCCTATAACTTTTTATCTTTGAAAAGAGATGCAGCACAAGCAAAAAATTGTGAGTTAGAATTTTTTGAATATACAATTCAGGCAGGTGATACTGCATGGAGTTTAGCTGAAAAAATATATAATGACGAACTAGCGTGGGTTGTTATTTACATGGATAATGCAAATGTTATCAAAGACAATAATGGTGTATTACAACCAGGCACTACTTTTCAGATGAGAAAAAAACTAGATCCTTGCAGCTAGATTATAAAAGTATAATCTTTAATACTAAATGGATTTTAAATGGTTCAAATTCTATTATCTATAGAGAATCTATAGATTCTACCTTAGATATTGCTCTTGATAAAAACTATCAGATACATGATACTAGAAAAATAGTTATCACTGACAATCAAACTAATGGTAAGGGTACGCATGGTAAGCAATGGATTTCAACTCCATATAAAGATTTAACTTTTAGTATCATACTGGGTAAAAATACCCATTTTGGCCAAGAGCTTATCGATCAATGTTGTCTTGTTATGATACAAATTTTATCTCTATACGATATTAAGGGAAAAATAAAATATCCAAATGATATCTATGTAAATAATAAGAAAATCATTGGGATGTTGTTATCGAATATTCAAATCGGCAAATCAGAACAGATACCATATCAATCTCTAAGTATTGGAATAAATGTTAATTCTATTATTGATATTAAAACAATTGATAAGCAAGCAAAGGTGAGTAGTACTTCAATATTTTTAGAGATAGGAAAAGAAAGTAATAGAGAAAAATTGCTGAAATTAATTATTGATGGCATTGACCCTGTTATTCAAAGGCTGACTCACCAGTAATTTTTTGTCCAATGATAAGCGTATGAATTTCATTAGTACCTTCATAAGTATATACTGTTTCTAGGTTCATCATATGTCGCATTATAGAATAATCATCCATAATACCATTTGCACCTAAAATTTCTCTAGCTAGTTTGGCACAATCTCGAGCAATTGCGACATTATTTTTCTTTCCTAGGGATATGTGCGAGAAATCTAATTGATTATTATCTTTTAAGTTACCTAATTGAATAGCAAGTAATTGTGCTTTTGTAATCTCTTGGATCATGTGAGCTAATTTTTGCTGTGTTAACTGAAAAGCAGCAATTGGTTTAGAGAATTGTTTTCTCTCTTTACTATAGTTTAAAGCAACTTCATAGCAATCTACTGCAGCCCCGATTGCTCCCCATGCGATTGAATACCTAGCTTGGGTTAAACAAGACAGAGGTCCTTTTAATCCTTTGATGCCTGGCAATCTACTACTATCAGGAACGCGGACATCTTTCATAAACAGCTCTGAAGTTATCGATGCTCTTAAGCTCATTTTCCCATGAATATCAGAACTAGTGAAACCTTTTGTGCCTTTTTCTATTAAAAAACCTCTTACTATCCCCTCTTCATCTCTAGCCCAAACCACTGCTACATCCGCAACTGACCCATTAGTAATCCACATTTTTGAACCATTAATAATCCAATCATCTCCATCTCGCTTAGCTCTTGTAAGCATGCCACTTGGATCTGAACCATGATTAGACTCTGTCAATCCAAAACATCCTATCGCTGTTCCAGCAGATAGCTGTGGTAGCCATTTCTTTTTTTGCTCATCTGTACCATATTTATAAATAGGATACATAACTAGACCTCCTTGTACGCTACATAAAGAACGTAATCCAGAATCTCCTTTTTCTAATTCATGCATGATTAACCCATATGCTGTACTGCTAATCTCACTCCCACCAAATTCTTTAGGTAGTGTTGCTCCAAAAAATCCTAATTCTCCCATTTTTGGTAGTAATTCAAGAGGGAAAGAGCCTTTCTCATAATATTCATTTACAATCGGGTTGAATTCTTGTTGAACAAATTGATTTGCTGTTTTTTGGATCAATAGCTCTTCATCTGTTAATAAAGAAGTAATGTTGCAAAAATCTGGGCCAATATATTTCATTTATTGTTTTTCCATTTTTTAAAATTTTATATTTTTTATCTAATATAACAGGTCTGAAATTCTATTAAATAATATAGAATTTGTAGCAATTATAGGGTCTGTAACAAGAGTTTTCTTTTGATTGTAGATAATATTTTTATCATTGATCGTTTTCACCAATCCGCCAGCTTCTCTAACAATACAATCTCCTGCACAAATGTCCCACTCATTTTTTGGGGCAAGTGTCGAAAAAATATCATATTTATTGGCTCCAACCAATCCCAGTTTATACGCAACGCTGCCAATAGGTTCTATCCTATTAAAAGTGTCACTATACTTTGCCCATAGTTTTTTCTTATACTCAGATCTACTAACTGTAATAGAGGCTTTATTCAAGTGTTCTTTTTTTGATATACTCACATTTTTTCCGTTTAAAAATGCTCCTTTGCCTTTTTCGGCATAAAACATTTCCTTTGTATGTGGATTATAAACAATGCCTATAACAGGATAGCCATCCTCTACTAAAGCAATACTAACAGAAAAATGTGGCACCCCTTCAATAAATTCTTTGGTACCATCTAATGGATCTACAATCCATACACGAGACTTACTTAATCGCGCTTCCGTATCTACGGTTTCTTCTGATAACCACCCATCATCTGGAAATTCTCCTCCAATAAAATCTGCGATATATTGGTCTGCCTCATAATCTGCAATTGTAACAGGATTGTTTAAACTTTTATATTTTACCTGTTTATCAGATTCAGAAAAATGCTTCATCAGAATTTTTCCAGCATTTCGTGCTGCTACTTTTCCTGCAATTAGCTCTTCGTTAAACATAATTGTCAGATTATATGTATTTTAAAGTTAAAAATCGCTAAATTACTTGTGAAATTGAGGATAGAAATTAAAAACTAACTATTTTTTTTACTTTTATAACTTTAAACTAATAAAATTTTTTATACCTAGTATTCTCTCCTTTATTTCATTAGAAAATTAAACTATGTGCTATATATACATATATATCTAGCTATAATGAAAGTAAGGCTTTTATGAAAAAAGAAATTTACATCAGTAAAGGTGTAGGAGAGACAAGGATTGCTGTTAAAGAAAATGGTAAGCTTGCCGAACTCCACGTTGATAAAGAATCAAAAGAAAGAACAGTAGGCAATATCTATAAAGGAGTTGTTGAAAATGTAATTCCTGGGATGCAAGCTGCATTTGTTAATATAGGTGAAGGTAATAATGCTTTTTTACCATTCTCTGAAATTTCAGACCCTGAATTAATTGCAGACCGCAAACCTAAATCTAAAAACTCAAAAGAAATCAATGTATTGCTATCCCCTGGTCAAGAAATTATTGTACAAGTAATCAAAGAACCTTTCGATAATAAGGGTGCTAGAGTTACTACAAATCTTTCAATTGCAGGACGTTTTATTGTTTTAATACCTAAATCAAAATATGTTGGGGTATCAAAAAAGATGCAAGATCGTTACGAACGTAGAAGATTGAAAAAAATTGCATTTGATATGAAAAAACATGGCTTAGGAATTATTATTCGTACCGTAGCTGAGGGAAAGACCGATCAGCAGATTCAAAATGACTATGCAAGTCTAGAAGAAAAATATAACGGTCTAATGAAATTGTCAGAAAAAAGTGATGCTCCAGCAGTAATACATAATGATCTAGAAATGACATCAAGCGTATTAAGAGATTTAATCAGTGATAAAGTTGAAAAAATTGTTGTTGATTCTAAGGACGACTACAAAAAAATACAAAAAATGGTTAAAGATGATGCATTAGAGATTGGAGACGCCCTACAGCACTATCGTAAAAGAGTTCCTTTGTTTAAAGATACAGGCATTGATAATGACATGATTAAGCTATTGAGAAAAAAAGCTTGGTTAAAGAGTGGAGCGTATCTAATCATAGAAAGAACTGAAGCGATGGTAGTTGTAGATGTAAATAGTGGAAAGTTTGTTGGTAAAAAAGCACATGAAGACAATTCTCTAAAAATTAACTTAGAAGCAGCAAAAGAAGTAGCAGTACAACTAAGATTGAGGCACTTGTCAGGACTAATCTTAATTGACTTTATTGATATGGTAAATGCAGAAAATAGAAAAAAAGTATACCTTGAAATGAAGAAAGAACTAAGAAAAGATAGGGCAAAAGTAGCTGTATCAGAAATTTCTGAGTTCGGAGTCCTTGAAATGACGAGAGAAAGAACTGGTCTAAGTATTATCGACTCACTAACTGAGCGCTGTGATACCTGTAATGGAGATGGAAGAATCATATCGAAAGATACTCTTTTAACTAGAATTGATTATTGGCTACGTGACTACAAACAAAAAAATCGAGATATTAGATTAAAATTATATCTTAACCCTGAAATTGCTCATTACTTAAAAGAAGAAAAAAAGAGGGATTATATCAGCTTGATGTGGAAAAATTTTGTATATCTAAAAGTCATCGACGATATTTCAATGGGTAAAAATGTATTTCGCTTTACTCGAATGTCAGATCCAACAGATATAACTCATGAAATAGGTACTTGATAACCAATAAATTAGCTATTAAGTTCCCAAGCTATGTTCGCAATTGTAGAAATATATGGAAAGCAGTATAAAGTCGCTAAAGGCGATACTCTCTTAGTAGATTCTAAGATAGATATCGAAGTAGGCAAAACTTTAAAATTTGATAATGTAATAGCAGTATCAAATAAAGATACCAATATTTTTAACCCTAAAGAATTAGACACATATAAAGTTAGCGTCAAAGTGCTTGAGCACAAGAGGGCTAATAAAGTGACTGTCATCAAAAAGAAGAGAAGAAAAGGGTATCAAAGAAAAAATGGTCATAGACAAGATTTAACTATGCTAGAAATTCAGTCTATTACTGGATCAAAAGCAAAAAAAGCAGTGGCTAAAACTACTAAAGTAGCTGCACCAAAAAAGAAACCAGCAGCTAAGAAAAAAGTTGCTGAGAAGAAAAAATAAAAGGTAGGGACTCATGGCTCATAAAAAAGGACAAGGTAGTTCAAGAAATGGAAGAGATTCCAATGCACAAAGATTAGGTGTAAAAATGTCCGATGGACAATCAATCTTATCTGGCGGTATTATTATCAGACAAAGAGGCACTAAAGTACATCCTGGACGAAATGTTAAAAGAGGAAATGATGATACTTTGTTTGCAACCTCACCTGGCCTAGTAAAGTTTAGCAAAAAAGGCAGTACAAGCTTTGTTAGCGTCATAGAACACAATTAAAAATGGCTAGACCAAAAATAGCATTAATCGGAGGTGGTCAAGTCGGTGGTAATATTGCTCTACTCTCTGCTCAAAAAGAATTAGGCGATATTGTTATTATCGATATTCCCCAAGCTGAAAATTTTATCAAAGGAAAAGCTTTAGACATATCTCAACTTCTTCCACATGATGGCTATGATGCTAAATTAACTGGTTCATCAGATTTTGCAACAATTAGAGGTTCAGATGTTGTGGTTATTACCGCGGGATTTCCAAGACAACCAGGAATGGATCGTGAAGATTTATTAAAGAAAAATTTAGATATTATGACAAATGTTGCAGAGCAAGTAAAACTACATGCTCCTAATGCTTTTGTAATAGTTGTTTCAAATCCTTTGGATGCAATGGTATATGCTTTTTATAAAGTATCTGGTTTTGCTAAAAATAAAGTAGTTGGTATGGCTGGAGCGCTTGATAGCGCTAGGTTCAGATCATTTATTGCAGAAGCAACCAATCTTTCTTCCCAAGATGTTACTTGCATGGTACTTGGTGGACATGGAGATACCATGGTTCCTGTAAGTCGTTTAGCAACTGTCGGAGGTGTTCCATTGACATCATTATTAGATGCTGACACAATTAAAGCAATTGAAGATAGAACTCGCTTTGGTGGCGGAGAATTAGTTAAGCTTTTTGGTAAGGGCTCTGCATTTTATGCTCCTGCTCAATCTGCAGTAGAAATGATTGAAAGTTTTGTCAAAGATAAAAAGAGAGTAATCCCATGCGCATCATTATGTGAAGGTGAATTCAATGTAGACGGATACTTTATTGGTGTTCCAACTGTAATTGGCGCTGATGGTGTTGAAAATATTCTAACATTTGATTTAAATGATGAAGAAAAAAATGCTCTAGACAATACTCTCGTAGAAGTTAAAAAGACTGTCCAAGAAACTGGATTGTAATACATTTGAACAATATATACTTTTTACTCTTTTCATTATTAATCTCATCTAATCTTATTGCGCAATCTGGGTTTATCGTTGAAGAAACTACTGTAGCCTCTTTCAAAATGGGTTCTATGAAATCTTCTATTCATAAATATTTTTCTGAAGATACATACTATTCAAAAATGGATTTTTCATTTAAAGGAAAAGGATTGGCGCGCTTAATGAGTAGAAATATGCAAAATGGTACTATTATTTCATTTCAAGATTCTACTATTATAAAAATAAATCATAAAAAAAATCGTTTTACTAAGAAGTTATTGTCAGAATTCTTAAAAGAAAAAGATCCTACTTCTCCTCCTTCTGGCGAAGAAAATAATGAATCAGAGGAAGGGGAAGATTCTAAGCCTATAGTATCAGATACTATAGAAATAGTTAATGGTTTTGAATCATACAAAGTAACAGATGTAAGCGATGAAGATTCAAGTGTCCTTCTTTGGTTTACAAGTGAGCTGCAAAAATCTGATATTGTAACATCTATGCAAAGCAAAATTGATAAATTTGAAAAAAATTGGATGAATTTGGATATCGATGGTGATTTATCAGAGCTAGGAATCAATGGAAATGCAGTTGTTGTTAAAGCAATTTTTAGCGGTAAAGATGGAGAATTTGAATATAACTTGAAAAGATATTCAGCGATAGATTCCATCCCAGAGATCTTTCATACTCCTGAAAATTATAAGCAAGTTAAAAAACTTTAAGATTGTTCTTTTTTTAATTGCTGTAGAATATCTTGATACATTAATTCTTCTCTATTATAAGGCCTAGGTAAATCAATGGCTGTTTGAAACAGTAATAACGCTTTATCCTTTTTATCCATCTTTTCATATGTCTTTCCCAGCCAATAGTATGTACCAATATAATTAGGTTCTAACTCTAAGCTTTTCTTAAGAAAATACTCTGCCATCTCAAAAGAACCTTTTGGGGGTTCTTCAAATATAATTTTAGCTAGTCGTCTTGAAAATGAGCTGATATCAGCAAGCCGATAATGCCATTGTCCCATTATATTATAA
The DNA here is from genome assembly GCA_905182795.1 of uncultured bacterium. Taxonomy (GTDB): domain Bacteria; phylum Fidelibacterota; class Marinisomatia; order Marinisomatales; family Marinisomataceae; genus Marinisoma. The sequence goes on along the minus strand of CAJJCZ010000010.1, from coordinate 81,849 downwards.
CAAAAAGGGTCATTGGGAATTTTCTGAATAGCCTTGAGGCAATGAAATTCAATAATTTTAGAACTTTCAATCTGCTTTCTAATACTTTGGTTTTCAACGCTCTTACCATATGAAACAGCGTACCATTTATGGACTTCTGCATTAGTAGAATCAATTGACATAGCCTCAGTTATATACTTTAAAGCCTTGTCCATATTTAATTTTTCTATTTTTTTGTCATTAGTTTCTTCGGATAAAAAATGATGTGCTGCCGATAATCGTGATAGTACATTTATATTTTTGGGGAAAGTATTATTTAATTCTTGAAGAGGAATAATAGTTTTTTGGAATGATAAATTATCTAAATCAATATCGATTTTACTAAAATCTTGGGCACTCAAAAACCCTGATAGAGAAAAAATAATTATTACTCTAAGGATATTAATCAAAACATTAATTAGGGATAAAATCGCATAAATACTGGCTGGTGATCAGATATTCTGTCAGCCACAGTTGTAGCAGCAGTATTAGTTTCTGTTGGCAAAGCAATAACACCCGTTGTTGTTGTTCCACCATATTGGAATAGAGGTTGATTAATAATTATATGATCGAAATGTGCCGCTGAATATGAACTTGTCCAGCCTTGCCATGAATATCCACTACTTGGTCCAGTAAGAATATCTTTGTCTACCATTAGAAAATTTGTTGAAGAAGAAATGTTAGGGTCAGTAAAAGGGCTAATCGTTGGATTATCCACTGATTGAGAGCCTGTATTATTAAAATCGCCTACAATAATAACATTGTCTGATGCTCTATTATTAATCACATAATCTGTTAATAGTAAGCTGGCATGATGTCTTCTGTTAGTTTCATCTGAAGGATCACTACTATCATAAGTATCATCTCCACAACATTTGTAGTGTACATCCATTACATACAAATCCATTGATTTAGTTCCATCTGTCCATGTAATATAATTTTCCATTGGTGGGCGACTAGCAAATTGATATTGTGCATTATTTTCATAGTCTGAGTCTCCATCATTACTATTTGGAGTGTCTGCCCAAAGCTCATTTTTAGAATTGAAAGTAACAGTGCTATTTTTATAGACTAAAGCAAATCCTAAATTTCCAGATTCTTCATCTACTACATAGGAATAATCATTCATTGAGTTTACCATGCTGATTAATTCAGATTCACTTGAAATTTCTTGAAATAAATATATGTCAGCATTCCATGCCTCTAAAAGACTTTTGACATAACTCGTTGTGGTGCTATGTTGTGGAAATTGTCTAATATTCCATGTTACAATCTCTATTTGACTTAATTGGTCTAGATTGGTGGCATTAGGAAAATCATAAGGGTCTGTTCCATCGCCAGGATCAGTTCCATCGCTAGGATCGGTAGGTGAAGAACTTCCGCCGCCGCCGCAAGCAATAATTGCTAGCAATAAAACGATAAATAATTTATTGATGAGTTGAGCCATAGATATAACTTACTAATAATTTTCCTACTTGTCCTAAGCTTTGTGCTGAACAATTTTCTGGGGTATCAAGCTGAGTATGCCAATAATTATAAAACATATTTGGATATTGAAAATCAATAATATCAATAGCTGGTATTTCTGCGATTTCCCATAACGGGACATGGTCATCATAAATTTCATTTTGAATTGTCTTTTTAAAAGCAGGCAATGATAAATCCTCTGCTAACCCCCAGATTTCTTTGACTTTCTCAGGAGCGATGCTATAAGAAATTCTTTCAATGGGGATAGTTAAATTTTTATCTCCGACCATATCTACTATAATTGCAAAATCTGGTTTTGTAATAGGTAAATTTTCAGCAAAAAATTTTGCTCCCAGAGCAAAAGTATCTGGTTGGCCAGGAACTCCTCCATCTTCAGCATCAAAGAATACGACATCAATACCAATTTCTGGATTGTTCGCTGAAACAATATTGCATAACTCCATAAGAACCGCAGTACCGCTTGCTCCATCATTTGCTCCAAGAACTGGGAGGCTCTGGTTATCTATAGATTCATCTTGATCAGAAACAGATCTAGTATCCCAATGTGCTCCAATCAGTAAGCGATATTTTGCTTCTTGATTAAACTGAATAATAAAATTTTTACCATCTCTTTCTATGTTTGTAATGGGCTCCGTATAAACAAATTCTTGGACAGTTAGCTTACCCGATAAGTCACTTAAGAAATCTTTTAAATAATAACTAAAATCTGAGTGACCAACTGAGCCAGGATTTCTTGGACCAAATTCACATTGTTTTTCTAGATATGTAAATGCTTTATTGAAGTCAAAGCTTGGTATATCAATAGACTTTGTAGGTTTAGTATCACAGCTAATTACAAATAAAACTAAAGCTAAAAATAATATTCTTTTCATCTTACCCTCTAATTGCAACATTTAGATTTATTCCAAAATCACGATCAATTCTACGACCTGTTAATCTAGTATCATTTTCACGATATTCATAAAATAAGCTCCCTGTGACATCATCAGTTAACGTATAAGTAACTCGCAATACACTCTTGCGTGAATTAGTAAAGTTTTGCTCAGCAAAATTGATTTTATCTTTAGATCCTTCTTCTTTTTTCTGACTGATATCAAAATTTAAAGTGATATTCATATTATTCTTTAGATATATATTTTTTTCAGTAAATGGTAGGGAAAATCTAATTCCTTTAGAAAAATTATAGGTTATACTAGCTAAAATACTATTGTCAGAAACGTAAGTTAGTCCATTTGCTACTTCATCTAAAGTATGAGTAATGTTTGTTCTAATATTTGTCGATATACCATTCTTAAAAGAACTGGTAATACCTAACAATGGAGTAAAGCTACGAGAAGTTCGTGAAAATTGTCTATTGTCATCATTGTTATTGGCAAATGATGATATACTAAATAGATCAATTGCACCAACACTATCATCATTAAATTTCCAAGATAGAGTTTCTTTTCCGCTAAATGCATGCTCGATAGATATTGAGTTTACATAAGGTGAAAGAAATTTAATTTTTTCTAATCCCCCTATACGTAAAGACCAATTAGAAAAAGGTATTCCATTAGAGAGATGTTTTCCATAGGCAAGATAATCTCTATTAATAGATCTAGTATCAATATTATATCCATTAATATTTGACGAGATACTTTCAGAGAATGAGATACTTAAAGATGTTGTTGGATTAAAACGAATACCAGTTCTAATTGATAAAGATTTTTTAATATCTTCTGCTCCCGTATTTAATCCTACCTCTGGTGCATTTTCTAATCCATGACTATCACTAAATCCAAATCTATAGCTCAAAGGAACATCGCCTTTAACACCATTTGCAGTTCTATTGGTAGTTGTATTAATAGCAACACTTAAAGGTTCTACTTTTTTGGACATCTGATAGATTCTTTCCATTACAAAGCTATTTTCAATTTTTCTTTTTTCTTTTTTCTTATCTTCTTCATCTATTGAAAGATCTCTATTGTCTTCTATATCTTCTGCTTCAATATCTGAACCTCTTGATAATCCTGCTGTAGATCTAGATCTAGTGGTTGGAGTAATTGCCTTTCTCTTAGATGCAGGAGTATAAAATGTCTCAATAATATCAGTCCCAGATAGTGCAAAATTAATTCCAATATTCTTTACTGCAGAAAGATTTGCTCCATCAATTACAGTAGATAATGGCTTGTTCCATGAATAGTTAGTGTTGTAAGAAAAATTTGGTTTAATCCAACTCAACCATTGCGGATTAAAAGTAGAGCCTAAAGATTCTGTGCTACTTGTAACCTTTCCTATTTTTAAGTTTTCAAGCAGCTTGTCTCTATATTCTGACATATCACTTTTAATATTCTTATTATAAGTAAACTGCGTATTATCAAAAACTTTATAATTGATACTAAGCTTTCTATCTAATCCTAAATTAAAATCATCAATCAAATCAGTGCTAGACCTTGATTCTCTTTCAGTCAAATTCCGATTTATTCTAAATCCTGTAACAAGAGATGTTGGGGTATAGAAAAATTTAGTTTCGCTAATTTTTTCACCAACTAATGGTACTTTGGACATCCATTTGAATGCTTCAATATAATTATCACTAGGGAATCTTAGGTTATAATCAAGATTAGTAGTTAATCGTTTTGTATCTACTGATTTCATAATTTCGTCAGATCTATTTTGATCTGACATATTAAATGATGCACTAAGATTATCAATTGTATACTTAACAAAAGGATTCTCTGATTTAATTTGTTTTGAAACTTTACCATTAAAACTAACTATAGATGACTTGACTGATATAGAATCTGGCGTAGCCCCGTTAGTTCTAATATCGGTTCCTGGAAAAAATTTTGGTGCATTATTTTGCATGTTATATGTCATATTTATTGGAAATGAAATCCCAAATTTCTGAGGAAACAAGCTCCCTAATTGCATATTATTAGTAAATATTAAATTTTCAGTAGTAGTATTTGTTCCAATTCTTTCTTGTAGGATATGAAAGTCGGCATCTTTTTTGCTATATGAGATAGAGCTCTTATTGAAATCAGATAAATTAAATTCAGATTTCAATCTTACAGCAGTTCCTTGTTCTTTTTTTACTCCACTCAAGCGCAATTCATCTAACCAAATCTCACCTGTAATTGGATGACTTGTGTTGTTTTCAACTCCAACAATAAAATATTGCAATCTAGAAAGTGAGGGATTACCTACAATTTCAATCTTTTTATATTCTTCATTATTGTCATCGATAAATTGATATCGTTTATATTCTAAGGAATCAATAAATGTATCATTAGCATTAATTTTTTCAATAGAACTTTCATCCATATTCTTTAAACTGGTCAACCAGTTAAGGTCAAGATTGATTGCATTTCTTTCTTGGTCTTCATCCCAGCTATCATATACGGGTTTAGTTAATTTATAATATTCATCTCCAGTCCCAAATTGTATAAAAAACCTTAAATCAGTATTATTTTCTGATGCATCTGGACTGTCCCCATAAACAAACATTTTCATTTGATCGTACATCAAAAAACTTTGTCCTTTTTGAGATGTCATAGATGATAAAATTTTCTTTGCTGCTCCTTTAAAATCTGGATTTAGATTATCAAACTTTAGAACTAAAGACTGCTCTTTAGAGCGTATTTTACTGATTTGATCATACTCTCCAAAAACACCTTTCGGTGGTATGTAATCAGGATTATCTTCATCATTTACTACTGTCACTAAAAATGTGCTATCTTGAACTGCATATTCTTCTTGATCAACAAATGATGTTCCCATCTCTTCCCATGCATTTCCTACAAGCTCCATTTTAGCAATTTCTAACTGCGATGGCTTATCAATACCAGACACTACAAGTCTCACATATTTAATTTCACTTAGCGTAATATCTTTGATTTGAGAAAAATGACTCAAAGGAATTCTTATCAATTTCCAACCTGTCTCTACTCCATTAACAATAGTAGAACCAGCAACATATGTATTATCATCTAAAGAAATAGTTTTAGTAAAATAATCATTAGATCTGTCTAAAAACCCTGATTGATCTAAGTCTTCACTATCAGGATATTTACCTCCTGCTTGAATTCTATCTCCAGTACCATTCCCCTCTGTACCGTTTACTTTTGTATAATCTGAACTTCCTTCAGTATAATCCCAATTATCATCATTTGGGTCATTCACATTCACATCAGAAGAAGCATTGATAATAGCTATTTCTCCATTAGATAGATAATCTTGGTAGCTTAATCCTTCTTCTGTACTTAAGCAGTTTCCCCAACCATCTTCAAAACTATCAAAACAACCATCAAGACCCGTGTCTTCAGCGTCTTCTAAAAATCCATTACCAAGAGCTAGCCCCGCATCTGGAATATCTTCGTTATTCAGAGAACCATCACCATTATAATCTTCGCTAATCTTACCTAAGTCTACTGTTAAATGTCCTTCATCTCCACGCAACCAAATTTCAAAGAATCTACTTCTTGTCTGGTCATAGTCTCCTATAAACATTGGAGTGACAACACCAGCCCATACTGAATCTGGGTCTACGCTTTCTTGATATTCTTTTGGTTCAAAGTTTAATACTAAAATATCTGTGGTAAGATTCTGGGCTCTTTGTGATGTAGATATATTAGGCCAAATAGTATTTGTTAATACTTGAGAGTACGGGTTGTACCAATGCATTCTCGCTCGATTTCTTTGATCAAAAGGCTGATCAGTGTCAAGATTCAGTGGAGCAGAAGAAATATTCCAGAATCTTCGCAATATTGATGGACTAGTAACTCGTTTTGATCCTTCAAAATCATCGATATATGCTACCCCATCACTGTCACCTGTAGCGGCATTAGATATAGAGTTAGGATTGGGTAATACTTGTGCTATTTCTCCTTCAAAAGTAAATCTGGATAATTTTTCAGCATTGAACATATCAAGCTTATTTAATGATGCAGATAAATTATCTAAATCTTTTTCATAACGCCCATTAATATCCCAAATAAAATTTTGAACTGGCTCAAAACCTACTTCGACCTTTTTATTTACTATATCTTGATTATAATAAAGGGCTGTCATACCTAAAAATGAATTTTCATCAAAATCTATCTGTGCACGCGAACCAACCATTACTTTTCTATCAAAGGTTACCAGGTCATGCTTATCATATACAATTTCTAAATCACTATTGGGATCAATATTTTCAGTAAGCATTATCGTTCCAGAAAAATAATCAATCTGATAATCTTGACCTCTTTCTAGTTTTTGACCATTAGAATAAATTTCTTCACTACCCTCAACCAATGTGAAGCCTAGATTAATTGTAGATTTTGGATTTATATAGCCTGCAGCAATGGTAAAACGAGAATCGCCTGTATATTCCGTTCGATTAGTACTGGTATACATTTTCCCCTGTTGTAATAAAGGGTCCAACGTATTGCTATCATTCCCACCCTCTATACTATTGCTTGATACAAAAGGTAGTAAGGCCGGCAAATGGACTTCTCCTGCCTTTAGATTAACAATATTTGGATTATTAAAATCAATAACTTCATCCGGCGAAGCTGCTCCAGCTTGATTAAGATTATCTAAACCAAATAAATTTAAAAAGGTAGCGCCAGCACTTGTTCTGTCACTAACAGGAGTAGAAAAATTATCTAAAATTTTAACCTCTAAACTAGACTGATCAATATTAGTCGCTCCAAGAGAATATACATTTTTAAACATAAGGTCCCATGTTGGATGATTAGGGTGTGATGATTGAGCTTTTAACATTTTTAATACTAAAACCGTACTTCCATCATCTCCAATATTAGCTCCAACCTTTAGAACGATTGCTCCCGTTGTTCTATCTGCTAGCTCAAAATGTGCTCCTATAATTTCATTCTGAAGAGTATTCTGCATCCTTATAAAACCCAAGTCTTCATTGACTGCATAATCGGAACCTCGTTCTAGCTTAATAAATGCTCCTTCCTTGCTACTGTCATTGTAAAAGGTTATATCGTTTGGATCAATATATGCCGTACCAGGATCTGCTTGTGGGTTATTAGAAGAATCAATTTTATAGAGTTCAAAATTTTTAATTACCAGATTACCAATATTGTGTAACCCATTATTTAAAGGGTAATAAGAGGGGATGTTTACTTGAAAACCGCTATCTGGTATAATATCAGAAGAGCCATTTCTAAACCATTCATGAATAAAGAAATATAAGTTTTTACGATAATCATAATCCTGTATTTGATTAGTTTTTACCTCAGAAGTACCTTTATATTTTTCAGATTGTTTTTTAGTTCTTTCTACCGATGCAATGCTTGTGATATTAAGTGGACCTAATTTTGTGAGAGCTTTAATTCCAAATAAGCCCTTATTCTGACCTGAGAATGTTACAAACTCAGTTGAGGGTAACGTCAATGCAATATTTCCTATCTCAAGTTTTTGTAAAATATCATCTTCATCACCAGCATAATCAACGCGAATAGTATTTTCCCAATCAAAATCTCTTTCTGAATTCTGATCTAATGATACAGTAATTTTTTCACCAACCTTACCTTGAACATTTAATTGCTGTTTTTGATCAAATTTAAAATTAGTTTTTTCTTGTTCCTTATAAGAAGATCTTACGAGCTCTTGATCTTGATTTACCAATTTACCGGATAGGTTAATATTACCTTGAACTCTTAAGGAAGCTCTTCCAAGTGCTCCTAAATCAAAATCAGCTACCTCTAAATATCTACCCTTATTACTAGCAATCGTTGTATCTGAAGCTGATAAAATAAATGGTTCGCTAAAGTTATATCTTTGGTTCTTCATGTATAAATCTTTTAAATACTCATCTAAAGAAGAAATATAGGGAATCAGGTGTTGATGATCTAAGGTAGATTGGCTAATTGATATCATGCTAGAATCAAGATCTAGTTTCACATTGTACTTATTCAAAGATTGAACATTTTTAAAAATTCCGATAGGGTAGTTAGAAAAATCATTTAAGCAAAAATTGACTGATTCTTTTTTAAAAAATGGATTAGTAACAATATTACTATTATTAGGACTTTCAACTCCCAGGATTGGAGATGACAATAAAACAAGGGCAAATAGATAAATTTTATACATACATCAGTTTTTTTATTTTATCTGCAAATTTATGAATTGCAAGCGCACGATGACTTATTTCATTTTTTTCTTTTAAACTCATATTTCCTAAAGATATTTTTTGTTTTGACGCATAAAAAATAGGATCATAACCAAAGCCTAAGCTTCCTTGTCGCTCTTGTAGTATCTTACCTTCTAAACATCCTTCTACAAAAAAATCGTTCTCTCCATCAACATATGTAACGACCGTTTTAAATCTAGCAGTTCTTTCATTAAAAGGAATACCTTTCATATTTTTTAAAAGCTTATTCATATTATCTTCATACGTAGCATTTTCACCTGCATATCTAGCAGTATAAATTCCAGGATCTCCCATTAGACAATCAACCTCTAATACGGTATCATCTGCCATAGATGGAAGTTTAGTATGATTAAATGTCACCCTTGATTTAATAAACGAGTTTTCAACAATAGAAGTTCCATCTTCTTTTATGTCTCCGATTTCGGGAAAATCACTCAATGAATAAATCTTATCAAAAAAAGGTTGAATTGTTGTAATAATTTCAGATATTTTGTGTTCATTGGAAGAAGCGATAATAATATTTTTCATTTCTGAAACTAATAAATATTTATGTGTTTTTTAAATAACTTATAATGTGTAGTTTTTTTAAAATTTTACAAGGCTCGATAGCTCAGTTGGTAGAGCAGAGGATTGAAAATCCTTGTGTCGGGGGTTCAATTCCCTCTCGAGCCACTTTCCAAAGGGGGACATTAAATGGATTTTATACAAGTCATATTATTAACCGGACTAATGCTATTTTTAGTATTTATTCTATCATTGTTAAGAAAGCCTAAAGTATACACTTTCAAAAAAGAACAGTTTGTTTCAAGCGATATGGATACTGTTTTTGATTTTTTTTCTAGACCAGAAAATCTTGAAAAAATTACTCCTCCTGCTATGGGTTTTCATATTATGACACCCAAACCTATAGAAATGAGAGAGGGAGCAATTATTGATTATACTGTGAATATTATGGGTATACCAGCAAGATGGAGAACAATGATTACTGGTTATAAAAAAAATCAATTCTTTATAGATGAACAATTAAAAGGGCCTTATAGCTATTGGCATCATAAACATTCATTTAAAACTGTCGAAGGTGGAGTGAATATTGTAGACGAAATCACTTACGCTTTACCCTTAGAAGCGTTTAGAACTATTGTGCATCCTTTGTTTATCAAGCCTCAATTAAGAAAAATCTTTAGCTTTAGATTCCAGATTATTCAAGATAAATTTAATGATAAAAAATAATGTTACTTTTATGACTTTTGATGGTCATATTTTAGTTAACAACAAATAATAGAGGATCCATGATTAAATATATACTATCTCATACAAATGTCGCCATTAACTACTTTGGATTCTCAATAGTATGGATTTGTTGTGTCTATAGTGGCGCTCAAGGCGTAACTGCGCTTGCATTGATACCTACTATTATATTTCTATATTTACATTTTATGATTGTCGCTCACCATCTAAAAGAAGAGGTTCAACTAATTCTTATAGCAATTTTAATGGGTGTAGTCGTTGATTCAAGTTTCTCTGCTTTTGGGATTGTTACCTATAATGGTAGTATAGACTCTGCCCCTCATTTGGCTCCAATATGGATACTATGTATGTGGGCAGGATTTGCAGCGCAAATTAATCATGCAATGAATCGCTTAAGAGGCAAATATATGCTAATTGGGTTTTATGGCTTACTAGCTCCTCTAGCTTATATGGGTGGTGAAAAAATTAACGCTGCTTTCATTGCTGATGGAGATATAAACTATGCAATCATTAGTATCAGTTGGGCTATAAGTCTTATTGTATTATTTAAAATATCTGAATATTTAATGGCTAAATAACTGTGAAAAATTATTTTCTTCATATATTATTATTTTTCGTACTCATTAGTTGTGCTAGCAAGAAAGCAATAGACCCTCAAGATATAGAAATTGATGATATTCCAGAGAATTGGGCGAACGAAACTCCTATCACAATTAATATTTCAGATATATGGTGGAATGAATTTCAAGATGAAAAACTAAATCAATTTTTATCTCAATTTCTCAATGAAAATATTAATCTAGAGCAAGCTATGCTCAATACCAGAATTGCAAAACAAGCATCGGTTATATCCACTTCTAATCTTTTCCCTTCTATAGGGATAAGTGCTTCAGCGGGAGAATCTGAACAAAATTCAGCAGGACTCCCTTCAATATTTACCGAATTATTCGGAGGAGAGAGTGGTGAAATAACAACCTTTAATCAAGAAAATTATAGTCTATCATTAAACACTCAGTGGGAAATTGATTTGTGGGGAAAAATGAGACAAGGAAGGCTTGCAGGTAAGCAACAATATTTATCTGCAAAATATAATTATACGTATTATCAATTTTCTCTTACATCTGAAGCAACAAAGCTTTATTTCTCAATTATTGAATCCAAACAATTGGTAAAAAATGCTGCACAAAAATATAATAATGCCAAAATTATCTTTGATTTATATACGAGTCGTTATAATAAAGGAATTATTTCATTAAAAGCGCTACAACAATCAGAACTAGTGTTTAATATAGCTAAGAGTGATTTAGAGAATAAGAAAAGTATCTCTTCGTCGCTTGTTCGTGAAGGAAAAGTACTAATAAAAGAATACCCAAATTTAACACTAGATACGGCTACAGAATTTCCAAAGTCTATTCCTAATATACCGACTGTATTACCAGCAGATATTGTAAAAAGGCGTCCTGATTTGATTGCGTCTCAATATAATTTATTAGCATCAAAAGCACTTGATAGGCAAGCTATGCGATCTCTATATCCCTCATTTAGTTTAGTGGGATCTACGGGAACGTCAAGCAATATCCAAGACTTACTCAATGACGATTTTAGTGTTTGGAGTAATGGGATTAATTTGCTTGCTCCCGTATTCAATGCAGGAAAATTAATAGCAAATAAAAAAATTGCTAAAACTAATAAAGAAATTGCTATGCTTGAATTTATTAACAACTTACTTAAAGCCTATAAAGAGGTAGAATCAGGTTTAGAATTTGATCAAAGTGCACAATTATCATTACAGCTTTTAAAAGAAAATATTGTACTATCTAAATCTATCTATGATACAACTTTTGAAGAATTTGCTAGAGGAGTAGGAACTATAGAAGAGGTATTAAATGCAAATAATGCACTATTTGATAATAAAAATATGTTAGCTAGCGTAGAAAGAATTCGGATTGAACGAAGAATAAACTTAATATTAGCACTTGGAGGAGGGTTCACTTACAAACAATGATTAAATATTTAAAACCATTACTAATTATAGCTATTTCCACGGTTATTGCATCTGTGCTATACATGTTAGGCCAGATATCTGCTGAACCTATACAAGAAGAAGCCCCTATGGATGTAAATGTTCAAATTTTAACACCTATTGATTATCAAATAAAAATAAAATCAACTGGAACAACAACCCCTATTACTCAGACGGTCTTAACATCTGAAGTAGGCGGAGAAGTTATTTATCGTTCTAAAAAATTCTCTGAAGGATCTTCCGTTATTAGTGGGGAGATTTTAGCTAAAATTGATGATACCGATTTACAGCTGCAGTATAAGAATGCCCTGCTTCAGCTAGCAAGTGCTGAAGTTCAATTTGCAGTTCAACAAGCAGAAGCAGAGATTGCTCAAGAAGCTTGGGAACAAGTTGGCAAAGGTACTGCAAAAGATCTAACAGCTAAAAAACCTCAGCTAAAGCAAGCAAAAGCTGCATTAGAAGTTGCAAAAGCTCAAGTGCAATCAGCAGAAAAAAAACTAAATAAAACAGAGATTACTGCGCCATATACAGGACGTATTCAAAATATCAATATTGATTTAGGCTCCACTATTATTCCTGGCCAATCAGTAGGATCTATGTATACTTCAAATGAAATTGAAGTTACCCTTTCTGTCAAAGATAGTGATTTACAATTTTTAGATATCCCAATGGATGGTAGAAAATTAAACCCTGATCAAAAGTCTATCGTAATTATTAAATCTGTTTATAGAGGTGAAATGCAAGAGTGGGCTGGGAATCTAGAACGTGTTGATGGTGTTATTGATCCAATGACTCGAATGATTAAGTTAATCGCAAATTTCAAAAATAATTTTATTGAAGAGACAAAGCCTATCTTGCCAATTGGTTTATTTGTAGAAGCCGAAATCAATGGAAAGCAGTTAGAAGACATTTTTATGATACCAAATACTGCATTAACTCCTAATGATGAACTCTTGGTTTTAAATCAAGATGATACTCTAGAAATAAGAAAAGTAAAAGTCATTACTAAAATGAAAAATTATATTTTAGTAAAAGAAGGGATGAAAGCGGGTGAAAGAGTGGTTGTATCCAAACTTAGTATTGCAACTAATGGAATGCTAGTCAACCCAAGATATCAATAATGAGAGGTATTGTTACTTGGTTCGTTAAGAATAGTGTCCCTGCGAACCTATTTATGTTTTTTTTAATTTTTGGTGGATTCTTTGTATCGTATCCAACAATGAAGTCTGAATTCTTTCCTATTCCAGATCTTGCAACTATTACAATCTCTGTTCCTTATCCTGGAGCATCTGCAAAAGAAGTAGAGTCTTCAATTTCTTCAAAAATAGAAGATAGACTTCAAGGAATTTCTAATATTGAAAAAATAAAATCATACTCACTGGAGGGTGCTGGATTAATTACTATACAAGTTTATAATAGCGATGAGATTGATACTACTTTAGATGATATCAACACAATCATGGATGGTATAAGTACTTTCCCACAAAATAGTGAGGCTCCCGTTGTTAGTAAGTTGGAAACTAGCGAGAAAGTGTTAGATGTTATTGTGTATGGAGATGTCGATGAACGGGTCCTATTAAATATTACTAAAGAACTGAATAAGGAAATGAAAGAGCTCAGCGAAGTTTCATTTACAGAAATAAACGGAGACAGAGATAAAGAAATTACTATAGAGGTGTCTGAAAACAATCTTGAAAAGTATAACTTAAGTTTTGATCAAATATCTATGGCAATTAATAAAGGGTCAATCGACTTACCAGGAGGGTTGTTATCAAGTAAAAGTGGTGACCTATTAATTAGAACAGTGGGACAGTCCTATAATGCTATTGAGTATGAAAATATTGTTATTAAAGGTCAGCCAGATGGAAGTCAATTACTTCTCAAGGACATAGCAACTATTACCGATGGATTTATTGATGTAGAAAGATATTATCGATGGGATGGTATTCCAGCAATGTTTATTAGTGTAAATTTAGTTGGTGACCAAGACGTACTCCTGGCTGCTGATCAATTAAGAAAGTATGTTAAGAGTAAGCAGTCAGATATGCCCCCAAATGTGAGTATTGATTATTGGTATGATCAAGCACGATATCTCCAAGATCGTATTGATCTCCTGTATAGAAATTTTGCTATTGGAATGGTTTTAGTATTACTTCTTTTAACAATGTTTTTAAGACCATCGGTAGCATTCTGGGTGTCAATGGGTATTCCAATCTCTTTCGGAGGGGCATTAATTATTCTGCCGCAAATCGGTGTTACTGTGAATATTTTATCGGCATTTATGTTTATTGTAGTATTGGGAATTGTTGTTGATGATGCCATTATTGTAGGAGAAAATGTTTTTAGAAGGCGCATAAACCTCAAAGAAAATAATATGGACTCAACCATTAAAGGTACCATGGAAGTATTAATTCCTGTCTTTTTTGGAGTATTAACGACTATTGTTGTATTTGCACCCATGCTTAATCTAGCCGGACAAACAGGTGGTATCTGGAAAACATTTCCATTAACCGCTATTCCAATTTTAGTATTTTCATTAATCGAGTCGACGACAATTTTACCAGCCCACTTATACCGTGCTGGTGAATGGTTCCAAACCAGTTTTGTAGGTTTTGGTAAAAGATTAAAGGCGGTAAGAAATTATTCTTCAGAAAAACTTTATAGGTTTGTAGATAATTTCTGGATGCCTCTAGTTAAAAAATCTATTACTAATCGATATGTCACTATTTCAGCATTTATAGGAATGATGATTATGACCTTATCTTTGCTTGCTGGAGGATTAGTAAAATGGCAGTTTTTTCCTGTTCTAGAGGCTCAAGAAGTTGGAATTGTATTTGAATTACCAGAAGGCTCTCCAATAGAGAAAACCCAAGCTATTACTCAAATTATTGAAAGTGAAGCTCTAAAACTTAAACAAGAGTTGAACACAACTGAGCCAGAAATAATTATTTCTCATGTATTAACAACTGTTGGACAGCACTATTTTGCAAATGCTGAAGCTGAGAATAGTCCTAGCGGAGGGGCTATTACAGCTGCATCAACACCACACCTAGGAGAGGTTGTTATTGTGCTAACTCCTGCAGAGAATAGATGGGGATTAACAGGTGCATACGATATTATCGATGAGATGCGTTCACGTATTGGAACTATCCCAGGTGTAGAGCGATTAAATTATAGTGCTAATGTTTTTACTGCTGGTAAATCAATTCACTTTGAATTTTCAGGAGATAGTTTTGAAAAATTAAATCAAGTAGTAGCTGATACAAGAGTACTACTTTCTAGCTTTTCAGGCATCTATGATTTAGCAGATACTGACACCAAAGGTAAAAATGAATTACAAATTGAGTTGTTACCGTCTGCTGAAGTTTATGGCATTACTACGATGGATATTGCACGTCAAGTAAGACAAGCATTCTTTGGTGAAGAGGTGCAGCGCATTCAAAGAGAAGATGATGATATTAAGGTTATGTTGAAGCTCCCAAAAGACGAGCGTGACAATCTAATAACTTTAGAAAATATGAGAATACGTACCCCTCAAGGGATTAAGGTGCCACTCTATGCTGTTGCTAACATTAAAGAAGTTGAAGGAAAATCAGCGATTGTTCGTGTTGATGGAAAGCGCGTTATTGAAGTAACATCCGATGTTGATGTTTCTAAAAATACTTCTTCTATGATCTTGCAAACAATTGTATGGCCCGGAGGTCCATTTGAAGGAGAACCAATGGGGAAACTCAAAAAGGTTATGGATAAAACTCCTGGAGTAGATTTCGCATTAGCGGGAGAGCCAGCTGAACAAAGCAAACAGCTAGATGATATATTATTAAAATATAGTTTAGCAATTTTTGTTATTTATGTACTGCTTGCGATTCCACTTAAATCATACTTTAAGCCATTGATTGTATTATCAGCAATTCCATTTGGAGTGGTAGGAGCAATCCTTGGACACTTATTGTTTAATCAGCCTATGTCAGTACTATCTCTTCTTGGTGTTATCGCATTATCTGGTGTTGTAGTAAACGACAGTCTTCTCTTGGTTGTATTTGTAAATAGAGCCAAAGAGAAAGGTGTAGAAACTAGAAAAGCTGTGCTAGATGCAGTTCGTACAAGATTCAGGCCAGTAGTATTAACCTCAATGACAACATTCTTAGGTATTGTACCATTACTATTTAATCAAAGCACGCAGGTTCTATTCCTAAAGCCTATGGCAATATCTCTAGGGGTTGGAATTTTATTTGCAACTAGTATTATATTGTTACTTGTGCCAGTTGCGTATATAATTATTGATGACTTTATTATGTTTTTAGAAAGACTGTCTAAGAAAGCTAATTAAAAACTATGCTTCAAATTGTGAGTAGCTAGGATAAACAGATCTAGCAGGGTCTTCATAATCAATCTTGATAATTGCTTTCTTTAATATTCTTTTTAATACAATTAAACGATCGTTCTCAGATTGACTTTTCAATAGAATTTTTTTTGCTCTTTTATCAATATCTAACATAGAGGCAATTTCAAAAGAACTTTTTGGCATATCAATCTGTGGAATTTTAGAAGATGCTCCTAGTTTCAATAATACCTCATACAAGAAAACATTGGCTTCTTGTAATAAATCTTGATTAATAGTATCGTCGATATCATTCCATGTTTTAACATATGCCTGCTTATAATTTTCTGAAGTATTATAACTCTTAACAATAAATCTCTCTACCCCAGATACCAAGATATCATATTCTCTACTTTCATTTTCTCCGCCAACTAATTGCTCTATAGATGCCGTACATCCAATTACTAGAGAATCATTATTTTTTGAATTTATAATACCAAAATTTTTATTGTTCTTTAGGCAATGCTCAATCATCTTTTTGTATTTTTCTTCAAAAATATGTAAAGGCAATTTTTCGCCAGGAAGCAGTACTAAAGGTAGTGGAAAAATTGGAATTTTATCGTTCATACTACTATCAAAATACATATAGTTTGATTAATATTCACTAGCAATCTTATGAAAAAAGATATTATAGATCATTTAGCAATTTGTACTAATGATATCGCTAAATCAGTAACGTGGTATACAGATAACTTTACCTGTGATATCCTTTATCAGGATAAATCTTGGGCAATGCTTGAGTTTGAAAATGTCAAGCTAGCACTCGTCTTACCAGACCAACATCCTTTCCATTTCGCAATCCTAAAAGACGATGTTGAAAGCTATGGAGAACCTGTCACGCATCGCGATGGATCGGTTTCTGTTTATATCAAAGATCGCTCAGGAAATAATATCGAAATCTTGAGATACTAATCGTTTGCTACTAGATTTATTCTGTCATAAAATTGGCCAGCCTACTAGCTAGGTTTAACAAAAAATAATATATGGAATAGCTAAATAAGCTCTTTCCAAAGGTTAAATAAGGGGACACTATGTTTAAAAAAATATTTACAATTACATCAATCTTACTGTTAATTGGATGTGGTGGTGGATCTACTGCTGAAGCAACAATAGTAAATATCGGTTCATTGGGAGCTGAAATGAAATATGATGTAGAAGAATTCACTGTTAAAGCTGGATCAAAAGTTACTATAGTGATGAAAAATAATACTCCATCTGATTTTATGGGAGCAATGCAGCACAATATTGTTATTTTCAAAAATGAATCGGATGCTGCCTCAATTATTGAATATGCTGAAGACTATGGTGGTGGTAGTCCAATGACTAACGACAATAGAATCTTAGCGATGACTTCACTAGCAGATAAACAACAAGAGACATCTGTAGAGTTCACAGCACCAAGTAAGCCAGGTAGATATTTATATGTTTGTACTTATATCGCACATGCAGGTTCTATGCGTGGCTATATGATTGTTGAATAATTAAAGAATCTCATTACTAAAACCCTCACTTTTATTAGTGGGGGTTTTATCGAATTGACGTATAAAAAAAATATCCATATATTCATACCATAATTTATTGAGAATTAATCTCAATTGAAAAATTGAAGGAAAATATATCATGGCAGAACTACTTATAACATTTAGAGAAACTCTCGAAGCTGCATTAATTGTTGGTATCTTATATACATTTATATCTAAGACTGGGAAAATGCATCTTAAAGCAAGTATTCAGGGAGGAGTAATTGCAGCACTAGCAGCTAGTGTAGTTTTTGCAATTATATTTCAATTAATACTGGGCGGATTCTCCGGAAGAGCAGAAGAAATTTTTGAAGGTACAGTAATGATCTTAGCAGCTGTATTGTTATCAACAATGATTATATGGATGGCAAGAAATAAAAATATATCTGAAAATTTAGAGAATCAAGCATCAGCAGTAATGGATAGCAACAAAAACGTTGCTCAAGGATTATTTGCACTTGCATTCTTATCTGTATTCAGAGAAGGAATAGAAACAGTATTATTCTTATATGGTATATATATTAAAGATGGAGGCCTTTCTTTTGCTACATCATTAACTGGAGTAGCGATTGCTATTGCGCTTGGCTATGCGATATTCATTCAAGGGAAAAAAGTTCCATTAAAAACATTTTTTAATGTTACGTCTATTCTATTAATCTTTGTTGCAGCAGGCTTAGTAGCTTATGGAATTCATGAATTTGAAGAAGCTGGTTTAATTTATTATCCCGGTCCTATCTGGGATGTGAATCCCGCACTTAATCCCGATGGTAGCTATCCTTTATTCCACGAAAAAGGTGGTATTGGTGTCTTTGCTAAAGGATTATTTGGTTGGAATGGAAATCCTAGTGCTATTGAAGTAATGGCTTATTTCTTAACACTAGTGGGTGTATCGTATATGTGGTCAGCAGCGTCAGCAAAACAAGTGGTTATTGGGAAAGATACTGTATCAGCAATAGAAGATAAATGTCCAACTTGTTTTGAAGAGGTGGATATAAAATCAACTAATTCATGTGGAAATTGTAATACTGAATTATAGATTTAACCGATAGAGTCTTTTAATTCTGATAAAATCATTGCAGTTGCACCCCAAGAGGTACAGCTGTCAAACTCAAAACTAGGAACTGCTATATTTATACCTTTTATTTTAACATCTTTTGTAGATAAGGTATTGTTGTCTTGCAATTCATCAAGGTTAATATCATGTATTGACTCTACCTCATCTTCATTAATTATTGTACTTGGCCTCTTACTAGAATACCAAACATATGGATGAATCAAGAACCCAGAAACTGGAGCATATAGCGGTGTTAGTTTTCCAATCAGCTCTAGATCGATATTTATTCCAATCTCTTCACGGCTTTCGCGCAAAGAAGTTTCTTTAAATGACTCCTTCCCATCTTTCGCGCCACCAGGAAAAGAAATTTCTCCTTTGTGATGATCTACATTTGATGTTCTTCGTGTTAAAAAAAATTTTAGCTGATTCTCTTGTTCAAATAATATAATAGCTACTGCTGCTAATTTTGCATTTGATGGCGGATAAAAAGCCAATCTTGTAACGGTATTAATAGACATAACTGCCATTTTTTTCTGACTTTCCCAGCCAGGCAATGTTTCAGTAAGTCTTTTCTTTATTAATTTAATTTTTTTATTTAGTTTCAAATCCATGAAATATAAGCACATAATTTGGGATTGGAATGGAACTTTATTGAATGATACTTCCCTATGTACACAGATTTTAAATGAGTCTTTAAGGAAGCGTGATATACCTGAAATAACTGTTCAACAGTATAAACAAAAATTTCTTTTCCCAATTAAAACATTTTATGAATCAATAGGATTTGATTTTGATAAAGAGCCTTTTGAAAATTCTAATAATGAATTTAATGCGGGTTTTGTAGATCAATTCAAATCGCTAGCCCTACAGCCATTTGCAAAAGATACTATTATTAAATTTTCTGAAAAAAAAATTACACAAACTATTCTTTCTGCTAGTCGTCAAGATAGATTAAAAGAGCAGGTCAATTTTTTTGATATAACACAATATTTACAACATGTTGTCGGTACAAATAATTTATATGCTCATGGAAAAGAATATGAAGGAGAAGAGCTACTTTTAACTTTAGATATCCCAGCAGAAGAAACGATTATTATAGGAGATACCTTATTAGACTCTAGTGTTGCTAAATACCTAAAAATTGATTGTGCTTTAGTGTCAAATGGACACAATGATATAAAAAGATTAAAGGAAACTGGAGCATTTACTTTCTCAGATATTAAAGAATTTTATAATTGGATTATAACAACCTAGGTTGTTAATCCTCCATCTACTACAAACATTGATCCTGTAATAAAATCTGATGCATCTGAAGCTAGATATAGAGCCATGCCTGATATATCCTCAGGCTCTCCCATTCTACCTTGTGGAATTGATTTAATAATTTCATTATAAACTGACTCATCCTCCCATAACGCTTTGCTAAAATCAGTTTTAATTAATCCTGGGGCTAAAGTATTAACTTGAATATTTGATGCTGCCATCTCTTTCGCTAGCACCTTGGTTAACATCACAACCGCAGCTTTACTAATATTATATACTCCTAAACCGTCTAGTGGAGTTTTTGCTGCAATAGATGCAATATTAATAATTTTACCATACTGATTACTCTCCATAGAATTACTACATGCCTTTACAAAATTAAAGTATCCTTTTACGTTTATATCCCAGATTTTTTCCCAATGACTATCTTCTGATTTGAGAATAGGGCCATAGTATGGATTTGCTGCTGCATTATTAACTAGAATGTCGACTTTACCAAATTGATTAACAGTTTGATCAACAACATTTTTAATTGATTCAATATCGCCTGTATTACATTCAATCCCGATAATATTTAATCCAGACGCCTTAGCTGCTGCCACTGCGCTATCTAGATTATCTTTTTTACGACTACAAATCACAACATTTGCACTTGCTTCTGCATACTTAAATGCAATTGCCTTACCAATACCCTTCGAACCGCCAGAAACAATCGCTGTTTTACCTTTTAGATTAAACATTTATTTTTTCTTTCTTCGTTCTGCCATGGCTTTCCACATTGAATCTGGCAATTTAGTTAAATCACTAAATTCAGCTGCTCCAGCAATCCATTCACCTCCATCGATAGTAACTACTTCACCATTTATATAGGCAGAACCATCGCTCATAAGATATGATGCAAGATTTTCAAGTTCATGACGCTCACCAAATCTTTTCATTGGGATATTATTTTTCATATTTTCTTCATAGTCATCAAAACCTGGTGGCATTAAACGTGACCAAGCTCCTTCTGTTGGAAATGGACCTGGTGCAATAGCATTAAATCTAATATTATATTTACCCCATTCTACAGCTAAAGATCTTGTCATTGCCAAAACGCCCGCTTTCCCTGCCGCAGAAGGAACTACAAAAGGTGAGCCTGTCCATGCATATGTTGTAACAATGCTAAGTACATTACCTTTTTTATTTTTAATCATTTCTTTCCCGACGGTGCTAATACAATTCCATGTTCCCATAAGAACAATGTCAATAACTGTCTTGAATGCATTAGGGCTTAACATTTCTGTTGGAGAAATAAAATTACCCGCTGCATTATTTAACAACCCATCAATCGTACCAAATTTATCAATTGCCTGCGAAGTCATTAGTTCAACATCTTCTAATTTTCTTACATCGCCTGGACAAGTTAATACATTGATACCTAGCTCAGAAAATTCTTGAGCAGTTTCTTCTAATACTTCTTTTCTGCGTCCACTAATAACGACATTAGCGCCCAGCTCTCCAAATCTTCTGGACATGCTTTTTCCTAGTCCAGTACCACCACCAGTGATAATAATTGTTTGATCTTTAAGTAGTCCATCTTTAAACATATAAATTCCTTTATTTTAAATTATTTAAATTATCTTTTATTACATCTGTTTTTTCTTGCAAAGGCTCTAGAACATTATCTTGAATCATGCTACTGACAGACTTTTCAATCTCCTGTGATTGACTTTTAATATTATCTAAGTCCGGCAAAGGCTGATCAGTAAAAATGAGGTATGCACAATATATAATGAATAGTGTGAGGCCTAGTGTCACTAATTTGAATAAGCGTTTTATAACACTAAATGTAATCATTGCCATCAAAACAATGGCTACAGCTAGGTATGCTGGATTACTAGAAATGCTATTTAACAGATTCTCTAACATTGTAGCAATTTATACATTAGATTTCTACTTTACAAAGATGAAACAAAAATCAATAAGATTCGTTAAAGACTATATGGTTAAAAAAGGATTTGTTTTATGCTTAATGTGCTCTTTTATATTCAGCCAAGATAAGCTTTTCCTGAAGCAGGCAGATACTCTCACATCTTCCACCACTACATCTGAGACTATTACAAAATTAGATGGAAATATTATTTTTCAGAAAACAGATACCATTTTAAAGGGTAGTTTTGCAAATCAATCTAATCAAAATTCAATAATCAATTTATATGGCGACGTCTCTGTTGAACAACCTAATCAAACTATTTATTGTGATTCGCTTTCATATGATAGTAATACTGAATTTTTCTCAATGTACGGTCATATCAAAATAAAAAATGGTTCACGATTAATTAGTGCAGACAAAGCTACTCTAGATCAAACTTCTAATCAAATCATCCTACTAGAAAATTGTGAAATAAATGAAAAAAATAATAATAAAGTATATGGTGATAAAATAATACTAGACTTTCAAGATGAGTCCCTGCATGCTTTACAGGTACTTTCAAATGGTGTAATTATTTCAAAAAATTCTGGATATGAAAAAATTGACAATGAGCTACATTCAGTAGAGAATGAAGACATCTTAAAAGGCCAGACTATTATTGCCAGTTTTGAAAACGATGAAATTGAAAATATAGAAATGATAGGAATGGCCTCTAGCTTAATCCATCTATATAATGATTCTCTTTATGATGGTATCAATGAAGTGTCTGGAGACAAGATTATTTTAGACATTCAAAACAATTCTGCAAGAAAATTAATAGCAGAAGGGGGGACTATTGGCCGATATATTCCAAATGCTTCTAATCAAAATATTCAAGAAGAAATTGGCTATAGTGCAGATAGAGTAGAGTTTGAAGTAGAAAAAAAGATATCTGAAATGTATGGGGTAGTAAAAATTTTGCATGATAGTATGGATTTGTCTGCTGCACATATCAATGTTGACTGGAGCACTAACGTTTTAGAAGCCTTTAGCAATAATCCATTTAATAATGAAGAAGTTAATAAACCCATACTTATAGAAAATAATCGTGAGCCAATGACCGGTGATACCATGGTCTACAATATCAAATCTAGAAAAGGTAAAGTATTAATGGGCGAAAGCCGCGTACAAGAAAATGTATATATGGGCAGTCAAATTACTAGTGTTACAGATAGTACTTTTTATATCGATGATTGCATATTCACCTCATGTGACCCATCTAAATTCTATCTTGGAAGTAAGCAAGTAAAAATTATTTATGGTGATAAAGTTATTGCTAAACCACTTAGTATCTTTATTGGTGGTGTACCAATTATAGGTATTCCAATTGCTATTTTTCCTCACTCATCTAATGAAAGAAGATCTGGTTGGATTATGCCTTCGTTCGGTTCATCAGAAAATCGTGGGAACTATCTAGATGGACTAGGGTATTATTTTGCTATAAATGACTATATAGGCTCTGAAAACTCTCTAATCTTTGCAGATAGACAGGGGTTAATATTAAAGTCAAAGAATATATATAAGGATCGCTACCGCTTTAATGGAATGTTTAATTTTGAAATTCGAAAACATCTAGGAGAGGGAGAAAGTGATATTGCGCAAATTGGTAAAAGCAATAAAACTGACTATTCTTTTAATTGGAACCATAATCAAATCTTAAGAGACAACCAAACCTTTAGAGGTTCAGCTAGCTATTATAGTAATGGAGAATACAATAGAGAGACAAGTATCGATCCAATTAAAAGGCTTAACCAGCAAGCAATATCAAATGTTACTTACACCAAAAGATGGAAAGCTCCTAATATATCTATCAGTGTTAACGCTTCTAATAAACAAGATTTAATGTCTAAAAGCAAGGTAGATACAAGCTCCTCTTTTTATCAAACACCTTCTAGCTTGTCTTCTATTATTACAGAAGATACTAGCACATTACCATCGATAAATCTTAGAGTAGCTAGAAGAAAATTATTTAAAAATAAATCTCAAGATTCATGGCTAGGGAATATTCAATGGGATTACAATTCGCGTATAGTAAATAATTCTAAAAATTTCTATGAAGCTGAAGAGTCGATAGATACGGATGGGAACATAACTTATAAATGGAAACAGAATACATCTGGTAATCCTGAGAGTTCAAATAAATTAGATGCTATGCTGAAAAATGCTTTTTCTATAAATGCGCCTTTTACCGCTTTCAAATATCTTGCTATCAATCCAAGTATTAGAATGAATTCAGATTTTGTAAATCGATATAGAGTAGCAGAGTATGATGATGTAGATACATTAAGCTTTAGATATGAAGACGCGATTAAAAATAGAACGACTGGTAATTTAGGGCTATCGCTTTCGACTAAGATTTATGGAATTTTACCAATACGTTTTAATAAGATCCAATCCGTGAGACATGTAATGACTCCAAGTATCCGTTTTAATTTTTCTCCAGATTATTTAAGTAATGAAAGTTATTTTCAATCATTTAATGATGAATACTATGACTATTTTAGTAATTCTATTATTGGGTCTACCCCTACCACAAGTACTAAAAAATTAAGCTTTTCTCTGAGCAATGTTTTCCAAGCAAAAATTAAAGATAAAGACAAAGAAGAAAAAATTAATATCCTTTCATGGGGTATATCAAGTGGATATAACTTCAATGCAGAGCAATTTAAAGTATCTAATATCAGTTCGTCCCTTAGAAGTAATTTGAAAAATGGTGTTTCTATAGACGCTCATCTAACACATGATTTATATAAATTTGATGACTCAACTCAAACTAGACTCAATGAATTGGATAATTTTCCTAGATTAACAGGTGTAAGATTAGCAACTAATTTTATATTGCGAAGCAAAACAAATAGTTCGGAAGAAGGATCTGAGAAAAAATTCTCAGATGGGACTAAAGAATTCTTAACAGACTTATCAAGCAGCACCTGGCAAAGCAAAATTGGTATTAGTTATACTGTAAATAAAATTAACCCCTCAAATACAATTGAAAATTTTTGGGTTAACACTAATACTAGCGTCAATGTAACTCAAAATTGGAAATTAAATTATAATGCACGTTTTAGTATTAGTGATAAAGATATAGTCAGACATAACATTACTCTATATAGAGAAATAGATTGTTGGGAATTATTTATGGATTGGACCCCTACCGGTTATGCAAAAGGACTTTATTTTAGATTAAATTTAAAATCTGATATATTAAAAGATTTGAAGGTAGAGCAAAAAACTGGACTATATAAGACTAGGTCAAGTTTTTAGGTGTTATTGCTTAAAAAAATTATTAATGTTGTTTTGTGAAATCTAAATATCAAAAAATTAAAGGTACCTTTGATATTCTTCCTCCTGATACACAATTGTGGAAAGAAGTTGAGGATATCCTTCATAATATAAGTGAACAATTTAGTTATAAAGAAATACGTACCCCTGCACTTGAATCTATCAATTTATTCCAACAAAATGTTGGATATGAAACTGATGTATCAAAAGAAATGTTTTCTTGGGAAGATCAGTCTAATCAACAAGTCGCATTAAAACCCGAAATGACTGCGCCAGTGGTACGCGCTTATATTGAAAGCGGATTTTTCAGAAGCAACCCATTATGTCGCTTATATTATATTGACTCTCTTTTTAGAAGAGAAAAACCTCAAAAAGGTAGGCAGCGTCAGTTTAATCAATTTGGTGTTGAAGCATTTGGCTCTTCTAGCATAGAGCAAGATGTTGAAGTTATCCTTATGGCTACGACTTGTTTAAAGGCATTAAGTATCAATGAAACCATATTACATATAAATAATATTGGTTCACCAGAAACTAGAGTAAAATATGAGCAACTATTAAAAAAATATTTTTCACAAAACAGTAAAGCCTTATCAGGCCTTTCTCAAAAAAGACTGGATTCAAATCCAATCCGTATTCTTGACAGCAAAGAAAAAGAAGACCAGTTGATTATTCAAAATGCACCTATCATTAAAGAGCTACTAACAGTCAAAGAAAAGGCAGATTTTAATACTCTTTTAACTAATCTTGATACATTACATATTCAGTATGAAGAGAGTCCGCATCTAGTGCGTGGACTTGATTACTATAATGGAACGACATTTGAAATTACCACTCAAAGCGACAAATCGCAGAATGCGTTATGTGGTGGTGGTCGATATGACTTTTTAGTAGAACAAATGGGAGGGCCATCAACTCCAGCAATTGGATTTGCAGCTGGGATTGAACGTATGATTATTGAATCAAAACACCAAATTAAACAAAATAATATTGATGTATACATTAGTTGTAATGAATCAATAAATAGTCCAAAATGTTTTTCTTTGATAAAAAATTTAGTAGAAAATGATTATAAAGTATTTTTTGATACCAATAAAAAGAATGTTAAGAATCAAATCAAAGATGCAGTAAAAAGAAACGCGTCATTTATATTAATAATAGATCAAAATATGACGATAAAAAATATTAAGTCTAATGAAGAAAGTATTGTTTCTGACTTTCAACAATTGCTCAATTTTCTAAAAACCCAATAATTTATATTTATTAATAAATATAAATTTTTGACAATTACTAACCAAACTATGTAAGTTGACATCCTAATATGCCCAATCAAGAAAAACTATTAGTCATTGTTGAGTCGCCTTCTAAAACTAAGACGATTGCAAAGTATATTGAAAATGCTTCTGTTATAGCAAGCGTTGGCCACTTCAAAGATTTGCCGAAAAAAGAAATGGGTATTGATATCGAAAATGACTTCGCTATGAAAATTCAGACAATGCCTGAGAGGAAAAAATTTATTACTCAACTAAAAGCTGAAGTTAAGTTAGCTGACAGAATTCTTATTGCTACAGATCCAGATAGAGAAGGTGAGGCCATTGCAGCTGATATAGCATCAGAAATTAAGCAAGATATCGAGAGAGTAGAATTTACTGAAATTACTAAGGCGGCAGTACAGTCAGCTATCCAAAATAGCAGAGATATTAATTATAATTTAGTAGACGCACAGAGAGCAAGACGTGCTATTGATCGTATTGTAGGATTTACATTCTCTCCCGTTCTTTGGAAAACATTAAGATCTATAAAAAGTACTGGCTTATCAGCGGGTAGAGTTCAATCGGTAGCTTTAAGACTGTTGGTAGACCGCGAAAAAGATCGTAACAAATTTATAAAAAATACATTTTATTCAATCGAAGTTGATCTAAAAGAAGAGAGTCATAGTGAAACATTTAAAGCAAAGCTCGTTTCATACAATAGTCAAACTATAGCAAAGGGTGACGATTTTGG
Organism: uncultured bacterium; assembly: GCA_905182795.1. Taxonomy (GTDB): domain Bacteria; phylum Fidelibacterota; class Marinisomatia; order Marinisomatales; family Marinisomataceae; genus Marinisoma. The sequence continues at coordinate 54,470 of CAJJCZ010000010.1, read as the reverse complement.
AAAATTTGCTAGTGGATTAAAGAATGATAAACTTCTTTTAATTGATGCAGAAAAAGCTAAAGAAATCAAGGCTGATACTGATAGTAATAACTGGGAAATCAGTGACATTGAGTCTAAACCTACTTCTAGCTCTGCTGCACCACCATTTACAACAAGCACTCTGCAACAAGACGCCTCTAGAAGATTTGGATATTCACCAAAAAGAACAATGATGGTTGCACAAAAATTATATGAACAAGGATTTATTACTTATATGAGAACTGATTCTACCAATCTTTCTAAAGAAGCTTTGGCCGCATCGAAAAAATTTATTTTAGATAAATTTGGTAAAGATTTTTTACCTGAATCTCCTAACGTATACAAAAGCAAGGTGGCTAATGCACAAGAAGCGCATGAGGCTATTAGGCCTGCAGGCACAACATTCCAAGATCTAGCTAACATATCAAATAGTGTTGGGTCAGATGAGGCAAAATTATATGGATTAATCCTTAATAGAACGCTAGCATCTCAAATGAAACCTGCACAATATATTAGAACAAATATTGCGCTTAAAAGTGGTAAATCTATGTATAAGGCAAGCGGCAATATTACAACATTCAAAGGTTATACAGCAGTTTATGAACAAGCACTCTCTAGAAATCAGAAAGTTGCTGCTACTGCCCTACCGCCAATTGAAAAAAACTCTAAAATTGTACATACTAATATAGAGACTCTTGAAAAATATACCACGCCTCCAAGAAGATTTTCAGAAGCTATGCTTGTGAAAGAAATGGAAGCCAGAGGTATTGGACGTCCATCGACTTATTCGGCTATATTAGATAAGCTCGTAAAAAAAGAATATGTAGTTAAGCAAAGCAAAACTCTTATTCCAACATTTGTGGGGATTGCCGTTACTCAATTATTAGAAAATCATTATTTATCATTGTTTAATGAAGAATTTACCGCCGGTATGGAACAACAGTTAGATGCTATATCTCGATCTGAAAATACTTATTTGGGTGTTTTAGAAGAATTTTATAATGGTAAAGAAGATTATGCCGGTGTAGCCAAACTATTAGAAGCGGAAATAGATATTGCAAAAGCATGTACTGTTAATATATCTGAAAAAACTAATATTCGTATTGGAAAATTTGGACCATATGTAGAAAAAGATGGTACCAACATCACAATACCACAAGACTTATTTCTAGGAGACTTAAACCAAGAGCGCATAGACAAGCTTAGTTCTATGCAAAAAGAAGATAATATTATTGGAAAATTTAATGATGGAGAAAATATTCTTTTAAAAGTAGGACGCTATGGACCTTATGTAGAGTTGCAAGAAAGCAAAAAAAGAGCTTCAATCCCAAAAGGTACCTCACCTGAAGATATAACTGAAAAAATGGCTTCAGATTTATTGAGCCTACCAAAAACATTGGGTACACATCCTGACACTGGAGAAGATATATTAGCTACTTTTGGCCCTTATGGACCATATGTAAAATGTGGTAAAATTAATGCCTCTATGAAATCTACTGACAGTCCTTTAACTATCAGCTTAGAAGATGCTGTTAAGCTTATTAAGGATAGAAAATTAAAATTTGAGCCAACAATTTTAGGAATTGATCCAAAAACAAAAAAGGATATTGCTATTAAAAGAGGTCGATTTGGTCCATATGTAACAGATGGAAAAAAGAATGTATCGCTTAAAGGATACACAATTGAAGATGTTACATTGGAAGAAGCCATTAAATTATTAGCAGAAAAAAAATGACAAAAAAAGTTTTTTTAACCTTATGTACTTTTACTTTTCTTTTTAGTTTTCAATCCTCATTAGAAGATCGTCTATATTCTTTAAATCGACAATTAATGTGTCCGATATGTGATGGACTTACTTTAGAACAATCTCAAGCAAGTGTGGCTGTAGAAATGCGATCAGAAATTAGAAAGATGGTTATTAAGGGTATGACCGATCAGGAAATCAAAGATTATTATGTAGAAAAATATGGTTTATATATACTAGCAAATCCCCCAAAAAATGGATTTGATTCTCTAGTTTTTATTGCTCCATTATTATTTGGATTGCTTGGATTAATAATATTGTACAAGTATTTATTTTCTTAACTACTATACTTAAATTATTTAGATGAATAAACAACACTTAGATAAAATTATTTCGCTATGCAAGAGGAAAGGGTTTGTATTTCCTAACTCTGAAATCTATGGTGGTCTTAAAGCTTCATATGATTATGGGCCTTTAGGCGTAGAACTTAAAAAATTAATATCAGAGCTGTGGTGGAAAGAAATGACGCGGTCTCATCAGAATATTGTAGGACTTGACAGTGCAATCATGGTACATCCAGACGTATGGGAAGCTAGTGGGCATATTGCCAATTTCAATGATCCAATGACAGACAATAAAGATAATAAAAAAAGATACCGTATAGACGATCTCTTATCCCGACAAAAATCAAAAGTAATTGATGCTATTTGTAGCAAACTAAATATGGAAAATACTAGTAATGATGATATCTATAATGATATTGCACAAACTTTACTATCTGACGGAGCTAAGTCTGATGGAGTTTTAGAAAATGCTGGAGTTATCGATCCATATTCTGGCTCAATTGGGAAATGGACCAGTGCTGTACAATTTAATCTAATGTTTAAAACAGATTCTGGCCCTTCTGAAAAAACAGGGAAAAGTATATATCTTAGACCTGAAACTGCACAGGGAATTTTTATTAATTATTTATTAGTACAAAATACTATGAGACTAAAAGTACCGTTTGGTATCGCACAAATTGGAAAAGCATTTCGTAATGAAATTGTAGCAAGAAATTTTATTTTCCGAACTAGAGAATTTGAACAAATGGAGATGCAATATTTTGTGCATCCATCGCAAGATGATAGTAGTATGGAGCTATGGAAACAAAAAAGATTAGATTTTTACCTAAATCATTTAGGTGTTAAATCTGAAAATCTAAAATTTCATCAGCACAATGAAGATGCATTAGCTCACTATGCAAAAGATGCATATGATATTGAATATAATTTTCCATTTGGCTGGGGTGAAGTTGAAGGAATCCACAATAGAACAGACTTTGATCTCAAGCAGCATGAAAAATTTTCGGGTAAAAATATGACTTATTTTGATACAAAGTCTCAGGAGAAATATCATCCATATATTATTGAAACTTCTACAGGATTAAACCGACTCTTTTTAATGGTCTTATGCGAATCATACTTTGAAGATACCGAAAACAATAGAGTTGTATTACAACTACCTTATGAATTAGCTCCTATCAAAGCAGTAGTGTGTCCGCTAGTTAAAAAAGATGGGTTGCCTGAAAAAGCAATGTCTGTGTTTGATGCACTCAATAAAGAATTCCCCTGCGTATATGATGAACAGGGATCTATTGGGAAACGATATTATCGACAAGATGAAGCTGGAACTCCATTTGGGATTACACTTGATCATCAAACACTAGAAGATGAGTCTGTAACAATACGTGAGCGAGATTCAATGAAACAAACACGTGTCTCTATTGATAAAATCTCTACTTTTATTCATGACAATAAATAGGAAGATTATAATATGAGATCTGCTAATCCTGCATTAAATAATAACACTTTTAGAAATACTAGACGGGTTGCTCAATCTGAAGCGATGACTATTGATGGAACAGTTAATAAAACTGCGCTAGGTCTACTGCTGCTTATGACGTCGGCTATCTATAGCTGGAATAATCCTGAAATAACCTTAATGCTATTTTGGCCAATCACTATTTTTACTTTCATGTTACTAATGATTACTATCTTTAATAAGAAAGCTGCACCATATACTGTGCCGCTTTATTGTCTTGCTGAAGGAGTAGTGCTTGGTGGTATATCTGCTATGGCAGACGCCATGTACCCTGGTATCGCTAATCAAGCTATTTTTTTAACATTTGGAATTTTAATAGCTCTATTACTGCTATATAAAAGCAACCTTATTCAGGTGACAGATAATTTTAGATTGGGTGTATTTTCTGCAACTTTTGGCATTTTAATTGTTTATGTCCTAAATATGATCTTATCATTTTTTGGGGTCTCATTTATGGGATCGCTCTTTGGAAATGGAACTACTGGTATTTTATTTTCATTATTTGTTATTGGGATTGCATCTATGAATTTGGTATTAGATTTTGATTTTATAGAGAAAGGAGCAGAAAGTGGTGCCCCTAAATATATGGAATGGTATGGTGCATTTGGGTTAATGATTACCTTAGTTTGGCTCTATATTGAAATTCTAAATCTTTTGATGAAACTGCGCAGTAGAAGATAGCAATCCTTCCTCTTTAAAAGATTGACATTAAGCTCCTCTTACAACTAAGTTACATCAACTAAGGGTAAATTCATCTCTATAGAGATAGAGGTGCGTACCAAATTTTTATTAATATGTACATAAAAAAAGGAAAAAAACAATGAGAAAGCTATATAATATGATAGCGCTAGTTATGATATCCGGCTTTATGTTTGCACAAGGTTCAGTCTCAGGTACCGTGACTGACGGAGCAGGTAATGCTCTTTTTGGTGCAAATGTAACAGTTGAAGGAACATCATCTGGTGCTGCAACAGCAGCCGACGGGTCATATTCAGTCGACGGTGTGTCAGGTGGTGCATATACTGTAACCGCTTCATACATTGGATATGAATCTGCAAGTGTTTCTGTAAATGTAGATGGTTCTGCAACCGCAAACTTTTCACTAGCATCTAGTGCAGTTTCTGGTAATACTGTCTCAGTTCTTGGATCTCGTTTTGCAAGAAATGTAGACGAACAAGCAGTCCCAGTAGAAGTTATTACTGAGCTTGAAATTCGTGCATCTGGTTTCACAGAAACTAGTGAACTATTACAAGCCTTAATCCCATCTTATAATTCGCCTAAAGGCTATATTACAGATGGTTCTGACCATATGAGACCTGCTACTTTACGTGGTATGGCGCCAAATCAGACTCTAGTACTAGTAAATGGTAAGAGACGTCACCAAGGTGCATTAGTACACGTAAATGGTTCAGTTGGTCGTGGTTCAACTCAAGTTGACTTGAATGCTATCCCAGCAAGTGCAATCGCTAAGATTGAAGTCTTGCGTGATGGTGCTGCAGCGAAATACGGTTCTGATGCTGTCGCAGGTGTTATTAATTTAATACTAAAAGAATCAGGTGGAGCAGACATGAGCATTACCTACGGTCAAAATCATTCTTATTTTGATAGAGGTTATGCTGCAGGTGAAGGCTTAATCGATGGTCAAGATGCATCAACTTATGGTTGGGATCTTGATGATGAACATGAAGGCAATGGCTACTTGCCATATTCTGCAGATCGCGGATGGGCACGTTCAGGAAATGAAACGATTTTAAAACAAGATGGACAAAGCCTAATTATTCACGCTGGTAACGGCATGGAAGTATTTGGTGGAAATCTATACATAAGTGGTCAAATTCGTGACGGTGGTCGTTCAAACCGTGCGGGTCTTGATCCAAGAAGACAGTACTTCGCTGGTATGGATGCAGAAGAAGCTGCATTTGACAGAGAAAATCATCGTATTGGTGCTGGTGAATTTGAACAAGTAAGTATGATGTGGAATGGTAGTTTCCCTATGGAACGTGGCACTTTATACACATTTGGTGGATTTAATACACGAAATGGTGAAAGTGGATGTTACTACAGAAGAGCTCAAGATAATCGTACTCTTCGTGCATGGTATCCAGATGGATTCTTACCTTTAATTAGCCCAGAACTTTCAGACAAATCTTTTGCAGTTGGAATGAAAGGTCTTATGGGAGACTATGCTTACGATCTAAGTGTTAACACTGGATCAAATGACTTTGCATGGGGAATGAAAAATAGTCATAATGCAACTTATGGTACTGGGCCAGGACAACAATCTGACTTTGACCTAGGAACATTAGGCTATTCACAAACTACCGTGAATTTTGACTTAACAAAACAACTCGAAATGGATGGATTTGCTGGACCAGTAAGTCTTGCTATGGGTGCTGAAATGCGTATGGAAAACTATACTATTGAAGCCGGTGAAGAAGCAGGTTATGCTGACGGCGGTTTTGATGTATTAGATGGTCCAAATGCAGGAAATGGCGCCGCAGTTGGTTGTCAATGTTTACCAGGATTATCTCCTACAAATGAGCAAGATCGTGACAGAGATGCGATTAGTGTCTATGTTGATGCTGAAGCAAACGTTCTTGAAAACTTATTAGTAAACGTTGCGTTAAGAACAGAAAATTATAGCGATTTTGGAGCAACAACTAACGGTAAAGTTGCTGTAAGATATGAGATACAAGATGGTGTAGCTGCTAGAGGTTCATTTAGCACAGGATTTAGAGCACCGGCTTTACAAGAAGCTTATTTCTCATCTATTGCAACTAACTTTATCGATGGAATACCTTACGAAGTAGGAACTTTTCCAAACGATTCAGAACCAGCTATCGCTCTAGGAGCAAAAGACCTTGAGCCAGAAACATCAACAAACCTTTCAATGGGTATGACTTATAAAGATGATACCTTCACTTTAGCAGTAGATGCTTATCAAATTAAAGTAGATGATCGTATTACTATGAGTGAAACATTTAATGGTTCAGGTGCTACTTCTGATATGGCAACATTCTTTGCTGACAGAAATATCCCTGCAGTTGGTGGTAGATACTTCTTTAATGGAATTAATACTGAAACAAACGGTTTAGACATAGTTGCGACTATGACTCAAGACCTTTCAAATGGTTCATTGCTATTAAAAGCAGCTATGAACTTTAATGATACTGAAGTTACTAACAAAGGTGACCTCGTAACTCCAACACAATTAGCTGACTACACAACAGATCAGTTGTTAGGCCGTGCTAATACTGTTAGATTTGAAAGTTCATCTCCTGCAGAGATGTTCCAATTCTCAGCAAGAGTTCAAAGACCAACTACAACATTCATGGTTAAAATGAATCGTTGGGGTGAAGTAACAATTCCTTCAGGATCTGTTGAAAGAGAACAAGTATTAAGTAGCAAATGGACTACAGACATGGAATATTCATTCCAAGCAACTAGTCAAGTACGTGTTTCATTTGGTATGAATAACGTTTTCGATGTTTACCCAGACAAGACTATTAAAAGAAATAGTTTCAATGGAATATTCCAACATTCTGGATATAGTCCATTTGGATTTAACGGACGTTACGTATACACTCGTTTAGATATGACTCTATAAGTAGTACCGTTATATATAACTGAATAAAATAAAAAGCCTCTATTTTTTCTAGAGGCTTTTTATTATCTTTCATATCATGAGAATAAACTACACCATAATAACATCCATTTTATTGCTACTTATAAGCTGTAATCAAGTTGATAATATAAAAGGTGGAGTGTCTTCCACATCAAGCCTTGCATCCCAAGTAGGGATTGATATTCTAGAACAAGGTGGAAATGCTTTTGATGCAATTGTAGCAACAGGATTTACGCTTGCAGTAACCTCTCCTTCTAACGGTAACCTTGGTGGTGGTGGCTTTCTAGTAGCACAAACTTCTAATGGAGACGCAATTAGTTTAGATTTTCGTGAAGAAGCGCCTGCACTATCCTATGAAACGATGTTCCTTGATGAAAATCAAGAATATAGTCGCGATCTTGCTCTGAATTCTCATAAATCTTCTGGTGTTCCAGGCACCGTAAATGGTTTAATACAAATTTTTAATGATTATGGTTCAGGAAAATTTACATTGGAAGAAATTTTAGCACCTGCAATTTTTTATGCCGAGAACGGTCACCATATTAATGCAACAGCTGCTCAAGGATTTGACTCTTATAAGGCATTATTTCTTAACGATAAAGGCTCAACAAATATTTTTGTAAAAAATGTAGACCAAACTATTCTTAGTATTCAAAAGGCATTTCAAGATGGAAATTTATCTAAAGAAAATTATACTAAACAATTAGCAGAAATTAATGAATGGTCACAAGGAGATTTATTGGTACAGACAGACCTAGCTAATACACTAAAACGTATTGCCAAATATGGTAATGCTGGATTTTATGATGGTGAAACTGCAGAACTTATTATCAAAGAAATGAATGCAAATGATGGATTCATTACTAAGGAAGATTTACTTAACTATAAATCTGTCTACAGAGACCCTATAGTGGGAACATATAGAGGAAATAAAATTATTTCTATGGGGCCGCCAAGCTCAGGTGGAGTTCTCTTAGTGCAGATGTTAAATATGTTAGAGAATTTTGACATTAAATCTATGCAAAGAAATTCTACAGAATTTGTACATCTTCTAACAGAAGTACAACGACTAGCTTATGCAGATAGAGCAATACATTTAGGAGATCCAGATTTTTGGCCTAATCCTATACCAATGCTCACATCAAAAATATATGCAAAAGAACGCTTGGCTTTAATTTCGATGGATTCAGCAACACGTAGTACAGAAATTGCTGCCGGGAAAAATCTTACGAAAGAAAGTATAGAGACAACACACTATTCTGTTATGGACCAGGAAGGCAATGTTGCAGGTATTACCACTACTCTTAATATGAGTTATGGAAGTAAAAAAGTGGTTGATGGTGCTGGCTTTTTACTAAATAATGAAATGGATGATTTTTCATCAAAACCAGGGACAGCTAATGCTTTTGGTTTAGTAGGATATAAAGCAAATGCTATTCAACCATTTAAGCGCCCATTAAGCTCTATGAGCCCTACATTGGTTATTGATAGCAATGGGAACCCGATAGTAACAATAGGTGCTGCTGGTGGCTCAAGAATTATTACTGCAGTACTGCAAAATATAATAAGTATTGTAGATCATGGATTAAATATACAAGAAGCGATTGATATGCCAAGAACGCATTCCCAGTGGTTACCAGATAATCTACGATATGAAAAAGGCGCATTAACTCAGCAGACTATTAATGAACTAAAAGAATTAAATCATATTTTTGAACATGATGGTGTTATAGAAAATGGAACATATAGTATAGCACAAACTCATGGTGTACACTTTAAAAATCAACAATTTATAACCGGCTTTGATAAACGAGGATCATACGATGAAAATGAAGGCATTACATATTAACAAACTACTGATTTTAACTTTATTTTTTTTAATTAGTTGCGGCGGAAATAATCGTGCAACACAATCTACAGTTCCGACTCCTACTGTAATATATACCCCAGGTGAATTAGTTTCAGATGGACAAGGATATATCCAATATAGAGTAGGTAACACTCCTGTTATTATCACAGTGCCTCATGATGGGACACTAGTTCCTTCTAATATGGCAGATAGAATGGGAGATACAGAACGTGCAGTGAATACTAGAAAAGTTGCAGAGCAATTTGCAGTATTCTTTAATGCAAATTCTGATGGTCTTTTCCCACATATCATTTATAATAATGTTAGTCGTACAAAACTAGATCCTGATGCCAATCTAATGGACGGTGCACAAGGAAATAGCTATGCCAACCTTTCATATGGTACATATCATAGCTATCTACAAACAGCAATTGATTCTGTAGAAGCACATTTTGATTCAGGTATATTATTAAATCTTGTCGAACATGATCATTCTGTACAACAAATAGAGCTTGGTTATTTATTGTCTACTGAGAATTTAAATCTTTCAGATAGTGCATTGAATGCCTACGAAAATCAATCTAGTATCAGTCAAATGTCATCTATTTCTTCATCATCTTTTGCAGAAGTAATTAGAGGATATAGTAGTTTTGGGAATACTTTACTTGGTTCATCGTATAATGGCTATACTTTTGATGTTGTTCCTACATTAGACAATCCATCTCCTGGCACTAACCCATATTTATCCGGAGGCTATACTCTTGAAATCTATGGAAGTAGTAATAATGGCAAAATTAATGCTATTGATGTTGCAACACCTTATGCTGGATACAGAGACAATGCCAATGCTTATCGTGCAGTAGGAGTAGTTTTAGAATCTGCTGTTGTGGGATTCTATCAAGAAACTGTTGCTCAAGGTATTTACTAGAAAGACAGAAACTATTTTAAAGCGTTAGCTTTAGTTAAGTATTCTGTAGCATCTTCTAATCTACCTTCACCAAAATAGGTACGATATACACCATAATAGTAGCTCGCATTATTTGGATCAGAATCAATTAATTCTAAATAGTAAGTTCTAGACTTTCTCCATCTCTCTGCTTGCTCAAGTGCTTTTGCAAGTCCAAGTAAGGCTTCTTTATCGTCAGGAGCTAAAAAATATGCTTCTTCAAAGTTATATTCTGCTTCTTCAAATTCATTCATTTTTAAATAGACTAAACCTCTATTAAAAAATAAATCAATCTTCTCTTTATCGTCATTAGAATTTTCAATTGCTGCATTAAGATTTTTCAATGCAGGCTCATATTTATCCTGTGCAAGATATAACGCACCTAAACTCTTAAGCGCAGGTACTTCAAGAGGATTAATTTCTAAAGCACTTTCATAATAGCTTAGGCCTTTGTCAAAATCTCCTAAGCGTACTGCACTTTGTCCAGCACTAACAAGCAATGCTAATTGGACATCCTCACCAACATCTGGTAAAGCTAGTGCTTGATCAATATTTTTAAAGGCATTCTCTTTATCATTTTTTATAGAATAATAAAGTCCGAGTAATGCATACGAACCTGGTTGCGCTGGATCTAGCACTTTTGCTTGCGTTAAAGTTTCAATTGCTTGATCTACTAAAGCATTTCGCTTGTCTGCATCTTCTACTTTATTTAATAGACTTAAAAATCCTTGACCTCTGTAATAGATTAAATTATAGCTTTTTGCTAATGAGGCTGAAACCGCCTGTGACATTAATATTTTTTTATCATTTGGAGTAGGTCGAACTTTAGCAGTTGGTGATGCAGTACTAGCAATATCCATATACTCTTTTACTTTTGCCCATTCTTGACTTCTAGGATAGATTTTATCTCCTAGATGGAATGCTGCTTCCCATTTATCTTTTGGGTGATTTATAGCTTTCAACAAAAATTCTTTGGCTGCGTCCCATTCCCTATCTTTTAATCTGATTTTTGCAGATTCTAAATCTTGTCCAGCAAAAAGTGTAGAAACCAGTATTAGTGTAATAAAAAAGTGTTTTATAGCGTTTATAAACATATATCCTCCATTTTATAGGAACAAGTTAGTAGTATTATTGTCAGATTTCAATAGGTAAGAGTAGATTTAATCCATTCTTTTCGTAATTGATATTCTATATCAGGAACAGTAACTATACCTTCATGTGCAATATTCTCAATACAGAAAGATGCCATTGTTGCTCCAGCTATCATAGCGTCTTCAATATTTTTCCCAGCCATTTTAGATGATAATAATCCTCCTGCAAAAGCATCTCCAGCGCCAGTAGTGTCCATAACAGTCTTAACAGGGTATGCTCCTATAGAAAAATAAGTATTACTATCAAAAAAAGAAGCTCCATCGTCTCCCTGTTTAATAATAAGGCTATCTGTACCCATGTCTAGTATACATTCTGCCATTTCTTGTAAAGTAGAGTTTGATAATCCAGATAAATACACCGCTTCATTATAGTTGATGCATAATAAATTAGATTTAGAAATAATTTTTTTTAAATCATTTTTTGCTATATCCATATACAATTTAAACGTATCTAATATGATAAAAGGATTTGATTCGATTTGGTCTAAAACCGTAAGCTGTAAATTGGGGTGAGCATTCCCTAGCAATAAAAATTCACATTGTTTAGCCTCCTCAGATAAAATAGGCATATATTTTTCTGAAACTCCCGGATCTACATACAGTGTTTCTCTTGTAGAAAAATCGTGTGCATACTCACCTCCCCAAGCGAATGTTTTTCCTTCTTCTATTTTTAAATCCTCTAAATTTATTGAATGATTCCCTAAAAGATTAAAGTGTTCTTTTGGGAAATCACTTCCTACCATACCGACCAATTGACATTCTTTTTGCTTGGTGGCTAATAAGGCATAAGAAGCAGACCCACCCAATACATCTGGGTATGTCCCGTATCTATTAACTATCTTATCGATACTTAAGGAACCAAAAACAAGTGCTTTATGTGAGTAATTTGAAGTCATATTTTTTTTTATTAAGATAACAACGGAAACTAAATGAAAAAAGAAAAAATAGTATTAGGAATTAGTGGTGGAGTTGATAGCTCTGTTGCCGCACTGCTTTTACAGAAAGACGGCTATGATGTACATGGAATATTTATGAAAAATTGGGACGATAAGCATGCAATATGTTCTGCAGAAGATGACTATGCTGATGCTTTAAGTGTATGTAAAAAACTTAATATTCCTCTAAAAAAAATTGATTATACTGCTCAATACAAAGATAAAGTATTTAAACAATTTCTAGACGATCATATACATGGACTTACTCCAAATCCTGATATATTATGCAATAAAGAGATCAAGTTTGAGGTTTTCCAAAGTTATGCTAAAGAAATAGGAGCTACAAAAATTGCTACAGGGCATTATGCAGATAAACATACAACTGACGCTACTTGTTATCTAAAAAAAGCAACAGATATATCAAAAGACCAAAGTTACTTCCTTCATCAACTAGGGCAACCAGAACTGAAGGATACAATCTTTCCTTTAGGAAAAATCCTAAAAAAAGATGTGCGAACTATTGCAAAAAAACATGCTCTTATTAATTACAATAAAAAAGATAGTACTGGAATATGTTTTATAGGAGAAAGAAAATATAATGATTTTGTAGGAACATATTTAACCACAGAAAAAGGGATTATTCAATCAATTGATGGAGAAATTTTAGGCAAACATGATGGACATATCTACTTTACAATTGGGCAAAGAAGAGGATTGGGGATTGGTGCAAGATTTAGCGCTGAAGATAGGCCTTGGTATGTGGTAAAAAAAGATATCCAACGTAATATTGTATTTGTGGCGCAAGGTGAAAATCATCCTGCACTATTTAGTAAAACAATCATAGTTGAGCATATTAATTGGATTAATAAAAAACCTACAACCTTTCCAAAAAACTACTATGCCAAAGTAAGGTACCGAGATGAAGATAAATTATGTACTATTTCTTCTTTAGATAACAATACATATTGTATTGAATTTGCATCTGAACAAAAAGCTATCACTCCAGGACAATCTATTGTGCTTTATAATAAAGAAAATGTTTGTATTGGGGGTGGTATTATAGCAAAAAGAGACATACCTTTTTTGAAGGAAACTCTTTAATGAACAATAAATTACATATCGGTATTCTTGCGGCAGGTAAAGGCTCAAGAATGGAATCAGACTTGCCTAAAGTGCTTCATCAGTTAAATGGTAAGAGCTTGATTGACTATGTACTAGAAACAGCATCAGAATTAATGCCTAAATCAATAACGCTTGTAGTTGGATTTGAAAAAGAGCTAGTCAAAAATCATATACATGCCGATAACGTAGATTATGTATCACAAGACCAACAACTAGGTACTGGACATGCTGTTCTTCAAATGGCTGATAAGTTGGAAAATAAAAGTGGGCATTTATTAATTTTATCGGGTGATGTTCCTAATATCAAGTCTACTAGCCTTAAGCCTATTATTAGTGAGCATATTAAGAAGAACTATGCTGCAACAGTCATTACTGCTATACCTACTGACTCAACAGGATATGGTAGAATTATAAGAAGTAATACTGGGCAGTTATTAAAAATTGTTGAACAGAAAGATTGCAATTCGATTGAGAAAAAAATTAAAGAAATTAATTCAGGCATATTTATCTTTAAGATCTCACATCTATTTAAAGAATTAAGAAAAATAAAATCTAGTAATGCGCAAAATGAATATTATCTAACTGATGTCATAGAATTAATTGGTAAAAAAATGCCAGTACAGGCAGAAATAATTAAAGACCCTTCAGAGGTTATGGGAATCAATACTATCAACCAACTAAGCTCTTTGGAAAACAGCGCACAATGAAGTATTTCCTTGATTCTATTATAATCATACTGTCATTTATTATTATAGTTTTTGGATGGTCTTTATCAAAGAATTTTCTTGCCCAAAATATCACAATGAGTGCCCCCTCTTCTAATATAGAGTCGATACAAAAAATTAAACTATTCGAAAATTATGATAATCAAACTTTAAAGGTGGCTATCTTAAATGGGTGTGGAGTAAGTGGAGTAGGTAATCAATTTTCTGATTTACTAAATAGTAAATATGGATTGGTTATTGTAAGAACTGAAAACGCAGATCACTTTGATTATGAAACAACAAAAGTACTCATCATTAATGATTCTAACCCCAATATTGAAAACTTACTTACACTTCTAGGTATGAATATCAATGATGAAAATGTAAAATTTAATAGCTCTTATAACCCCGAAGAAGATATTCAAATAATCATTGGAAAAGACTACTCAGATTTTCTTAACTTGAACTCATGAAAACAAATCCATTATTAAAACAAATTGTCGGTCTTGCTGAAGAAAAAAAAGCTGAAGATTTAGTAACGCTTAATATTTCTAAAATTACTTCTTTGTCTGATTACTTTGTTATTTGTTCTGCTAAAAACCTTATACAGGTAAAAGCAATTGCTGATAATATCAAAGATAACATTACAGAAAAACCTTTTCGTACTGAAGGATATCAGAATGCTAATTGGATTATTATTGACTATGTAGATATAGTAGTACATATTTTTTTTGAGGAAACACGTGAATACTATGATCTAGAACGTCTCTGGTTTGATGCAAAAACTGTAAAAATATAATGATTCAAAAACAATTAGAATCTTTTATAGATGACTATTTAACAAGTAACGACTTCGAGCTTTCTAATTGGAGTGTTTCAATAAATATCAGAGAAGGTTTTGGAGATTATTCATCTAATGTTGCACTAATCTTATCAAAAAAAATTGGGAAGAACCCAATGGAGATTGCTGAAGCATTAGTAGCCTATCATAATAAAAATGAAAAACTGTTTTCTGTTTCTGCCACTAAACCTGGGTTTGTCAATTTTAACATTTCAACCCATTATTACTTAGATATCATGAATAATATCCTAAATGAGGGTACTGATTTTGGAAAGCCTACAAAACATGATAGGTCAGCTAATGTAGAATTTGTCAGTAGTAACCCTACTGGACCATTGACTGCCGGTCATGGTAGAAATACTATACTTGGCGATATGGTCTCAAGCATACTATCGTGGCATGGATATAATGTGACAAGAGAGTATTATTATAATAATGCAGGAAAACAAATGCGTATGTTGGCCGAATCCTCTTATGCAAAATACGCAAAAAAAATTGGTAAGGATGTTACCCCTCCAGAAAACGGATATGTTGGAGAATATTTAGATGATATTGCAGATGAAATTATTAGAAAGTTTGGAAAAGACTTAGACTCAAATAGTGAACAGTTTAGGACTTTTACAGAAGAAAAAATCTTTGATAGCATTAAGAACACTCTAAAAAATTTAAGAATCGAATTTGATCTTTTTTCTCAAGAACAAACATTTTATGACAATGGCGCAGTAGACAACGTATTAAAAGAACTAGAAAAATTATCTTTGTTATATAAAAAAGATGGTGCTACTTGGTTTAAAACTAGCAGTCTGGGTAAAAAAGAAGATAGGGTCTTAGTAAAAAGCACCGGTGAACCTACCTACCGCTTACCTGATATTGCATATCATATCGACAAAGTAGATAGAGGATTTGATTTAATTGTAGATATATTTGGCGCAGATCATATTGATGCATACCCGGATGTTTTGCTTGGACTAGAAGCTCTAGGTAAAAAAATAGATCATATTAAAGTCATAGTACATCAATTTGTTACTCTTAAGAAAGACAATGAAGTTGTGAAAATGTCTACTCGTAAAGGAAATTTTATTACACTGGATGATCTTATTGATCAATTGGGAGTAGATGTTGTTAGATATTTCTTCATTATGAGGGGAGCAAATAGCCATCTAGATTTTGATTTTGACTTAGCAAAAGATGAGTCTGAAAAAAATCCTGTTTATTATCTACAGTATGCACATGCAAGAATTTCTAATTTAATTGTAAGGTATAATAACGATATAAAAGAAAAAACAGATCTTGATTTAAGTCTACTAGTAGAAAAAGATGAGATATTGTTAATAAAAAAACTATCTACATTCCCAAAAAAAATGGATGAGATATATGAATCTTTAGAACCAAGGAAATTGGCTACTTATCTTGAAGAAGTCGCTGCATCATATCATAAATTTTATGGAAATCATAAGGTCATTAATCTTGATAATATTCCTCTATCTTATGCACGAAAAAATCTTTGTAATGCTACGCAAATTATTTTAAAAACAGGATTATCTATTTTAGGAATCACTGCTCCTGAAAAAATGTAAAGTATTATGTCCGATCTAACAAGACGAGAATTTATTCGAAGAAGTTTAATCCTTTCTGCCGGAGCATCCTTAATAATCTCCTGCGAAGACAACAATATTACACCTACTACGATTGCTAACTCTCCAGGGATGTTAGATACAAATGGTGGTAATAAAAAAATTATAGTAATAGGTGCTGGAATGTCTGGTCTAGTGGCTGGATATGAATTAGTAAGAGCAGGTCATGACGTGACCATACTAGAGGCAAGAGATAGGATAGGTGGAAGAGTATTAACCATTCGATCTCCTTTTTCAAATAATCATTTTGCAGAAGGGGGTGCAGCAAGAATAAAACCTAGTCATAATTTAACCTTAGGCTATGCTAATCATTTTAATTTAGACTTAGATCCTTTCTATGCAACATCTGGAGATTACATCAATATATCAAATGGGAATCGTGACATTATCGCCAATAATACATATTTGAATACCAGTTATGGATCTATTTTACGTAAAGAATACTTAAAAATACGTGGAGGCTCTGATCTATTGCCTCATGCATTCTCTAACTCTAGTGTCTTAAATAATAAAATATATCTTGGTGCTCCAGTCAGTTCTATACAGCAAGGAAGCAATAGTGTAACTGTCCAGACTTCCAATGGGAATCAATTCACTGCAGATAGAATATTGTGTACCGTACCCTTAACTGTTCTTAGTAAAATTCAATTTACACCATCATTATCTTCTGAAAAACAAACTGCAATGAATGGAGGATATCGCTACGCTCCTTCTACTAGAATTTATAT
Source organism: uncultured bacterium (assembly GCA_905182795.1). GTDB lineage: Bacteria > Fidelibacterota > Marinisomatia > Marinisomatales > Marinisomataceae > Marinisoma. Next base: position 37,310 of record CAJJCZ010000010.1, on the reverse strand, counting down.
GCAATTTCAAAATCGATTTTGGGAAAATGAATCATTGAGTGGTTGGGGGAATAGTGATGTGCCCGAAGAAATATGGCAACCTACATGGGATTTATCAGGACCTACTGGGATTATAATGTCATATTTGCGTTGGACACCAGCAGAGACTATGGATGCTTTGAGCGAACAAGAACGTATTAATTATGTATTAAACCGTTGGGAAAATATTTTTCCTGGTGCAACTAGCAATCTAGAAAGTGGGGTCTCTCAATCTTGGGCTCAAGAAGAATGGTCTCAAGGAGCCTGGGCTTCCCCTACTAGCTCTCAAGATGCTGCTCTAGCAAATCATATTGGTTTAGCTGAAGGACGTATTCATTTTGCGGGAGAACACGCATCAGATGATCGTGGTTGGATGCAAGGAGCTTTGTTTTCTGGACTACGTGCAGCTACAGAAATTAATGAGGCAAATTAGTTTATATGTGGAGGCGGGGAGATTCGAACTCCCGTCCATAATAGAGAAAAGATAAATATCTACATGTTTAGTTTCTTGATCGAGTTTTGCCTTATACGGGTTCAAGAACAGACGAATATAAGACTATCTTCTAAGGTTCACTTATTTAGTCGAAGCAAAAAAATAAGTTATCTCATTTTTATGACATCATTCAGACAGCGATGAGAAACGCCTACTGATGATGGGTTATAGCAACTAAGCTATAGCCATTTGGCCATAATCGGCACTTAATACAGTTTAGAAGTTTAAAGAGGTACTAAGCTCTACATGCAATTTAAAATTTCTTTCTAAAATGTCGAAACCGGTCGCCCCCAATTGTCAAATACTTTTGGAAGATACAACCTTTTTTATAAACAAAAAAGACTCTGTAGCGCCAACCTCAGAGTCTTTTCGATTGCTTGTATTTGCGTACAATATCTAATTAAAGACTACCCTAAGCTAATAGTCTTTTACATAATTGACCAATACTTAAATGCTAAAATGTAAAAAAAAAAATAAGAAATCTCTTTTTTCCATTACCGAATCTGGATTCTCCACCTTAAATTAATGCCTAGTTTTGCCGACGTAGCTCAATGGTAGAGCAGGGGCCTTTTAAGCCCTTGGTTGTAGGTTCGAGTCCTTCCGTCGGTACTAAGTTTTATTAATGGGGTTAAATACAATGTCTGAATTTCACAATAAACATATTGGTCCTACTTCTGCAGAAGTCACAGAAATGCTTTCTTCTCTTGGGTGCAATAGCTTAAATGAGCTACTTGAAAAAATTGTACCAAAAAATATTCTGGATATTGATGGCGATTCTATTGGAAATGAAAATTTTTCTGAAAATGATATTTTAAAATATGTAAAAGAGCTTGGATCAAAAAATCAAATTTTTCGCTCTTTGATTGGTCAAGGGTATTATGACACTATTACTCCAAACGTAGTATTGAGAAATATTTTAGAAAGTCCAGGATGGTATACACAATATACACCTTATCAACCTGAGATTTCTCAAGGTAGATTAGAAGCACTTCTTAATTATCAAACAATGATATCACAAACTTGTGAGCTGCCAATAGCTAATGCATCATTACTAGATGAGGGAACTGCAGCAAGCGAGGCTATGCTCATGTTCTACAGAAAGAATAGATCTAGTTCTAATAAATTTCTTGTTGATGAAAATTGCTTCCAACAAACTATCGATGTTATAGTATCTAGGGCAAAACCTCTTGATATTGAGATTGAAATTATATCGTATGAAAAGTTTGATTATCAAGACGCTTTTGGTTGTATTGTTCAGTATCCAGATCGTTTTGGAAGAATTGGAAATCCTGATGCTTATAAAAAGATTACAGATAAAGCGCATGGATCTAACTGTAAAGTAATTTTTGCTACAGACTTGATGTGCTTACAGCTATTTCAATCTCCAGGTTTTTATAATGCAGATGTTGCAGTAGGAAATAGTCAGCGATTTGGAGTGCCCCTAGGATATGGTGGACCTCATGCAGCATTTATGACGACTACAGAAGAATTTAAGCGAGATATCCCTGGAAGAATTGTAGGTGTATCACAAGACAGAAGAGGAAATCAAGCTTATAGATTAACATTGCAGACTAGAGAACAACATATTAGAAGAGAAAAAGCTACTTCAAATATTTGTACTGCTCAAGTGTTGCTAGCAATTATCTCCAGTATGTATGCTATTTTTCATGGCCCAGAAAAATTAAAAGAAATTGCAACTACAATTCATGTTCATACTAAAAATCTTGCAGAAAAATTAAGTGCTCAAGGGCATGAAATCATATTAAATAATGAATCATATTTTGATACCTTATCTATCAAACTAAACAATCTAGACGAAAAGGCTTTGGAGCGTAGAGCTTTAGATAAACTATTTAATTTCAAATATCATAATGAAGGTTTGGTGGGAATTTCATTAGATGAAAAAACTTCTAATGCGGAAATAGAAGAAATCGCCAGTCTATTTACTACAGATTCTGCATCAAAGAATATTAATCCAGAGTTTCATACAACTAGAGGCGGGGTTACTTTACAACATTCTATTTTTAATAGTATCCATTCAGAAACTGAGATGTTAAGGTATATTCACAAGTTAGAAAAACGAGACCTGTCTCTGAATCATAGCATGATTCCATTGGGATCTTGCACTATGAAATTAAATGCTACGGTAGAAATGATTCCTATTAGTTGGCCTGAGTTTAATACTATTCATCCCTTTGCTCCAGCTAACCAAACAATAGGTTATAAAACAATTATCGATCAACTAGAAATGATGCTTTATAAAGTCACTGGCTTTGATGCTGTATCATTCCAACCTAATTCTGGAGCCCAAGGAGAATATGCGGGCTTGCTTACAATACAAGAATATCATCACCAACATGGTGCGGATAGAAGTGTTTGCATTATTCCAGAATCTGCACATGGAACAAACCCAGCAAGTGCAATTATGGCTGGTTTAAAAGTAGTTATTGTAAAATGTGATGATAATGGCAATATTGATTTTGAAGATTTAACAAACAAAGTAGCAGAAGCTGGAAATAAATTGTCTTCTCTCATGGTCACTTATCCATCTACTCATGGAGTTTTTGAGCATAATATTGATGAGATTTGTGCTTTAATTCATGATAATGGCGGACTGGTTTATATGGATGGGGCAAATCTAAACGCTATGGTAGGAGTTTGTAAGCCAGGTAATTTTGGAGCCGATGTCATGCATATTAATTTGCATAAAACATTTTGTATCCCTCATGGAGGTGGAGGACCGGGAATGGGTCCTATATGTGTGAACAATAAACTAAAACCCTATCTTCCCAAACACCGCCTTACCGATAAAGACTATTCTTACTCCGTATCATCTTCTCCGTATGGTAGCGCAAGCATATTATTGATTTCATATATTTATATGAAATTGATGGCTGGGCAAGGACTGTTAAAAGCCTCTCAAATAGCAATTTTAAATGCAAACTATATGGCAAAAGAATTAGAAAATGATTATAAAATTTTATATCGTGGTACAACTGGATTAAATGCACATGAATTTATTATTGACTGTAGAGAGTTCAAAAATACTTCGGGTATTACTAATGAAGATATTGCAAAAAGATTGATTGATTATGGATATCATGCACCAACAATGTCATGGCCTATTCCAGGCACATTAATGATTGAACCTACTGAAAGTGAATCTAAAGATGAGTTGGATAGGTTTTGTTCGGCAATGATTCAAATTAAACAAGAAATTGATGAAATTGCAGAAGGTAAAATTCCTCAGGATAATAATGTGCTTGTTAATGCTCCTCATACTGTTGAAGATATTTGTGATGATTGGGATCGTCCTTACAGTAAAGATAAGGCAGTATTCCCAAAAGAATGGATTAAAGAAAATAAATTTTGGCCATATGTATCAAGAATTGATAATGCATATGGGGATAGAAATTTTTTCTGTGTCTGTCCAGATATAGATAGTTATAAGTAGTAATTACTTAAAATATTCTTGCAACGGCTTTACTCTAACTTGATCTAAATTTGACATAGCTGCTATAGCTGCCTTTGCGCCCGATAAAGTGGTTATAGTTAAAACATTTTTCATTACTGATGTCTTGCCTATGGCCTCCTCATCGTATCTAGATTTTTCTCCAATTGGAGTATTAATAACTAGCTGTATATTATCATTCAGAATTTCATCTACTACATTCGGACGACCTTCTCCAACTTTGAAAACAGAGGTACAATCGATACCGTTTTCTATAAGAAATTTTGCAGTTCCTTTTGTAGCAATGATATTAAAATTAAGTAGCAAAAGGTCTTTTATGATAGGAAGTGCTCTTTTTTTATCTATATCACTGATAGAGATAAAGGCTGTCCCTTCATTCGGCACAGTATACCCATCTGACTGCATTGCTTTTAAAAATGCTATACCTGACTCATTATCTATACCCATTACTTCGCCTGTTGATTTCATTTCTGGACCTAAAAATACTTTTTCATCTTTAAATTTTTTGAATGGAAGCACAGCTTTTTTAACTGCAATATGTTTAAGGTTGTTTTCTTTTAGGTTAAAGTCTTTAAGTTTTTTACCTACCGATAATTGTGCAGCAATATTTGCTAATGGGACATTACTATACTTACTGACAAAAGGAACAGTTCTACTTGATCTTGGATTTACTTCAAGCACATAAGCTTTATCGCCTTTGACTGCAAATTGTAAATTAATTAGCCCTACAACCTTTAACTCTAACGCTAATTTTGTAGTCATCTCGATAATATCTTTTTTAATTTTAGCACTCATATCATAAGGAGGTAACACGCAAGATGAGTCACCGGAATGGACTCCAGCTTCTTCAATATGCTGCATAATACCAGCTATAAATACTTCTTCTCCATCGCATAAAGCATCAACGTCAAACTCAAATGCATTTTCAATAAATTGATCAATAAGTATTGGGTGGTCGTTTGTTGCTTCAGCAGAACGGAATACGTAATCCACAAGTTGCTCTTTATTGTATACAATTTGCATAGCTCTTCCACCTAGAACATAACTCGGTCTTACCAATACTGGAAATTTAGCAACTTCAGAAAAATTGATGATTTCATCATAATTTTTTGCAATACAATATTCCGGTATTTGAATTTTTAATTTTTTAACAATTCTGGCAAACTCTTCTCTATTTTCAGCTAAATCAATACTCGCTGATGATGTACCAAATATTTTGACACCTTCATTTGTTAATTGCTCTGCAATCTTTAATGGTGTTTGCCCTCCAAATTGTACGAGGACTCCATCAGGTTTTTCAAATTCAATAATATTCATAATATCTTCAAAGGTAATTGGCTCAAAATATAACCTGTCTGCTAAATCAAAATCTGTTGAAACAGTTTCCGGGTTGCAATTAACCATAATAGATTTAAAACCAGCCTCTCTAAGCCCATAAACAGCTTGAACACAGCAATAATCAAATTCAATTCCTTGCCCTATACGATTTGGTCCTCCGCCTAGAATCATTACTTTTTTTCCATCAAGTGGTTCAATATCGTGAGTAGACTCGTAAGTAGAATATGCATATGGTGTTTCTGCGGCAAACTCGCCAGCGCAGGTATCCACTACTTTGTATACAGGTTTTAAATTTCTCTCATTTCTAATCTGTCTAATTTCTTCAGGCGTATGATTAGTTAATCCTCCTACTTGGATATCTGAAAATCCATTTTTCTTAAGCAGTTCTAAGTCATCTAAAGAACTATGATGATTTTCCAAATAAACAATCTCTGCTATTTCATTTAAAAACCAAGGATCAATCCCTGTATTATTATGAATTTCTTCAATAGTAAATTTTTGTTTAATTGCTTCCTTTACTTTTAAAATTCTGAAAGCACTCCCATCATTAAGAGATGCTATGTCTAGTGAGCGATAGCGCTTAATATCTGGATCTTCATTTCTTGGATCTTTGGTAGAAAACCCTGGTAAGTTTAATTCTAGAGATCTAAATGCTTTTTGGAATGACTCTCGAAATGTTCTACCAATAGACATTGCTTCACCAACAGATTGCATTTGTACCCCTAATTTACCAGAAGCAGAAGAAAATTTTTCAAAATCAAATCTTGGTAATTTGGTCACTACATAATCAATAGTTGGCTCAAAGGCAGCTAAAGTTTTATTAGTAATATCATTCTTTAATTCATCCAAAGAATATCCAACTGCTAATTTGGCAGCTATTTTTGCAATAGGGAACCCTGTAGCTTTTGAAGCGAGAGCAGATGAACGACTTACTCTGGGATTCATTTCAATAATTACCATTCTACCATCTTTTGGGTTGATAGCAAACTGTACATTAGATCCGCCTGTATCAACTCCAATTTTTCTAATACATTTTATTGCCGCATTTCTCATATGCTGAAATTCTTTATCAGTTAAAGTCATTGCGGGGGCAACAGTAATTGAGTCCCCTGTATGAATCCCCATGGGATCTATATTTTCAATAGAACAGATTATGATAACATTATCATTAGGGTCACGAATTAACTCTAATTCATATTCTTTCCAACCTAATAAGTATTCTTCAACTAACACTTGGCCTGTAGGACTTTCTTTTAACCCTTCACCTATAGATTCTTCAAATTCTTTTTCATTATATGCTACAGAACCTCCTGAGCCGCCTAGAGTAAAAGACGGTCTAATAATAGCAGGTAGAGAAATATTATCTAGAAGTTTTTTTCCTTCTTCTATTGATTGAATAGTATGTCCATATGGTAAATCTAATCCAATCTCTAGCATGGCTTCTTTAAATTTCTCTCTACTTTCAGCTGTTTCAATTGCTTTCTTATTGGCTCCAATGAGTTCTACATTATACTTTTCTAATATACCTTGATCATCTAAATCCATTGCTACGTTTAAAGCTGTTTGCCCTCCTACTGTAGGTAAAATAGCATCTGGTTTTTCTTTTTGAATAATGGCTTCAATATATTCTATTGTAATGGGCTCAATATATGTTCTATCTGAAAATTGAGGGTCTGTCATAATAGTAGCAGGATTAGAGTTAATTAATACGACTTTATACCCTTCTTCTTTTAGTGCTTTAATAGCCTGTGTACCCGAATAATCAAATTCACAGCCTTGTCCAATTACAATTGGGCCTGCACCAATAACTAAAATTGTTTTTATATCCGTTCTTTTAGGCATTTGAATCCATCATTTTAAAGAACTTATCAAATACATATCTTGAATCATGTGGTCCAGGACTTGCTTCTGGATGGTATTGGACAGAATAGGCTTGTATATCTTCACATGCAATACCTGCAATCGTATCATCGTTAAGGTGTGTGTGGGTTACTGTAATATTAGATGCTAATGAATCATTGCTCACTGCAAAACCATGATTTTGTGATGTAATTTCAATTTTATTAGTTTTTAAATTTTTGACAGGCTGGTTAATCCCTCTATGACCAAATTTCATTTTAAATGTTTTTGCTTCTAAGGCTAATGCTAAGATTTGATGTCCAAGACAAATTCCAAACATAGGTTTTAGTCCTAGTAATTTTTTGACTGTTTCAATGCCGTATGAAACAGCAGAAGGGTCTCCTGGACCATTAGACAGAAATATCCCATCAGGACTATAATTCAATATTTCTTCTGAACTAACAGAAGCAGGAAAAATCGTTACTTCCGCATCGTTGTCTAGCAATATATCATATATATTACTTTTCATTCCATAGTCAATAGCTGCGATTTTATATTTTGGATTATCTACATTGCATAGAGTAGTTTTTTCTTTTCTCGAAACCTCTTTCGCTAAATCTAAACCTTCCATTGAGGGTACATTTTTTATTTTTTCAGCTAAACTATTAATATCAAAATCATCTGTAGAAATAATCCCTTTCATTGATCCATTATTTCTGATATGGATAGTAAGAGCTCGTGTATCAATATCTTGTATACCAATAACTTTCTTTGATTGTAAAAATTCTTCTAAAGAACTACTAGATCTCCAATTAGAAGAGGACAATGATTCGCTTTTGATAATAAATCCTGACGCATATATATTCGAAGATTCTACATCAGATTCATTGGTACCATAGTTACCAATATGTGGACTACACATAACAATCATTTGTTTTGCGTAAGACGGGTCTGTTAAAATTTCTTGGTAGCCTGTCATCCCAGTATTAAAACATACTTCTCCGGATGTTTCCCCTAACGAACCAAGACTTTTTCCTTTAAAAAAAAGACCATCCTCTAAATATAGGATAGCCTTTTGATGTTTTCGCATGAGTAGATTTTACCTCATATATATTAAAATTAAAACCTTATTTTTTTACCTGTATGCATTGTTCGTACTGCTGCGACAGTTGAAAGGGTTGCAAAAATAATTAGAAAAATAAAAGAAGATTTAAAAGAAGCATCTGAAACACCTAATGTTGTATATCTTAAAGTGCTAATAGCATAAAAGATTGGGTTTACTAAACTAATAGTCATGGCCCACGCTGGTAACATTTTTATAGAGTAAAAAATTCCTCCTAAAAAACTAAATGGTGTAATTACAAAATTTTGAATTAAAGCTAATTGATCCCATGAGTCAGATAGTTGTCCAATTAACAACCCTAAACTAGCAAAAGACCATGATACTAGAAAAATAGCTACCAAGGTTAAAGGTAAATTATTAATTGGCATGCCAGCTAGCCAACAAATTAATAGAATTAGCGCCCCATTAACAAAACCTCTGACTGCTCCTCCAATAATAAATGATAAAGATAATTCTAAACTAGATAAGGGGGTGATCAATAGCTCTGGGAGTGTTTGAAGTAGTTTCATTTGTAACATAGAAGAGGCTGCATTTGCTGTAGCATTTGTAATAACATTCATCATTAATAATCCTGGAAGAATATATATTTTGTACGACACTCCACTGATTTCTGAAATTCTATTTTCAAGAGCAACGCCAAATACGAATATATATAGTAGCGTTGTTACAACTCCAGGAATAATTGTTTGTCTCCAGACAGAAAAAAATCTCATAACCTCTTTTGAAGATAAAGTATAAAAACCTACCCAATTACTAATCATTGATTTTTCTCCCCGTTAAATCTAAAAAGACATCCTCTAGTGAAGCTTTAGGCAACTGAACATCCTCGATTCCCACATTGTTTTCTGACAATTTTAAAATTATTTTTGGTAAATCTAAATTTGGTTTTTTTGTTAAAATCTCTACTCTGTTTTGATCAATAATAGGATTAAAGTCTTTTAGGGTGTCTTTTAGATTCGGGAAATTCCCTTTTGTATGAATAACAATACCCGACTTGTTAACCATATTTTTTAAATTTTTAACAGTATCTTCTACAATTAATTTCCCGCCATCTATAATGCCGACTCTTTCACATAAAAGCTCTGCTTCATCAATATAGTGGGTGGTCAATAATATGGTCTTTCCTCCATTGTGAAGTTCTTTAAGATATTCCCATAAATCATGTCTTAATTCTACATCAACACCTGCTGTAGGTTCATCTAAAATTAAAATTTGTGGGTCATGTACTAGTGCTTTAGCAATTTGTATTCTTCTTTTCATTCCGCCAGAAAGCATTCGCATTTTTTTATTACGATGCTCATATAAGCCTAATTTATTTAGAATATAATCAATTCTTTGTTTTGCATTTTTTCTAGTTATCCCATAATACCCAGCTTGATAGTATAATAGTTCTTCTACGGGGAAAAAGAAGTCATTGCTTAACTCTTGGGAGGCAATTCCAATTTGAGATCGAGCATATCTAAAGTCTGATACAATATCTTTCCCCAAAATTTTAACTTGCCCAGCAGTAGGCTTTACTAGGCTTGTGATAGCGTTAATAGTTGTAGATTTTCCTGCACCATTAGGGCCAAGAAGACCATAGAACTCTCCTTTTTTAATAGATAAATTAATGCCTTGTACAGCATATACATCATCATATTTTTTATGAAGATTAATTATTTCAATACCAAGATCTTTCAACTATTTCCCCTTTTGAATTTTATATATAGCTCCTAAATAGTCTACTATATAGAGCTCATTATAAATATCTTCTCCAAAAGATGCAATCATATGCTGATCAGAAGATAAAAGAGATGTAGTGATTTCTGTAATTTGATTACTGTTTTGGTCAAAAGCCCAAATTTTCCCACTACAAAAATCAGAAAATATATAAAGGCCATACAATGACTTAACTTTCTTTCCTCTATAAATATATCCACCTGTAACAGAACATCCTGTAATATTTTTTTCTCTAAGACCCATTATGCTTTTCCAATAAGCAGCATCGCTTGGGTATTCAAACATAGGATCTACATACATTCTTTTATCACATTCTGGATTAGAATAGCAGTGATTACCTTCTACAATATTCCAACCAAAATTCAAACCTGCACTATCAAACTTTAAGTAATTAATTTCTTCCCAAGAATCTTGACCAACATCTCCAATAAACATATCTCCATTTATAGCATCAAATGAAAATCTCCATGGATTTCTGAGACCATAGGCCCATATTTCTTGTTTTTCATATTCAGAGCCATAAAATGGATTATCAGCAGGAATATTATATCCATCTTCAGAGTTAGTGTCTATTCGTAATATTTTTCCAAAATAATTTCCTGTATTTTGTGCATGATTAAAAGGATCTCCAAATTTTCCACCATCTCCAAATGATATATAGAGATAATTATCAATGGGACTAAACTCTAGGTGGCCTCCATTGTGATTGTTGAATGGTTGCTTAAAATAAAATAACTTTTTTTCAGAGTTGATATCAGCTTTCATTTTATTATCAGATACTTTGAATCTAGAAACCACTGAATAATTTTCTGTATCTACGTAAGATATGTAAAAAAGACCATTATTGTTATAATCAGGGTCAAATGCCATCCCCAGAAGCCCTCTCTCATCTGGCATAGGCTTAATTGTAATATGCTCACTCCAGTCTAAAAAAAGTGTAGTAGTCGCTTCATTTTTAATAAAAATTTTTCCAGCTTGTTGCACGATATACATAATATTAGTTTCTGGCTCAAATCGTACAAGAAGTGGGCGCTCTAGGTCTTTTGCTATTATTTTAGAATCAATAGCTATAGCATTTTGAGAACAAAGAATAGAAAAAAAGAAGATAAAATATTTTAACATATTTAATTAATAAACTTTTCTAGTTGGTCTTCATCTATAATCTCTATGTCTAATGCCTGAGCTTTCTTTAGCTTTGATCCTGCATTTTCTCCAACAATTAGAAAATTTGTTTTAGATGAAATGGCACCTGCAACATTACCACCCTTTTTCTCTAGTAGCTCTTTTATTTGATTGCGATTATGAGTTTTGAAGCTCCCAGTAATAACAAATGTTTTCTCTTTAAACTCACCAGAATTTTCAAAAAAAGTTTTATTAATGTTTACACCATTAGTAAAACAATTATTTAGAATATCTCTATTAGAAGAGCTATTAAAAAAGTCTATAATTGACTGTGCCACAATTAAACCTACGCCATCAATATTTTCTAGGTCTTCTAATGAAAGAGTAGATAGTTTTTCAACAGAAGATTGGCAATGAATATCTAATATTTTTGATATATGTTGCCCAACATTAGGTATCCCAAGCGCAAACACAAATCTTGGAAATGTGGTGTCTCTGGATACATTAATAGCATTAATTAGATTGTTTGCAGATTTGTCTTGGAAGCGCTCCAACACAACAAGACTGTCATATGATAAAGTAAATAGGTCATCTATTCTTCCAATAAGATTACTATCCATCAACTGTTCTACAATCTGGATACCTAGACCGTCAATATTCATAGCATTTTTTGAACAAAAATGTTCTATTGATCCTTGCACTTTGGCTTTACAGTTTAGATTTTCACATCTATAAGCAGCTTCACCTTCTATGCGAATAATAGTAGAGCTACATGATGGACAATTATAATTTGCTATATCAAATTTCACTGTATTGTTGGGTCTTTTTTCTAATATAATATTAGAAATTTTTGGGATAACATCTCCTGACCTTTGTACTGTTGCATAGTCATTAATTCTAATATCTTTTTTATCAATTTCATCCTGATTGTGCAAGGTAGCACTACTAATGATGGCTCCAGATATCTCTACTTCTTTAATCTTTGCAACGGGCGTAATTACTCCTGTTCGACCTACTTGAAGCACTATATTTAAAATCTGAGTTTCTGCATCTTTTGATTTGAACTTTGCAGCGATTGCCCACCTTGGAGAACGTGCTCGTTCTCCCAGATTAGATCTTAATAGATAGTTATCAACTTTGATAACAGACCCATCAATTTCATAGGGGATGCTTTCTCTTTTATTTTCTAAATCTTGATGATATATAACCATACTATTAATACTATCAATTTTTTTTGCTAAAGGATTCACTGGTAACCCTATAGATTTCAAATAAGACAACATCTCCCAATGGCTTTTAATATCTAGTCCCTTGCTAGCGCCAAGTTCATAACAAAATATTGATAGTTTTCTTTTTGCTGTAACATGAGGATCTAACTGCCTAACGCTCCCAGCCGCTGCATTCCTGGCGTTTGCAAATAACTTTTCATCTTGTTGAGATCTCACTTCATTTAATTTAGTAAAGTCAGATTTTAACATAAAAATTTCGCCTCTAATTTCTAAAAAATTAGGGTGATTGCTTCCTCTTAAAACCATAGGAACGGCATTAATTGTTTTAATATTGTGCGTAATATCTTCTCCTGTATAACCATCGCCTCTAGTAAGCGCTCGTACTAAATTTCCATTTTCATAGATTAATGAAACTCCCAAACCATCGATCTTAGGCTCTGCAATATAAGAAGTGCTTTTTTGCTCTAACCACTTATTAATTCTTTGATTAAAGTCATAAATTTCTTGCTCATTAATAGCGTTCGATAAAGAGAGCATGGGGATACTATGATTATAATTCTGAAATCCACTTTTTATAGGGTGACCTACCCTCTGTGTTGGAGATGAAGATTGAATTAATTCTGGATTGTCTTTTTCTAAAGATTCTAGCTCTCTAAATAAATTGTCATACTCTGCATCGCTCAAATGTGGTTGATCTAAAACATAATATGCATAGTTATGTTCATTAATCTTATCAGTTAAATGCTTTATTTTTTCTTTAATTTTTGATTCCATAATATTCCTAAAAATCCAACTATGATTATTACTAATAGTAGCTGAATTCTTAATTTATTGATTCTAATTGAATTAGCATACATTTTGAATTCATCTTTTGCAATATCGTCAAAATCAAATGACCATACTAATAAGCCACCTGAAATAGACTCTGCATTGTTTTGACGAACAATTCCAGGCAACTTAATATTGAATTGAAAGTAATCATTCATTAATGCTGTATTCTTTGTGAAGTCTTTCTCGTATTCATCAATAAGTATTGTGATTTCTTTAAAAAAATTTCTTGGGAGTATATTTGCAATAGGCCTTAAAGCGTCTTTCAAAATTATTGAAGAATCTTTATCAAATTTTTCTACCAATTTTCTTTCTATGGCATACTCAAAATATGAGTCTATTTGATTATTAATCTTTTCTCTAAAAATAGTATTTAGCTTAGCCTCATTGTCATATTCTTTTAAGCTAGTTTTAATAATATATTCTTTAGCTGGAGCAATCCAAGATAATGAATCTGCTTCTATATCTAAAAACTCTACAATGGAGGGATACTTATCATCAATAGCTAAGCTATTGATTGTGGAATCAAAGCGGTAGTTGTCCCAAAAAAAATACTCACTCTTAATGACATCAATATCATAGATTAAACTTTCACTATTAGTAAAACTAATTTTTTGACTGACAGGCTCAGTGACAATAGTTTCTCTTTCCCAAGTCAAACTATCTGGACGGATACTATCTTTCTCCAATGAAGTCATTGTACTAGACCATTTAATTAAAGCGGTATTTTCTGGATGTAAAAAATCATCATTTTCTAAATCTGACTTATCACCAATAGAATTATATTTAATAGAATATTTTCCATTTGGCAATACAGATATATGTATCAAGTTTTCAACGCAGGCTGTAAGTAGCATGCATGCTATTATTAAAAATACTTTTTTCATGTTTTATGAAATTACTGTGAAATCTTTAGATGTTTTGTTAAGAACAATACAGCCATTATCTGTAACAACAATATCATCTTCAATACGTACGCCGCCTATATCTTCGATATATATACCAGGCTCTACCGTCATTACATAGTTAGACTTTAAATAGTCTGTACTAACTTTACTAAACCGAGGGTCTTCATGAATTTCAAGGCCTAAAGAGTGACCTAGCCCATGATCAAAATATTTACCGTATCCAGCGCCACTAATATGGTCTCTTGCAAGCGTGTCAACCTCTTTACATGAAACTCCCGCTTTAATGCCTTCAATACTTTTCAACTGAGCTTCTAGTACTATGTGATAAATTTCTTTTTGTTTTTCTGAGTAGCCTTTAGTAGCAACTGTGCGGGTCATATCTGCGTGATACCCTGCATATTTTGCTCCAGAATCAATCACTACCAACTCTCCTGGACCAATTTTTTTATCCGTTGGTCTTTGATGGGGCATAGCTGAATGAGGCCCACTACCAACAATGGGTGGAAATGCATCTGCGTCTGAATCGCCATATTTACGATAGAGAAAGGATAGTTGATTCGCAATTTCCTGTTCTTCTACCCCAATTTTTACCATAGGGAGTACTTCAGAAAATGCTTTATCTGTAATTTCTACCGCCGTTTTAAGAGCTTCAATTTCTTTAGAATCTTTTTGCATTGCTAGCGTCTCTATGCAGCCTACAATATTCTTCCACTTTACATGAGATAAAGTTTCGTTAATGTCTGTAAACATTTGATGAGAAACATGTTTACCATCAAAAGCAATTGTAGAATCTTTGGGTAGAAAATTATTATTCTTGATTATATGTAAATGCGGAATACTGTCAATGGTAATATTAGCTCCCCTAACTTCATTTTTAGATTGAATAACATATCTACCATCTGTAATAAACTCACAGCTATCAGGGCCCATCAATAAAGAACCACTAGATCCGGTAAATCCACAAAGATATCTTATGTGAATAATATTGGTGATTAACATGCCATCTACCTTTTGCTTTCCTAGAGCTGTACGTAATTTTTCTTGTCTTCTTGTAAAATATTCTGTGCTCATTTTTGATCCTTTTTTCCATTAAGAGTCTGTAATAATTTTTCAGCTTCTACGATTTGTTTTTTTATTTTTGAATGTTTAATAATTGCATTCAAACTTTTTTTGGCTTGTAATTTTTTACCTTGCTGTAGCATTAGTTTGATATAAGAAATAGTAACAATGCTGGTATCCTTTATAATTTTTTTAGGTTTAGGTGTCGGCCTGTAATCAAGGGATATGTTTGGATTTAATCTTTTAAGCTCCGTTACAACATTTTTTAATAATGGCGAATTTGACTTATTAAGAATTTCAAATAATAGAAGATAAGAAGCATAGTGGTTCACATCATGTTCAACTACAGAGATAAGATATTTTTTTGCTTCTAAAAAATTTTTATTATTAAAAGCTTTTTCGCCCTTAGAATAGGTCTTATGAATGCTAGAGATCATCTTCTGTTCTCTTTCACCCATTCCTCAATATATTTCAGAGACACTTTAACTGGAGTACCAGGTCCAAATAGCTTTCCAACTCCTATCTTTGCAAGTTCCTTACTGTCTTCTTCTGGAATGATACCACCGCCAGTTACTAAAACATTCTCTAATTTTAAATCTTTGATTAGTGTCATCACTTTAGTAAAAATAGTCATATGTGCTCCCGACAGAATAGACAAGGCAATAACATCAGCCCCTTCTTGAATAGCCACTCTTACAATGCTGTCAGGAGTTTGACGAAGACCAAGATAAATAACATCCATTCCTGCATCGCGATAAGCGGCGGCAAGAACCTTGATGCCTCTGTCGTGTCCATCCAGACCAGGCTTTGCCATTAAAATTCTAATTGGTGGGTTTAAGCTCATAATAGATATAATTTAACTAATCCAAACGTTTGATTCGCCTAATAAATCTCTCAACATAATTAGGAAATGATTGCTACTTGATACTCTAATTTTTTTCGATATAATTCTGCGTGAAGATCCATCTTGATTTTGCATATGGACAATAAATAAGCTTTGGCCTTGATTGTCCATTGCATATTTATGTACCTCATCTACGGTATCTTTTGTCACTTTTTTGCCTATTTTTATATTAATCTCTTTTAGTTTCAATACTTTTTTTGCATGATTAATTGGCACCACTTCATCTACGATAATTTTTAAATCAGAGAAATCATTTTGTGATGTAGAGTTACCTACTAAGAACACAATATTACCTTCACTAATAATTTCTTTATATTTTTCAAATGCATCATGAAAAATTATTGACTCTACTTGTCCTCCCAAACAGTCCAAGTTAAAGAATGCCATTGGCTGATTTTTTTTATCATAATGCAGTTTAAAACTCGACACTGCTCCACCAATTCTAATCAGACTATTTTCTTTTAAGAATTTTTTCTCAGTAAAATCATAATTACTTAATTCTTCTAATGTATCAGCATATTTTAATAATGGATTTCCTGATACATAGAGTCCTAATACCTCTTTCTCTTTGCTTAGTTTTTCTTGGCTCTCCCAATCTTCTACATTTAGTAGGTCGGGTTGCTTGACTAAGTCTTCTTCTTCAGAAAATAAGTCAATTTGGTTTTTGTTTGATGCTTTGTCTACCTGCTGTCCATAGCTAATAGCAACATCTACTGACTGAAATAGTTGTGCTCTATTAGTAGAGATTGAATCAAATGCACCAGCTAATATAAGACTCTCTAATACTTTTTTATTAACTAAGCGTTGATCTACTTTTGTTACAAAATCAAAAATAGAGGTAAACTCCCCTTGCTCTTTTCTAGCTTGTATACACTGTTCCAATGCTTTGATTCCTACATTCTTGACAGCATTTAATCCGAAAGAAATTTCTTCGTCATTTAATGGAATAAAATTAATGTCCGATTTGTTGATATCCGGAGCATTTACTTTAATATTTAATTTTCGACATTCGTTTATAAGCACTACAACTCTATTAGTATTGGTCATTTCGCTCGTTAAGTTAGCTGACATAAACTCTGCTGTATAATGTGTTTTAAGCCAACCGGTCTGATAGGCAATATAAGAATATGCCACTGAATGACTTTTATTAAATCCATATTGTGCAAATTTATCAATTAATTCAAAAATTTGTTTTGCTTTAGCTTTTGTTAGTCCCTTTTTGACTGCTCCCGCAACAAATCTTTCTGCCATATCGTCCATCAAGGCACGGATTTTTTTACCAATAGCTCTTCTCATTTCATCTGCTTCTGAAAGTGTAAAACCAGCAATAATATTAGCAATCTGCATCACTTGTTCTTGATAGACTATAATCCCGTGCGTTTCTTTTAATGCTTCTTCCAGAAGGGGATGAACATATTCTACTTTCTCTTTGCCATGAGCTCTTTTAATATAACGATCAATATTTTGCATTGGACCAGGTCTATATAATGCATTCATAGCAACTAGACCTTCAATTTCTGTTGGTTTTAATTTTTTTAAAAATTCTCTCATTCCCGAAGATTCAAACTGAAATATTCCGACTGTTAACCCTTTTGCAAATAGTTCATAGACTTTGGGATCATCCATTGGGATGGTATTAATATCAATTTCTTTATCAAATCTTGTCTTAATTAGTCCTAAAGCTTTATCAATAACTGTTAGGTTTCTTAGGCCTAAAAAATCCATTTTTAAAAGACCCACTGATTCTAATTCTTTCATATCATACTGTGTTGTAACATCGCCTTGAGAAGATTTATATAAAGGAACAAAATCTGTCAAATTTCCTGGAGCAACTACCACCCCTGCAGCATGAATCGACGCGTGCCTAGTCATCCCCTCTAAAACCTTAGCATTTTCTAACAAGCCTTTATGCGAAGTTTGTGATACTGTGCGTAATTCAGAGCTTTGCTTGAGAGCTTTATCTAGTGTCATATTTGGACCTTCTGGAATCATTTTTGCAATACCGTCGACTTCGGAATAAGGATAGCTCATAACTCGCCCTACATCTCTAATTACTCCACGTGCATTCATTTTTCCAAATGTAATAATCTGTGTTACAGACTTTTCACCATATATGCTTTTAATATAATCAATAACCTGACCTCTACGCTCAACACAGAAATCAATATCAATATCTGGTAAGCTGACTCTGTCGGGATTTAAAAAACGTTCAAAAATTAAATTATGTTTCAAGGGATCAATGTTTGTGATGTCTAAACAATACGAAACAAGGCTCCCTGGGGCAGATCCTCTACCTGGACCTACTGGAATATTATTTTTTTTCGCGTATTGAACAAAGTCTGCTGTAATTAAAAAGTAACTAGCAAATCCCATCTTCTTAATGACAGATAATTCATAAGTTAATCTGGTTTTTATTTCTTCTGTGTAGTCACTAAATTTCTTTTTTACGCCCTCGTCACACAGCAATTTCAAATAGGCGTCGACATCTTTTAAATCAGATTCTTCTGGAATTTGATACCAGGGCAGGTGGTAGTCATCCATAGGAATATCTAAATCAATACTATCTGCAATGGCGCGTGTATTTTCTAAGGCTTCAGGAAATTCTTTAAATAGTGAAAACATCTCATCTTGAGATTTAAAATAAAATTCATTCCCAGGATATTTTAATCTCTTAGTATCACTAAGTTGTTTACCCATACCAATACATATGTGTACGTCATGCGCAGTATGATGTTCTTTCCTGGCATAATGCGCATCATTTGTCGCAATAATTGGTAAACCCATATCTTTGGCTAGCTTTGAAGCTAATTGTATGTTTTGTATTTCTTCTGGGATACCATGATTTTGTAATTCAATATAGTAACGTCCCGGGAAAATACTTGAATACTCTTCCGCCACAGCTTTTCCTCTTTCATACCCACTATATAAAAGAGCCTCTGGCAAGCTTCCTTTCAAACACGCAGACATACATATAATGCCCTCATTATATTTCTTTAAAATTTCTAAATCTACTCTAGGCTTATAATAAAATCCTTCAAGGTAGCCATGGGTAACAATTTTCATTAAGTTTTTGTAGCCTTTTAGGTTTTGTGCAATTAATACGAGATGATTATAATTTCCCATACCACCAGATTTATCTTTTACTAGGCTACTACCTTTAGCAACATAAACTTCACAGCCAATAATAGGTTTGATATTATTTTTTTTTGCCTGCTTATAAAAAGAAATTGCACCAAATAGATTCCCATGCTCAGTTAATGCAACTGAATCCATACTTAAGTCATCCATGGTTTCTAATATAGAATTAACATTCTGTGCACCATCTAGTAAGCTGTGGTCCGAATGGTTGTGTAGATGTATAAATTCGCTTTTCATTATTTTTTAAAAAAAACCTTAATTACTCTATTATTTCCTTCTAAATCTTTAAAAAATATACTATCAATATTGCTATTATTATGAATCATATCAATGATTTGATTGGTAATTTTAGATTTAGGTATCTCAAAATACATAGAACCATCCTTCTTCAAGATGCTTGATAAATTATTAATAAAATATTGATAAAACTTTAGTCCATCTTTCTCATCCGATAGAGCTTTTAGTGGATCGTGATTTTTTACAGAAGGATCTAGCTGAGAAATCTCTTCAATACCAAGATAGGGGGGATTGCTTACTATAATATCAAATTTTTTAGCAGGCATTTCAAAAATGTCCTGCTTGGTAATCTCTATATTGGATATTTTTAAGTGTTGTGCATTCTTGGTAGCGATATCAATTGCTTGCTTTGATATATCTATACCTTTTACATGAAAATTTTTATACAGGCTAGCAAGAGTGATTCCTATACACCCACTACCACACCCAATATCTAATACAGTTTTGTCTGGAATCTTGTCAAAATCATTCTGGACACAGTCAATAATTAACTCTGTTTCTGGCCTAGGTATAAAAATACCAGGAGGAGTGAAGAACGCATTTTCATAAAAATAAGTCTTGCCAATAATGTGCTGTACAGGCACATCTTTTAATAATAATGAAAACGATTGTTCTAAGCACTCTAAGTGGTTGTTGGGTATAAAATGATTATTAATATATAATTCAGACTTTTCTATACCGAGAATGGATTCGATAAGCATTTCTGATTTTTGCCTATACTCGTCTATATTGTTGTTTTTCAGATCCACTAACTGCTTATTAAAAAAATCAATTACTAGATAATTTGAATGCATATTAATTAATCTTAGAATTATCCTCTGCGAGCTTTAATTGCTCTATAATATGATCTAAATCTCCCTCAAGAGTGACTTGTAATTTGTGGGTAGTATAATTTATTCTATGATCAGTGATACGTCCTTGTGGAAAATTATATGTTCTAATTTTTGCTGAACGATCTCCTGTAGATACTAAGCTTTTACGCATTTCAGCTCTATCTTTATTAAGTTTTTCTTCTTCTTGCGCAAATAACCTTGCTCTTAAAACCTTTAGCGCTGAAGCTTTATTTTTATGTTGTGAGGCTTGATCCTGACAAGTGACTACTAATCCTGTGGGAATATGTGTAAGTCTAATAGCAGATTCAGTTTTATTAACATGCTGTCCGCCGGCTCCACTGGCACGATAAGTATCAACCTTAATATCTGTTGCTTCATTAATGTCTAACTCTGCCTTTTCTGCCTCTGGCAAAACTGCAACTGTAGCTGCTGAAGTATGTACGCGACCCCCAGATTCTGTTTTTGGAATTCTTTGGACTCTATGAACGCCTCCTTCATACTTATAAATACCGTAAGCCTTATTACCTTCTGCGCTAAAAATTACAGACTTTAATCCACCTACACCTGTCTCATGCATATCCATAACATTAATAGATAAATTATTTTTTTCAGCATATCTTGAATACATTCTGAATAAATCAGCTACAAATAATGCAGCTTCATCTCCTCCAGTACCAGCCCTGACTTCAATAATAGCGCTTTTATTATCATTTGGATCATCTGTGATTAATATTTTAATTAAAGCATCTTCAATTTTTTGTAACTGAGTGTTTAAAGCAACTTTTTCTTCTTTAATTAACTCTGCGTAATCTGGATCATCCTCTAAGGCTTCCAATTCTTTATGCTCTTTAGTAAGTGCAACAAATTGAATACTTAGATCGTATATTTCTTGTATAGCGCTTTTTTGTTTTGAAAGGGTAGCTAGTTTATCTTGATCTAAGACATTGGAAGGATTCATCATTTCTTCCATGATATTGTCATATTCTACAATAGTGCTGTTTACTTTAGATAAGATGTCCATAGGTTAAAAAGTTATAAATAAAAAACGCTTAAGAAGCTTTTTTATTATACTTGCGGTTGAATTTTTCAATTCTTCCAGCAGTATCTACTAATGTACGTTGCCCTGTATAGTATGGATGTGACTTATCCGAGATATCCAATTTGAATAATGGATATTCTTTTCCGTCTTCCCACTTAACAGTTTTATCTGTTTTGACAGTAGATCGAGTCAAAAAAGAATAGTTACATGAACTATCTTCGAAGACAACCAATCTATATTCTTCTGAATGTGTATCTTTTTTCATTTTAATTCTTTTAAACTTTCTTCTATTCTTTTAATACCATTTTTGATGATTTTATTACTTGTTGCAAAAGAAAACCTTAAATAACCTTTTGCGCCAAAACCATCTCCTGCAACTGTTACTACCCTTGCAGTGTCGAGAATATAGTCAGAAAGGTCGAAAGTGTCGCGTAAAATTTTACCATCTTTTGTTTTCTTGTTAAGATAAGATGAAAAGTCAGGAAACATATAAAATGCTCCTCCAGGCATATCACATGTTACGCCGTCTAGCCCATTTAAGGCTTCGAACATAACCTGTCTTCTTTCTTGAAATTTATGCTTCATATCTAATATAGGCTTCTGATTACCCAAGAGAGCAGCGACAGATGCTTTTTGACCAATAGCGTTAGGACAAGAAGTTGTTTGCCCTTGAATTTTAGACATAGCTTTTACAATAACTTTATCGGCAATAGCATACCCAATACGCCAACCAGTCATGGCGTATGTTTTTGACATACTTCTAATAGTTAATACTTCCGCGCTAACATCATTCAAGGTGTCAATAGCGGTAAATTCTCTATCATAAACTAACTCTTCATATGTTTCGTCAGAAATAACAACCCAATTATTTGCCTTACTAATCTCTAATATCTTGATAATTGCTTCATCAGACCATACTCCGCCAGTAGGATTGCTAGGAGAATTAATAATAACACCCTTAATGGTGGGGTCAACTTTTTTGAAATCAGACCCACCTACTATCTTGTTATGTAGATCATCAAAATCAGGTTCAAATTGCTCAGATGCTATAGTGTCTACTAATAAGGGCTCAGCCCCCGATAATTTTACAAACTCTGGGAAAGAAACCCAGTAGGGTGAAAAAATAATAACTTTATCGCCTTCTTGAAAGAGGGCTTGACATGCTACAGACAATGATTGTTTACCGCCATTCGATACGATGATCTGATTAGTGTCATACAAAACATCAGTATTATTCTTCACTTTAGTTTGAATAGCCTCTTTTAACTCTAACATTCCAGAGCCTGGCGTATACTTAGTATAGCCATCATCCATTGCTTTTTGTCCTGCTTCTATAATATGTTGAGGAGTATTAAAGTCTGGTTCACCAACACCAAAATTAATTACATCTATGCCCTTGGCTCTTAATGCAGCAGCTCTAGCTGTCATCTGTAATGTAAAAGATGGTTTAATCTTATCAACTAATCTTGATAACGATATAGACATATTACTGACTCATTAAATCAAGAAACTCTTGATTAGTTTTAGTTCTTCTCATTCTTTCTGTCATAAAGTTCATGGACTGCTCTGTACTCATCTCTCCTAACATTTTTCTTAGAATCCATATTCTAGATATATGCTGCGGAGATAAAAGGAGCTCTTCCTTTCTAGTACCAGATTTAACAATATTAAACGCTGGATAAATACGTCTATCACTGAGTTCACGATCCAAAACAAGTTCCATATTACCAGTTCCTTTAAACTCTTCAAAAATTACACCATCCATTTTACTACCCGTATCAATTAGCGCTGTAGCAATAATAGTTAAGCTACCGCCTTCTTCTGTATTACGAGCTGCTCCAAAAAATTTCTTTGGTTTTCTTAGTGCATTTGAATCAACTCCACCTGAAAGAATCTTCCCGCTATGGGGGATAACAGCATTATGCGCTCTACCTAAACGCGTAAGACTATCAAGTAAAATCACAACATCTTTCCCACATTCTACTAAGCGCTGTGCTTTGTAAAGTGCCATATCTGATACTTGGACGTGTCTTTCTGGTCCTTCATCAAACGTAGAAGCTATAACTTCTGCATCTACACTACGTTTCATTTCTGTTACTTCTTCGGGTCTTTCATCAATCAATAGAATGATTAAAATTGTCTCCGGATGATTCCTTCTAATAGCATTTGCAATTTTAGAAATTAAAATAGTTTTTCCTGTTTTAGGTTGGGCCACAATTAATCCACGCTGCCCTTTACCAATAGGGCAAACTAGATCCATGATTCTCATAGACATGTCGCTAGTACTAGATAGGTTAAATTTTTCATTTGGATGTAGTGGCGTATACTTATCAAAAGATCTTTGGTGTCTTATTTGCTCTGGATCTACACCATTTACTTGTTCCAGCTTTAATAGTGCATGGAATCTTTCTTTAGTTTTTGGGGCTCTAGTACTTCCTTCTACAAAATGCCCCGTTTTTAACTTAAATCGTTTAATTTGTGATGGACTCACGTATATATCTTCTGGTCCAGGTAAATAATTATCATTTACACTTCTTAAAAATCCATATCCATCAGGTAAAATTTCTAGCACCCCAGCAGCTCTCTTTTCATTTCCTTCGTTATGATTAGATGGATTTTTTGGAGCTTCTTGTGTTTGAATTACTTTTTCTAGTTTTGGGGCTTCTTTTGTTTGAATTACTTTTTCTGGCTTTGGCGCTTCTTCTTTCTTTTCAGCTGGAGCAGCGCTAACCATAGCATTCATCAATTCTTCTTTTGAGAAAGAAGAGATTTTTTCTATGCCCATTGTTTTTGCAATTTCTTTTAAATCGCTTAATTTTTTTTCTTTTAAATCGGTTAATTTCATTAGTTCCTCTGTTAATTGTGAAATGTACTTCTAGGGGGAAAACACCTTGAACCAAAAATTACATCATATGATGCCATTGTCAAAGGAAAAATCAAAAAACTTATATACCTCTTTTGCAACGTAATGACTACCAAATATAACTTTTCCCCCAGGGTGTTCTAATTTATCTATCATGGCCAACGCCTCGTGCAAACTTTCTATAAATTCAAATTGTTGTAATAGTGGGTTATTAATGATTTCTTCTTTACTTAAAATATCTTTAGAAGGAATGGTAGAAATAATAAGTCTTTCAAATGATTTGGAAAAAATTTCTACTAGCTCAGGATTAATTTTATCATTTTTTAGGACTAAAACTCCTATAGGTTTTTGGCTGTAGATTTTTTTTAAATCTTGTACAAGTGTACCAACACCGTTTCTATTGTGTGCTACATCATAGAAAAAATCTTGTTTCATGAGCTGCATTCTTCCCGGCCAATACCACTCATCTAATCCTGTTTGTATATCTTTATCTTTTAGTTGACTAAAATTGTTTTGACATGCCTTGATTGCTAACATGGCATTTTGTGTTTGATATGAGCCTGCCTGAGGTAAGGAAAATTTTTGGTTATTATAATCAAAATCAACCGATTCTGATGTTTGGTTCTGGATTATAATGTCCTCTTTTTCAATAAATGATACTTCAACATTTTTTACTGAAGCCTGATCTTTAATGGTCTTTATAACACGCTTATCTGAATTAATTGTAATAGAAGGGATATCGTTTTTAAAAATTCCACATTTTTCAGTCGTAATTTCTTCAATAGAGTCTCCTAAAATGTGTGTGTGGTCATAGTGTATCTCAGTAATAATGGTCTGGATAGGGGATAAGACATTGGTGGAGTCTAATCTACCTCCAAGACCAGTTTCGATAATCGCAATGTCTACATTTTGTTTCGCAAAATATTTAAAAGCTAAAGCGGTTGTTGCTTCAAAAAATGTAATAGAGCTATCAACTAAGGTTTGTTTGTGTTGTTCAATAAAGTTAACAATCTCTTCATCGGATATAGGCATTCCGTCAACTCTCACTCTTTCGTTAAAATTTATTAAATGGGGGGAAGTATATAGTCCTACTTTATACCCATTTTTTTGTAAAATTTTTGCAATAATAGATGCGGTAGAGCCTTTGCCATTTGTGCCTGCTAGGTGTATTGTTTTAATTTCCCTATGTGGGTCTCCACAAATCTTTAAGAAACTTTCAATATTCTTAAGTCCTAGTTTTATCCCGCGATTGTGTAGCCCATATAAAAACTCTAATGTTGGATCAATCACTTCAATTGACATTTAATGTTTTTTGATATTGTTCTATGGCTCTATAAATAGAAGTAGCTAGCGCATCTTTATATTGAGAGCTTTTTAATTTTTTTTCTTCTGATGGATTAGAAATATAGCCCAACTCAATTAAAACATTCGGCATGGAGGCATATGCTAAAACATAAAATCCTGCTTGTTTTACCCCCCTGTCTTTGCTTTGTAATCTCTTATTCATTTCTTCTTGTACCAATGCAGCAAATTGTTCACTCCCGTTCGCAAAACCAGATTGTGCTATAGTCGCTTTAATAAGAGCTTCATCTGTTAATTTTTTAGTATTGCCACCCTCAAGATCAAGCACCGCATTTTCTCTAGCAGCAGTTCTAACTGCAGCTGCATTCTTATTAGTACCAATCATGTACGTTTCAAAACCATTTGCTCTGCGATCTTCAGCTGAATTAGCATGGATACTAATAAATAGTTTTCCGTTTTCTGAATTTGCAAGCTTTGTTCTATCCTCCAACCTTATAAACACATCTTCGTCTCGCGTTAAAATGGTATTTATATTCATGTTACGTTCAATCTTTTTAACTAGGCGTTTTGCTACGTCTAATGTGATATCTTTTTCTTTAGTTCCTCTATACCCAATAGCCCCGGGGTCTTTTCCTCCATGCCCAGGATCAATAATAATAGTATCGAGCTTCCATTTATTTTTTTCTTTTATAAGGTCAGCTACGACAATGGGTTTTGATATTTTTTTTGTCTTAGGTCCTAGAGTAATAGACATTGTAGTATAGTCTATAGAGTGACTGTCTGAGCCGTGCACTGATAAAATATTAAAAAAATCATCTATAGGAACATAATATTCATTATCTCTTTTAATGATCTTATTGCCCATTTGATATATCGTTTCGTCAACAACAATAAATGCAATATTGTTTGACAGCTTGATTTTGAAGCTATCTACATAGATAACAATTTTTTCTGTTTTATCATTTACAAATGAACCGCTACCAAGAATCTTACCAAAGTCATTTACTGAAATATAATATTGGTCTTTTTTTAGGATATCTGCTTTACCGAGCATGGTATTATTTTCCCCTAAAATAGTAATGGACTGTTCGTTTTTTGCTATAATAATAGATAGCAAAAAAACGATGGATAAAATAGGGCGTAAAAGAATTAACAATTTCATAGTGTAAAATTATTATAAATATAACGTAAAAGGGCTCAAAAATTGAGCCCTTTTTATTTTAAGTCAATGTAGAGTTTGCTAAAAAATTATTTTTTCATCCACCCTGCAACAATCATTACTGCAACTAAACCAGCGACGCCGCCGTCACCAATCATAGCTACTGCACTACCAATACCTGCGATAACACCGAATATGTCATCGTACAAAATACCGATAATAGTACCAGCAACAACCACCTGCATCAATAAGCCTGTTAATGCGCCTAAAGTATCATTGATTTTTTTGAATGCATCTTTCATTATGTTTGTCCTCCAAACTTTTAATTTATAAGAGCTCCATACTAATGTATGAAGCTCTTATTTTTGTTAGTTTAATACAATCTATCTTATAACCATGACAAAAAGACTACTAATACTAGCAATCCTGTAACGCCACCGTTTAGAAATGTATCAACTAAATTCATAATTCCACCAAGTGGGTCCATTCCTGTTGGATATAGTATGTTCGCAAACACAAAAAATATTACTGCTGCTTTTACTACACCTGTTAAACCACTTAACGTACTCGTTATCACTGAATCCCATGAAGCCATGTTATTCCTCCTTGATTAGTTATTAACTAGTTAAAAAAAAGGTAAAACGCCACTTAATCGAGTGGATTTTTACCCCCATTATTAATCATGTCAATATGATTAAATCTTTCAAAAAAGTTATCTTTATTCATCTTTTTTATAATTATAGTCGCTTTTTTTCGACTAATCAAGATTTTTATTAAAAATATTGTTTATGGGAAAAACGATTAATTGACTAGAATTGATATTGAAACATGTTATATAAACACAATAGGAAGTAACTTACAATATGGAAAATAACAGCTATCCAATTATAGAAAAAATACACGCTAGACAGATACTTGATTCTAGGGGATACCCGACCATAGAAGTAGAAATATGTGCCAGTGGAGTTGTGGGAAAAGCAGCCGTTCCTTCCGGGGCATCCACGGGAGAATTTGAAGCTTTAGAGCTACGAGATTTTGATCAAAATAGATTCCATGGGAAGGAAGTACGTACTGCTATTAGTAATGTAATCAATGTTTTTCAGCCGAAGCTAATTAACAAAAGAGCTGATAATCAGGGTGAAGTTGATCGTTTATTAATAGAAATTGATGGTACTCCAAACAAGAGTAATTACGGTGCAAATGCCATATTAGGCATATCAATGGCGTGTGCTGTAGTTTCAGCAAAATTTTATAACCAACCCTTGTATGCTTATTTAAATAGTGGCAGCTCTATAATGCCGGTGCCAATGATTAATGTATTAAATGGCGGCATGCATGCAGACGGGGGGTCTGATATTCAAGAAATTATGTTATTCCCCTATGGAGCAACATCTTTTTCAGAGTCAATTAGAATGGGTTCAGAAATATTTCATGAATTAAAAAATGAATTAAAAAAATTAGGTTTATCAACAACTGTGGGTGATGAAGGTGGGTTTGCCCCTCAACTTAAATCAAACGAACATGCAATAGAGCTATTGTTGGGTGCTATAGAAAAATCTAATTACAAGGCTGGGAGAGATGTCTTCTTAGCTTTAGATGTGGCGGCGTCCAGCTTTTATAAAGATGGCCAATATAGCCTTAAGATTGATAATAAAACTTTAGATGCCGATGGAATGATAGCATTTTATGACAATCTTATCAATCAATATCCAATTGTATCGATTGAAGATGGTTTAGATGAAAATGACTGGAAGGGTTGGGCAAAAATGAATCGTGCTTTAGGTGACAAAATTCAAGTTGTTGGTGACGACTTAACTGTTACTAACCCCAAAAAATTACAGAGAGCTGTTGACGAAAGTGCTATGAACAGTATTTTAATTAAACTGAACCAGATTGGCACTCTATCGGAAACTATAGAGGCTATTACTATCGCAAAAAATAATAATTATAATTTTGTTATTTCTCATAGATCGGGAGAAACCGAAGATACCTTTATTGCGGATCTTGCTGTAGCAATGGGTGGTGGTCAAATTAAAACTGGCTCTGTTTGTCGATCAGATCGTACTAGTAAGTACAACCAATTGTTAAGAATTGAGGAGCGCTTAAAAAAGCCAAGGTTTGGTAATCCTTTTTCCTTTATTAAATAATCTATTATGAATTTTAAAAAGCTATCTCTTACCAATATTCTATTCGCATGTTTATCTTTGGGGTGCATAGGCTTATTGCTATTTAGTGATCGTGGGTTTATTAGTCTCTGGCAGCTAAAGAAAGAAAAGCTTGAAATTCAACAAGATATTAACTCTCTACGTCAACAAATCGCCAGCCTTGAAAAAGAAGCTGAAAAGCTAGAGTTTGATGAAAAGTATATTGAGCAGATTGCCAGAGAAAAATTTAGAATGGTCAGGCCTGGTGAGAAAGTTTTTAAAGTTGAATAGCTAAGAAGACTTAAATATTTCTTTTGCCACACTAAACGACTTAATGTCCGGGAGGTGATATTTAACTAAATCTGATATAAAGTTAGCCATCGTTCTTTTATCATAGCTGAAATCTATATTTATATTTTTTGTGTCTATAAAGTTAGAATAATATATTTCTTTTAACTGGTCCTGCAAGCTAGGCTCTTTCATGGTATATCTTCTAACGATCGGGTGTTCATCAGCATCAATAATATTATATCCTGTATTTTTTAAAAAATGCATAAGAAAAAAATAGAAGGCATTATTATATCCACGTTCAGCTAAATCAAAGTATTCTAATGTATTTTTAATTAAATAGTATGTATTCTGATCTGATGTGGTTTCATCAAAACCCTTGTCAATCATTTCAATCATAGATAAACACAAAATAGTTTTTCTAAGATCTGTGTTTATACCATCCCAATCATTTAAGATTTTAGAGTCATATATTGGCTGAAGCTGTCTTTTATTGCTATGAACATAGTTTACCTCTACCTCATTCATTTGTTGGTAGATGGCTTTAAGGGGAGATTTTTGTCGCATTGCAGCTTTAATAACATAAGAAGATTTTCCTCTCTTTAGCGTAAAAAGCCTAACAATAATGCTCGACTCTTTAAATAGGCTGGTTTTTAAGACAATGCCCGGCGTAGAAACTTTCATCAGTCCCTTAGCTTAGAATGGGGAGTAGATAATTTTGGTGCTTTACTTACACCAAAACCTTTGGCTGTAAGGCTGCCAAAATACAACTTATTGCCAAATTGTTTAACGCTTGTTATGGGGGAATAAGCATCGTCGGCACCGTACTGGAGGTTGTGCAATACTTTGCCATTCTCATCAATTCCCAAAACAAACGCATATGGCTCTGGTTGGGGCTGTAAAAGTTCTGGTAGTCGTAATGTCATTTTTCTAAGAAAGGGTTTGTTGGTGGTGCTATCAATAAAATCGTTTCTTAGCGTAAAAAGAGCTACCCAATAAATACCTTCCCCGTTTGAAGAAATATTGTCTGGGAATCCTGGTAAATTATCAATAACAATTTCAGAGGTGCCTGCTTTTTCACCTTTAATCCAATATTTTTGAACACGATACATATATGTTTCATTGAAAAGAACAAAAGTTTCGTCTGCGTTTATAGCAACCCCATTTGCGAAATATAAATTATCAAGCAATGTGGTAGTTTGTGTTGTTTCTGGATCATATACTAAAAGCCTTCCGTTTGGTCTATGTTCCATCACATCAAGGTTCTCTTCTCCTAGCCGATGTCGAGTAGATGCGTCGCTAAAATAGATTTTTCCATCATTGGCAATATCTAAGTCGTCGGTCAATCCGAATGGAATGCCACCAGATTCTATTGAAAGAATAGTGAGCGTTCCTTGCATATCAACTTTTATTAACCCTCTAATAGCGTCAGCTACAATGAGATTACCATCTAAATCAAATTGCATGCCAAGAGGACGTCCATCGGTCTG
This sequence comes from uncultured bacterium, assembly GCA_905182795.1. Taxonomy (GTDB): domain Bacteria; phylum Fidelibacterota; class Marinisomatia; order Marinisomatales; family Marinisomataceae; genus Marinisoma. The sequence goes on along the minus strand of CAJJCZ010000010.1, from coordinate 6,705 downwards.
AACCAAAACGCCCATTCGATTTCCCATTTTATCATATTTTATAATTCTTCCATCGTCATAGCCAGCATATATATTGCCACTTTTATCAATAGCAACATCTTCTGGACCAACACCATCATTCATTCCTAAAATTTTTATATCTTTAAGGAAATCATTCTTTGAAAACTTTCCTTCCATTGGTGGGGGTTCAGGAGAATCCCAAGAAACTGGATCTATTGGCACTGGCCAGCATAATAGATAAAGCAAACAGACCGAAAAACATAGCACAACGGATTGGAAAACATTTTTCATGTGAACGATTAATAAGCCTTAGCAAAGACAACGAGGTGTTTTGCTGGCTTTCCAGAAAACATACACTTTAACTTAGGGTCTTTTATGTCCTCTAAAATACAACGAATAGTAGCTTTCGTTTCTTCTTTAATTTTTAATTCTGAATCATCAGAGCCGTCCCAGTATGCTTTAATGAAGCAATTTTCTTTGGATAATAATTTTTTAAATTCACTATAGTCATGTAGCTCAAATGTATTCTCTTTAACAAAAGAACTTGCGGAATCATACATGCCTTTTTGAATATCTTCTAGGATTGATGGAAGTGTGCTTAATTTGTCTAACGACATTTCTTCTTTTTCTCCCGTATCTCTTCTACAGAGAGTAACATTTCCGCTCTCAAATTCTTTCAAACCAATATCAATACGTAGTGGCGCTCCTCTTAATTCCCAATTGTTAAACTTAACCCCTGGACCATTGTTAGAGTCGTCTATGAAACATCTCATACCATTATCTTTTAGCTTGCTATGCACCATATCAACAAAATTATCAAATTTTTCTTTTTCTTCATTTTTAGAATTAATCGGTATAATTACTACTTGGTGTGGAGCAATTCTAGGGGGGATTTTTAGCCCCTTATCATCGCCGTGAACCATAATTAATGCTCCGATCATACGAGTACTAACACCCCAACTTGTTGCAAAAACTGGTTGTTCTTTGTTCTCCTTGCTTTGAAATTTTACATCAAATGCTGTGCCAAAATTTGTACCTAAATAGTGAGAAGTGCCTGCTTGTAGCGCTTTTTTATCTCTCATCATCGTTTCAATTGAATAGGTTTCATCTGCTCCTGCAAATCTTTCCATATTAGATTTTCTTCCAATAATAGTTGGGATAGCGAGGTAGTCTTCAAATAAAGATTTATACATATCAACAATCATGAGTGTTTCTGTAATAGCCTCTTCTTTAGTGGCGTGCGCAGTATGGCCTTCTTGCCATAAAAATTCTGAAGTTCTTAAAAACAACCTTGTACGCATTTCCCAGCGCACCACATTCGCCCATTGATTAATTTTAATAGGTAAATCTCTATAAGATGTAACCCACTTTTTGAACATATGCCAAATAATTGTTTCGGAAGTTGGGCGTACAATAATTTCTTCTTCGAGCTTTGAACTGGGGTCTACTTTAAGCACTCCGTCTTCAGAAATAAGTTTTGAATGTGTTACCACTGCGCATTCTTTTGCAAAACCTTCGACATGTTTAGCCTCTTTTTCAAGAAAACTTTTTGGAATAAACATCGGGAAGTATGCATTTTCATGCCCACTATCTTTGATCATATTATTTAATATATTCTTAATATTTTCCCAAAGAGAGTAGCCATAGGGCTTGATAACCATGGTGCCTTTTACTGGACCATGTTCTGCTAAGTCTGCTTCCAAAATGACATCAGTATACCATTTTGCAAAATTGTCTGATTGTTTAGTTATTTTAGCCATTTACTTAACCTTTAATTTGTTATAAAGTAGAGTTAATTTATAAAAAATTCAATACAATGAAAAAAGCAATATTTTCTACCGAAATTTCTTTGCTAAGAAGAACAATACAAAGGCTTTTAAGAAGAAGGGCTGATGATAATTTAACAAAGATTTTACGCAAAACGCATCCTGCGGATGTCGCCCTTCTTATGAGAGGATTTGCGAATAGTGATCAAAAAACTATTTTTAATTTATGTCCTACATTTAACCATAAAGCAAAAGTATTGGAAGAATTAGATGAGGCTCTAATTGAAAACATGTTGATAGATGAAAGCTCTATAAATATTTCCAAAATGTTCCTTTACTTAGACACCAATGACCAGGCAGCAATTATTGGTATGTTCCCCGAAGAAAAACAAAAAGAAATTTTACAAAAAATTGAGGTGGAGGACTTAGAAGATGTAGAAGAAATTATGTCCTACCCAGATGATAGTGCTGGGAGTATTATGACAAAAGAAACTTTTACGCTTAATCAAAACACTAGCGTCAGAGACAGTCTTAAGCAGCTCCAGGCTTTTCCAGAAAACGACAAAATCTTTTATGTTTATGTTTTAGATGACAAAGAAAAATTGATGGGGGTCCTATCATTAAGAACTTTAGCAACTTCAAAAAATACAAACAAATTAAAAGATATTATGATTACAGATATCCATGCCGCAAAGTCTGAAACAGACCAAGAAGAAGTAGCTACAACTGTGGCCCAGTATAATTATTTAGCTTTACCTGTTGTAAATAGAGAAAATAAATTTTTGGGTATTGTCACCATAGATGACGTGGTAGATATTATTAGAGAAGAAGCATCAGAAGACTTCTTGCAAATGGCTGGTGTAGGTAAAGATAGAGAAATATTATTAAAATCTCCGATAGAAAATGCACAATCAAGAGCTCCGTGGATTTTTGCAAGCTTAATTGGTGGGATTTGTGCTGCATCTATTATTAGTTATTTTGATCATCTCCTTAAAGAAATGATTGTTTTAGCATCATTTATTCCGGTTATTATTGGTATTGGAGGAAATATTGGGACACAATCTTCTACTATTATAGTACGTGGTCTGGCAACGGGAAGGGTTGATGTCGCTAACACCGTCCCTCTTATAATTAAGGAAATTGCTGTAGGGGGAATCTTAGGCGCGCTCTATGGGCTGTTGGTAGGTTTCGCCTCTGAGCTTATTACTGGAAATGAGCTAGAAAATCTTGGACTAGTTGTGGGGTTAAGTATTGCCTGCTCTATGACAATTGCTACTGCGGTGGGAGCTAGTGTTCCTATCATATTACAAAAATTAAACTTTGATCCAGCGATTTCAACGGGGCCATTTGTAACAACAGCAATTGATATACTAGGGGTTGCGCTTTATTTTATTATTGCCTCTTCGATTCTACTATAAAATTGAACTATAAAAATACAGCCGCCTTTTTTTACTTATTTCTATCTCTTCACTCAACAATACTCGGGGATAATAAACAATATGATGTTTATATCTACGACGCCTTTAAAAGCTTCACTATTACATTAGAAGAATCAGAGTTGTCTGTTAGCCCAATTAGTTTTGGATCTTTATTATTAAAAGAAACTCTAACATATAAAAAACAGCTTTTTAATGATAATAATTTAATTTTTCAGCTATTATCTGATAAAAAAATAAACCTCCTTGATACCGTCTGGCTAAAAGATATGCCTATTTTAGATGGTGTTGTCGTTGATGTACGTTTTTTATTATCAGAGGAGGAAGAGATTTTATATAAGAATGAAAAAGTTGTGGCTCTATTGTATAGGATGGACATTAAGGCGTTAGGGGCTGTGGGTGATGAAAAAAATCTTGTTAATGATGCTCTAATCAATAGTTCATTGCGAAAAATCTGGATTGATAAAAATGCTGGCTCTATTATTAAACTAAGCTTTATGTATAATGGAATATCTTATATTATAAATAAGAATGAAAATTAACTACTATATAGGAATAACTTTATTGTTGGGCGCCTGCGCAGCGCCGACTACATCTATAGATATAGAATCAACTACGCCATTAAAAGAAAATTTTTTATTTTATATTGACAAAGATACCAATCTTCATGAGTCAGACCTATTAACCACCATTAAATTACCCTCGAAAGACTATCTTGTCCCATCAATATTAAACTTGCTCCCAAATGCAAGGAGAGACTATCGATCTGGGTCTCATCAAGGTATTGATTTCTCTGCTCCTTTAAATACGCCTATTACAGCTGTTTCGGGTGGTATTGTGGTAAGAAGTAACCCACAGCATATTGATGTCGACCTTGATACCTATAATACATTTCTAAGCACCTCTGCAGAGCTTGGTAAGACCCCTGATGATATTTATCAATACATATTACTTGGGAAGTCTGTTGTTATTGATCATGGCTATACTATCACTTCAAAATTTAGAACTATTAGTGTATATGCGCATCTATCTAATATAGCAGAAGGCATTCTTCCGGGTACTATAGTAGAACAGGGGACAGTTATTGGGTTTTCTGGGAATACGGGTACATCTGACGGAGCATTAAAAAATAATAAGGGCGCTCATTTACATTGGGAAATGTATTTTGATGATACAGGTGGGAGATATTTTTTAGGACAAAATATTCCATCTAATTATCTACAGAGTAATATTGAAGCACTATTCGATGAGTAATTCTAATTAACTAAATCTGGTATAATAAAAAAGGGGCTCTAAAAAGAGCCCCTTTTAATTTGAATCCTTAACTAAACAGTTTAGAAGTCAAAGGTAACTTGCATAGTGCTGTGATCATCGAAGTATTCGTTCGCTGTTCTCATAGCATATGAAACATGCATTGTGTAGTCACCTACTGGCACTGTTACACCTGCACCCATTGAAGCTCCCCAATTGGTTCCGCTCCACTCTTCCCAATCTGCGTTAGAAACGTCAGATGGTTGTTGGTCGTCACCTACAGTCATTACTGTAGCTGCGCCAACCCAAGCGCTACCTAAAGTATACTTAGCACCGAATGCTAAAGTATTGCTTTGGTATGAGTGATTAGTGAAAGTTGTGCTCATATCTAAGTTGTCAAGTAATGAGTAGGTCATAGAAAGATCTAGGCTTGTTGGCAGAGCAAAGTTGTCTGCAACAATTCTAAACGTTTCAGATGATGAACCTGATTCAGAGTCCTCTGGTGTGAGGTTCTGGTCTAGGTTAATACCATCATAATGCATTCTACTACCAACGTTCTTCATTGCAATCCCGATTGTTAATGGTTGGTCAGGGAACTTGTATTGGACGCCTACGTCAAATGCAAATCCAGTTGCAGATGTTTCTTCGATTGTCTCAGAAATCATCTTTGTTGCAATACCGACATTAACACGGTCAGAGAATGCTCTCGCAAATCCTGCTGTCGCCGTGAAAAAACTAGGGGAAAATGTTTGACCATCTCCCTCTGGAGCAAATGCGGTAGTTTTTGGGATATCACCAAAGTCTAATGCCTTTAGTGTCATTCCAAAAGTACCTGTTTCGCCCATACTCATAACCATACCTGCATATGTGACATCAATGTCAGCAATGTAGGATGTAGTTGAAACTGTTCCTTGTAAACCAGAGTTGTGTCTTGCTAGACCAGCTACATTAGTAAATAATGCATCTATTCCAGACACAGTACCAACGTTTGTTCCGCTAAGAGCAACTGTCTCAGCCCCTACTGGGATAAGCAATTGCGAAGCACCAGCGGTACCTTGCGATCTTACTGTACCAGCAGTTAGTGCTGAAACCAACACTGCGCATCCAAGGAAGATTTTAAATGTATTTTTCATTTTCATATTCTCCTTTTCCTTAATAAACGTCTAGACGTTGTTCTGGTTGAATTACAGCTAACTTCAGGATTTTATCTCCGTGGTTAGTCTCTATGTGTGCCACATACATTCCACTAGCAACTGGTAACTCGAAGTTGTTCTTCATGTTCCATGTTGCATGTTGTGAAGCTGTATCATTGTGGTGAATTGTTCTTACTAGTGTACCATCTAAAGCAAAGATACGAATTGTCGCAGGACCTTCTTCAGGTAAGTGACTAAACATCACTCTACGATCTAGCGCATCACGCTCTTCTGGGTTATATCCGTAATATGGATTTGGCCATACTGAGATTCGATCTGGATCGAAACTGTTAGCCATCATGCCCAATCCTTCAGTAGTAAACGTAAACGTATCTGCTGATGAATTTGGTTTACTCATTTCCCACACTACAGAACTAGCTGTTGTGAAACCACCCCAGTATTCAAAACCTGCCTGGGTTGGTAATACTCCTGATCCTAAATAGTCAGCAAACAGTGTCGCTGTCATATATGGATATCCGATTCCTGCACCACTTGTAGTAGTCGCAGTACAAGAGCCTCCTGATCCCCAACCACAACCACCTGAGGTAGTTACGGAGTTCTCAGCAATATACTGAGACTCTTTAGCTGGATCATAATGAGATCCCGGATTACCTACAAAGGCATAGATCGGTTCGAACGAGTTCTTGCCGTAGACTGGACTTGTCCAGTATCCACCTTCAAGATCATGTGTACCGGTACCATTATAGTCCCAATATGAAGAAAACATTTGCTCTTTGTTTCCAGTAGCAAAGTTATGTCTGAATGTTGACCATGAAACATAACCATTTATTGCTTCACTAAGATAGTCGTAACCTAATGATGGGGTGCTAAAGTCTAGCTCCACGTCATCTGATTCCCAATAATTAAATCGGTCAAAGTCACGAGTATAAGGAGCGGCATAAGGTACACCTGCTCTATTTTCTAAAATATATCCTGTACGACCTAAACTAGCCCAAGGTACATAAGAAACCGCAGGGTCTCTCAATACTTGGTTTTCTTTCCAGCCGTGATCCCATTCACTTACTGATAGTAAGTCTTCTTGAGGACCATTGACTAGTA
>CAJJCZ010000009.1 GCA_905182795.1 uncultured bacterium | reverse complement strand
CTTAACAATACCATATCCGTACCAGTAGGAATCATCTTTTAAAAGATTAATTCTTTGTTCACATGAAAAGCTATTGTCTTGAGCATATATCCCTGTAATAAAAACAAAGATTAATAGTCTGTACATTATAGAGTATTAATCAAATACAGTATTTAATCCTGAATCAAAACTATCTAGAAGACTTTTAAAGCCATCTTCTTTTGATTCAGCTCTTAACTTATCTGTTGCTGCACCTAATCTGGCTATCATCTTTTCTGTATCAAGATTTAATAACGCAAAGGACTGGTATCCTTCTTTTCCAGAAATCATTTCAGGACATAAATAATACTGTTTTACATCAAAAAGATTTATGGTAGTGCTTACAGTTTCACTGATTGCTTGTTTTGTTGCTCTCGCAAACTCGCTTCCTTGATCTGCAATTAATTGATCAAGCTGAGCTTGAACTTTGGTATCGATCTGAGCAGCTAATTGGGCAACAGCATCTGTTCTAGCTTTAGTTCTACTGAAAGATAAATCCGTAGACTTACCAATTCCAACTGCATTATTCTTACCCGGTGTCATTACCCATTTTGGAGAATCTTTTAGACAATTTTTAGCATTGTCTACTGCTCCATCTACAAGTTGTGTTGAAACTAACTTAGAAGAAGTTCCGCAGGCTACCAAAAAAAATAAAGCAAATACGCTTGTATATTGTATATATTTATTATTCATAATCTTACCTCTTTTTTTTTATTCTATCTCTATCAATAAATAGAGATATGTCTATTCCAATTAAATATACGAATATTATCTGGAACCAATTGTATTAAATATTGTATCAAATAGTATGAAAGCGACATTAAGAGGCACAAACAACGGAGTTAAAATAAATGAATAATATTGAAAAGTTTGTCCTAGGTGCAGTTACAATCTGTATTGGATCGCTTATGTTTATCATGAATGAAACAAAAAAAGTAGAATTAACTGCTACTACCCTAGAACCTGAAGCTATAGAAATTGTGATAGCTGAAGTAGTAGAAAACATACCAGAAGACACTACAGTCCCCTCTAAAGCGATTGAATTAGCTTTAGACGAGTATATAGACGAATCAGACATGATCGTTGATGTATGGGATGAAAATAAGATGTTAGCAAAAAGTGGAGCAATAAGCTTCCAAGAAGCATTTAAAAATGCACGTCAAGAGCTTGGTGCAGATGAAATCTTTGAATGGTATGGTAGGAAGTATACTACCAATTACTACTATGAAATAAAGCAAGTCATTGGTGAACAAGTCTTTGTTGACAACACAAATGGTGAGTTAAAGCTTGAAGAAGTAGAATCTGCTGCTGGTTTATCTAAGATTGTCACGTACCGTGACAACGAAGAAGTGAAAGTATCGTATGAACATCTTTTCCCTAATGCGATTGCAGAAGCGAAAAAGAATGGAACATATGATGATTCAAAAATCATGAGCAATAAAGAGACTGATAAAGTCCTTAAATAATTAAGTATTTCTCAGAGTTACCTTCAAATAAAAAAGGCGCTTGGTCGAAAGCGTCTTTTTTATTATCAATTTATGTCCAATGATAATACTTTAATTTTCTACGTATTTTTAAGCGACGAATCAAGTTCAATGGCTTTGTTTTTAAATGCCCTATTCCCCTATCAATTAAAGAATTAACCGCACTTAATACGCGTTCGCTTGATTTGCCGTCTTTATATGGATGAATCGCATTACCATGTTCAATTACTTTGAATAATTGTTCCTGATCAGATGATAGTGCTTTCTCAAGAATCTCCTCTAATAAGTGAGCTTCAGTAAAGTGTAACATCCAAGGTTCGGGACGTCTACTATTAAATGCAATAGCCAACTTATCTTGTAAGGCAAACTCCGCTAAAATTGACGAGGTGTCAGAGAGAATAACATCGGCTGCTTGTAAAATTGGAGTAGCTTCCCCAGTTTCAACAAAACGTAATTTATCGCATGCCAATTCTTTATATAACAATACTTCTTCATCGGTTGCTTTGGGATGGAGTTTCACGATCCATTGCCAATCTTTCTCTTCTAACAGTTTTTTTATATGATCATAGAGAGCATATGTACTGGTTAGCTTTGGAGAAAAGGTTGGTGCATAGAGTATTAATGGTGCGTCTGTACGAAATTTATCTGTCTCTGGATGAGGTGTAAATAATGGATCTAGCTTTGACCAGCCGGTTTCAACGATCTCGCAGGTTCCATCGGAGATACGTTCGAATCCTTGAGTAATATTAGGTCCTTGTGTGCAATATAAATCAAACAAGCCACGAATATTGAACTTATTCTTTTTACCGGAATCGAAACCATGGAATACTTGAACCTTGATTCCTGGAAAAAAATCAGGGACGATATTACCGGGCGCTAGTGTTGCATGTGCTGCAAACTCTTTTACTGCTTTATTGGTCAATAAACGATGGTCATCTGGTTGTAGAAATTTTTCCGCCTCACTGCCCTCAGGTACAAACCAAGCAACAGTACCTCCTTCTCTATTAATAGCTATTTCAATTGGTCGCAAAACGCTAAAAGAGTATGAAAGGTTTACATAGAATAAATATCTCATGAATAAAATTTACACAATGCTTATTTCTTAGGAGGAAGTAAGATTAATTTTGATGTTCTTTTTGTATAGGCTGAGTACTCTGAGTCTGAACCCCATCTTTCTTTAGCTATATCATCCAATAGATTTATTCCACTTACCTTCGTAAGTAATAAATATACGAAAACAGGTGATACTAAGGTGGCTAATTGCCATCCAGAAAGTACTGGAAATGCTAGTAAAGCTATACCAAACCATAAGGTGATTTCACCAAAATAATTAGGATGTTGAGACCAAGACCATACCCCTGTTGTAATAAATCTGCCTTTATTGCTTGGATCTTTTCTAAACTGCCTTTTCTGTCTGTCAGCTAGGACTTCAACAATAAAACCAAATACCCATAATCCAATTCCAATATATCCTAGTAAGCCTATATCTAAAGAGGTTTGGGATGTAATGGCAGCAAGACCTGCCCCCATAGTCACTAAGACCCATAAACCGCCCAGTGTCCATAGATTTAAAAAGCGAATAAATTTTGTTTTAATCACATCTAAGCGTACATCTTTTCCATCTTGTTTAATTCTAGTAAATAAGAATAGACCTAAACGTGTAGCCCAAATGATAACCATACTGCAGATAATTAAACCTCTCATATCAAGTGAGGGGCTCAGCATCGCTGCAGTGATAGCTGTAGCCACATAAGATGTAGAACCAATGAGATCAAAATAATGGTCTGTTTTAAGTGCATAAGATGGAATAAAAAATGTCCAATGCAATAAGAAACCAATCGGAGCACAAATGGCAAATAAAGGCCACCCATTTACTATAATACTTCCCTGACTACCTGCATTGATTAATAGTGTCGCGATTATAAGTGAAATTACTATTGCAATAGCTGCTATTTTTGTATTCATTATTTATCCTCAAAAAGTTTATCTAAAGGTTTACGTACTTTTGTACGAAACTGGTGACGGTCATCTTCTGTGCGATACCCAACCGGTAATAGGACTGTTGAGGTTAAGTTTTTATCGCCTAAATCTAAAATTTTATCATAGGCTTCAGTACTAAATCCTTCGAAGGGACAGGAGTCAATACGCATATCTGCACAAGTTACCATTAGTTGCGATACTGCTAAATAACACTGTTTTTGCATCCAATGAAGTGCTTCTGTTTTATCGCGTTGTCCGATATCTGCTTTTGCAATGGTTCCATACAACATAATCTTTGCTTTAGACTTCACTTTGTCTACATATCCACGCTCATCATCATCTTGTCTTCCCTCTTCCATCAGATCGATAAATTCGTCAATATGCTTAGATTCTACATTCTTATAGCTGCAGAATATAAATAAATGTGAGCAATCACGAATTTGGGATTGATAATAAGACTTTTTGTAGAGCTTATCTTTCATTTTTTGATCGGTAACAACAACTACTTTATAAAGCTGAAATCCATAAGAAGATGGTGTAAGCTGAACTGCTTCTTTCATCGTCGCAATATCAGCATCACTTACCTTTTTATTAGGATCAAATTTTTTAGTGGCATAACGCCATTTTAGGCTGTCTATAATATTCATTTTATAAAAATCTTGTCTGAGTTTAAGGGTAATTCCATTACCATGTTATCTTTAACAATCACTGTTTCATGTGAGGATGCTGACTTGAAGCGTTTTAGTACACGCTTAACAATCGGTTGGTCTTTATCTGGAATGATATGAATCAATGCTAACATTCCTATATCGATACCTTCTAAACGACTTAATAATCCTGGTTGATCTTCATAGTCCATTAAATTGGCATGATAATTTTTAATATCATGAAATACCACTCCCATACGATCATTACCAACGCGATATGCTGCACGACTAATTTCTTCACTTTCTTGTTCTAAAATTGCTTCATGAATCAACACATCTACCCCATTTGCAAAACTATAGTCATCCATGAGATCTGTATCACCTGAAATAATAACAGAGCGACTACCCGCTACAATACGATATCCAACTGAACCATCCACAGGTCCATGCGGTACATCAAAAGCAAATACTTCAATATTACTATCTTTGAAGACAGATATTTCACTTGTTGGCGTATCAAATATATAAGCCTTTAATAATCCATGTTCTGCATTGAAAAAACCTTCTCCATGATGAGTAACACGATGCATTCTGTCTGGTTCATAGGCTAAATTAAATCCATCCACAACATTTTGCGTTAATTGCGTTGCACCATATACTGGCATTGCGCTTGTTCGTCCACGCCCCCAGGATGATAATACTAACTCACCTAAGCTTCCAATGTGGTCAGAATGGGTATGTGTTAGAAAGACCGCTTCAATAAAGGCTGCTTCTAAAGTACCTTGTGATATAAAGTTCGCTGTAGAACGTGACCCTGAATCAAAAACATAATTACTACTATTAATCGATATTACAACGCTTTGTTGCGCAATATGTGGTGTTACTGGAGTACTTACGCCCGTATAAACTATACGTAATACATCAGGTTGATTTGGTGGAATTACAAGTAAGGGTTTAACTGCACGATCATATAATTGTTCTTTAATGCTTCCAGGAGACTTAATAGTTAAGACAACTGCAGCAGTTAATAGCATTAAAAAAGCAAAGAAAAATGCTAAATATTTTAAAATTTTTCCTTCAGTCAACTCTTCTAATCTCATCATAACTTTGAAATGATATAGAGCTGTAAAGTCAACACAAGCAGTGCCAATATTGTTCTGATAAACTCCATTAAATGATTATGTCGATCAAAGAACCTTTCAATTCTATACCATATAGATGCTTTATATATTTTGTCGTTCATTATTAATCCTTTTATTTTTCTGTATTAAGTGATTCATTAATCCATTTTAAATAATCTTTATCTACATTGCTTGTTTCGACAGTAGAAATCTCAGGAATATCATAGTTATGCATCTCTTTAATCGTTTCATATACCTTTGCCTCTAAATCTTGCGATGTCTTGATAAGCAACATAACCTCTCTTGACTCAACAATACGTCCATCTAGGATGTATTTTGAGCGCATACGAGGAACAATATTAACACAGGCAGCGTAACGCTTATTAAGTAATGCATTAGTGATATCTTTCATGGCCTTATGACTATCGGATGTTGTTTTAATAATAATCATATTTTTTACTGATTCTCAACCCATTGATATACAAGATCTTGGAGAATATCCATAGGCATACCTCCGTTTTTCAACACAACATCATGAAATGCTTGAAGAGAAAAACTATCACCAAGTGATGATTCAGCATAAGCACGTAATTCTTGAATTTTTAACATACCTATCTTATAAGAAACAGCTTGACCTGGCCATACAATATGACGCTCTACCATCCCAACACAATCTCCTTCTGGATTTGCTGTGTTGTTCATATAATAATCAATCCCTTCTTCTCTGGTCCATCTGTAATGATGGATTCCAGTATCTACTACTAAACGACATGCTCTCCAGAGTTCTCCGGATAAACGACCAAAATCAGAATACGGATCTTTGTATAGACCAATTTCTTTTGGAAGTGTCTCAGAGTAGAGTGCCCATCCTTCAGAAAATACACTATATCCACCATACTTTCTAAAGCTCGGCATCCCTTCTACTTCTAATGCGATAGCAATCTGCATATGATGTCCAGGGATTGCTTCATGATAAGCTAAGTTTTCTAATTTATAAATTGGCATATCTTGCATATTATACAAGTTAGCATAATAAATTCCAGGACGACTTCCATCAGCTTGTCCTCGACTATAAAATGCAATACCAGCAGATGCTTCACGATATGGCTCCACAGCCTTTACAACAAGCGGAATGCTTGGTAATCCATAAAACAATTCTTCAATACGAGCAGATATCGTGTCAACGACCACATTAACCTGATCTAAATACATTTGACGTCCTTTAGGTCCTTCTGGATAATAAAACTGTGGATCTGTTCTCATGAAATCAAAAAATTCTTGTAAAGTACCCTCAAAAGCAACGGTCTCCATAATAGTATAAATTTCTTCATGAATACGAGCAACTTCATCTAAACCAACTTGATGTACTTCTTCTGCGGTTAAACCTAATGTGGTGTAATTGTCTAAGCTATATTGATAGTATTCAGCTCCGTCAGGATACTTCCAAACTCCATGATTGTTAGTAGCTTTTAATTGCTGCTCACTAAGAAAGTCGATTAAAGTTCTATAAGAATAATTTACTACAGTAACTAAGATAGCTTCTGCTTCACTTTTATAGCGCAATTTCACTGCATCTGTTAAATCTAATGCCTCTATTTTCGTGACAAAATCTTCATAAATAACGTTCTGCTGTTTGACTTCTTCAAATGGATATCCTGATATAATATTTTCACATACAGCGATGGCTTTAGGATAAACAAACATTGGTGCAATAGTTCCAAGATCATCTCTTATTTTTAATTCTTTAATAAAGTCTTCAAACAATGGTTCAATATTGCGCAATCTTTGTAAATAATCTTTTACATCTCTCTCATCATCCATCGAATGATAATTGATTAAAAAAGATGGAATAGAGGAATGCTTTCCTCCACGATGAGTAACTGGGTATCCACGAAATAAATATGGATCAGAATCTATTGTTCTTTGTAAAGATTTTTCCATTAAACGATAACTGATTACCGTTTTGTCGTCTAATTTATTGATATTAATATTATCTCTTAGATACTCTAAATCAATACCAGCATCTCTTATATCTCGCCTTTTCTTAGCCCAAGAAATATCATCCCATTGATCATAATTAGATTTATAACCTAATCTTGTTTGAAATTCAGGACTGTCGAGCACTCTATCTTGAAAAATAGATTCAAAAAATTGATTAGCTTGCTTTATTTCATCTTGATCAATATTAGTACCTGTGCATCCCATAAATAATAAGGATATGATTGTTAATGCTACTTTTTTCATTTTATAAGCCTTTATATTGGTAAAAAATTAATTTATTAATAATAATTCTGCTGATACAATAGTGTTTTCTACTAACATTGCTATTGTCATAGGACCGACCCCTTTAGGTACAGGAGTAAGTGAGCTAGCTTTACCCATCACACTTGATTGGTTAACATCTCCAACAATAACGGATTTACCATCACGTTCAATACGATTAATTCCGACATCAACAAGACAAGCGCCCTCTTTAATAAACGATGCATCTAAAAATTCTGGCGAACCCATTGCCGCAACTACAACATCAGCTTGTTGTGTAAAATACTTTAAATCAGATGTACCGCTATGACAAAGCGTTACGGTTGCATTTCCTAAAGATTTAAGACTAGATAAAACAGAGACAGGTCTTCCAACAATATTACTACGACCGACTACCACAACATGTTTTCCGTTTAAATCAACGTCAAAGTGCTGTAACATGAACATAATTCCCTTAGGAGTACAAGGAACAAACCTTGGTCGACCTATCGACAATAATCCAGCATTTTCTGGATGAAACCCATCGACATCTTTTTTAGGATCAATAGCATGAATAACTTTATTGCTATCAATATGCTTTGGTAGTGGTAATTGTACTAAAATGCCATGAAAGTTATCATCTGCATTAATTTTTGCAATTAAATCTAATAATTCTTGCTCTGAAACAGAGGCTTCTAGACGATAAAGATCTGATTTAAGCCCTAGAGCATCAAAACGTTTCGTTTTATTACGAACATAAATTTGTGAGGCAGGGTCTTCTCCAACTAAAATAGCTGCTAATCCAGGAGTAATACCTCCTTCTTTTAAGGCATGGATGCGATCATGTAAACTATCATAGAGAGCATGACTTGCTTCTATCCCTGATAAAATTTTTGTATCCAACATGAAACCTCTCTCCTGCTTTTTAAACTATTTCTTCAATACGTTCGACCAAAGATTTAATCTTTGATTCTACTTCGCCCTTAAAGGAGTATTCTCCTCTTTGTGCGCTCATTAACTCATCAGAGATATTCATTGCAGCTAAAATAGCTATTTTAGACGCATTTAAGGATGAAGGTGCAGATCTTTGGATTTCAGCCATCTTCTTATCTACTAATGCAGCACATTCTCTTATGTGAGCTTCATTTACAGTAGCGCGAATAGAATATTCTTGGCCAAAAATTCTAACTTTTACAACTTTTTTTTCTGAATCTTCCATAATTTTCTTCCTATTAATTATCTCTTAATTTAGCATTAAATTTCTTTGTAACAATGCTTATAATTTCTGCAATAATTGAATTTACATCATTGTCTTCAAGTGTTTTCTTAACATTCTGAAATGACAATTTAAAGAGTACGTTCTTCTTATCTTTCTCTTTTTTTGATTGATAAATATCAACAGGCCATACATCTTGTAATATTGATTGATTTACCGATTTCATCGTAGAACATACTTCGCCTAAATTTGCAGTACTGTCCAACTTGAAGTTTAAATCTCTGTTAACTGCAGGATATAGAATAACATCTTTCACCTTAACACTATGATTAAAATGCTCTGTAAAGAAAGTCGTGTTGATATCCATAACACAAACATCTGTCTTGTGAGCAATATCTAGCTTATCAAGAAAAGAGTTTGCTATAACCCCTATAGAGCCTACGGTATTCTTTTTATTGTCAACAATGCGATAAAATACATCGCAATAAGAATTCTCGTCTTTTATAAATTTAACTTTGGCTTTAGTTAGGGTTTCAAATGCGTTTGTTGCAATACCTTTCAATAAGAAAAAGTTACTTTCCACGTCATTGAAGTGAACATTTTTTTCATAGAAATTTCCATGAACTAAGCAGGAGAAATTACTGACTTGATCAATATCTTTTAAAGTATCTCCTTTTTTCTCAAATACAGTTCCATGCTCATAGATTAATGTATCAGCTGAACCATTTTTAAAGTTAAAATCTAAATTTTCTAATAAGCCGCGATGAAGAGTTGTACGTAATGTATTCATTCTTTCTGAAGATGGATTCATAACGGAAACAGGATTAATACCGAAAGCCTTTACCTCTTCAATATCTTGTAATGAATTATTGTAGCATTGATTAAAACCTAAAGAAGACAAATATTGTTTTAACTCAAACAACGGTTGTTCTTCGTCGTTAGCATATTGCATTTGAGATGAAAAACTGTAAGAAGATTTAATATTTTCATAACCATAGCAACGTAAAACTTCCTCGATAAGATCTGTTTCATGTTTTACATCATGTCTGAAAGATGGAATAATACAATCCCAACCTGTTTTTGATTTATCATGGTCAATATAGAGTCCATTAAGTATTGAACTGACAGATTTATGATCTATCTCCTGACCTGTATATTTCAATAACTTATCTTCTGACAGAGACACTTTATGCAAGGTTGTATCCATAGTAGATTCATCAGTAATAAGTGATTCTAATGTACCTCCTGCTATTTCAGTCATAAGACCTACAATCATATAAAAAGCTTCTAAGGTCGCTTCGGGGTCTGCGCCTCTTTCAAAACGTCTAGATGCTTCAGATAATAAATTTAATTTTTTAGATCCTTTTCTTATAACAACTGGATCAAAATAAGCGCTCTCAATTAATACTTCTGTTGTTGAATCGGAAACAGCGCTATCTCTTCCTCCAATAATTCCCGCTAAGGCAATAGTGTTGACAGAATCTGTTATAACAAGATGATCAGTATCTAGCTTGTAAGATTCTTCGTCTAATGCATCAAATTTTTCGCCTTTTTTAGCCCATTTTACCTCAATAGTAGGCTTTGCAAGCTTACTTAAGTCAAAAACATGTGTTGGGTGTCCAATTTCTAATAACATGAAATTTGATATATCAACTAAATTATTAATACTTTTTTGTCCTGCAGACTTTAAATAATCTCCAAGCCATTTAGGTGACGGTCCAACTGTAAGATTTTTCATTGTACCTGCAATATAGCGAGTACATCCACCTTTTTTATCCAATACGATTTTCACAACATCTTTTCCTTTGGAGGCAATCTTCGATACTTCAATCGGCGTTTTAAGCTTAGAACCTGACATGGCAGCAATTTCTCTTGCAATCCCACGATGACTTAATGCGAATGCTTTATCTGGAGTAACTTCTACATCGATAGCATCATAAGTTTCACCTAAGATAGTATCAATCTTTGCACCTACTTCGCAGGAATTGTCTAAAACCATGATACCATCATGTTCTTCCGATATTCCCAACTCTCTTTCAGAGCAAATCATTCCAAAACTTTCAACACCTCTAATTTTTGCTTTTCCAATCTTGAAATCTCCAGCTAATATAGCGCCTACCTTAGCAAATACAATTTTTTGACCTTTATCAACATTGGGTGCGCCACAAACGACGTTATATGAGTCTTTTCCATCTGTAACGGTACAAACCTTTAACTTATCAGCGTCTGCGTGTTTTTCAGCAGATTTAACCTCTCCTACAACAATGTTGTCGAGTGCGCTAAAGTCAGTAACTACCTCAGATTCAAATCCTTGCATAGTTAGCTTGTCTGCGAGTTCAGATGAAGAATATTCAAAATCAACAAAGCGTTTGAGCCACGATAAAGAAACTTTCATTAAAACTGCTCCAAGAATCGTTTGTCATTTTGGTAAAATAAACGGATATCTTTAATTCCATATTTAATCATTGCAATACGCTCTATTCCCATTCCAAAAGCAAATCCTTGATATTTTTTATTATCATATCCAACATTTGTAAGAACATTTGGATTTACCATACCACATCCTAAAATTTCCATCCATTGATTAAGCTTATCATTCCATATATCTACTTCAGCACTTGGTTCAGTAAATGGAAAGTAACTTGGTCTAAATCGCATCTTTGTACCTTTTCCGAACATTTCTTCTACAAAATACTCTAAAGTACCTTTCATTTCTGCGAAAGAAGAAGATTCGTTTATTACTAAACCTTCAACTTGATTAAACAAACAAAAGCTTTTATAACTCACTGCTTCATTTCTAAATACTCTTCCACAACAAATATGACGAATAGGTGGATCTTGATTCTCCATCAAGTGAATCTGAACATTTGAAGTATGAGTCCTTAATACTGTATTCGGATCAATAAAGAAAGTATCTTGCATATCTCTTGCAGGATGATGTTTTGGCACATTCAATGCTTCAAAATTATGATAATCATCATCAATTTCAGGTCCATATGCCACAGAAAATCCAATGGATTGAAAAATTGACTTTATCTCACTAGTAATTTGTTCTAGTGGGTGTAAACTTCCTTTAGGTAGGTCGTAGCCAGGTAGTGAAAAATCTGCTGAACTATCATTAGATCCACCTTTATCAGGATTTAATTCATTTAATTTTTGATTGAAAGCAGTAGTTAACTCTATTTTTAAAACATTTAATGTTTTTCCATACTTAGGTTTTTCAGACCCGGGGAGTTTTACAAAATCATCAAATAGAATAGTAATCTTACCTTTTCTTCCTAAGTAGGTAATGCGGATATTTTCGAGATCAGTAGTTGTATTGCAGTTAGATAAATCTGAGTGGAAAGATGTCTGAATTTCTTTGATAGTGTTATCTAGTGACATCTTTATTTTTATTTTTTCTTTAAATATTTTACAAGGTCTTCAAAGACAGATGGATTATTAACTGCTAAATGAGCTAAAATCTTTCTATCTAAATCGACACCCTTCTCCTTCAATAAATGTACAAAATTTGAATACGATAAACCATTTAATCTTGATGCGGCATTAATACGCACAATCCATAGACGTCTAAATTGACGTTTTTTCTGTCTTCTATCTCTATAAGCATACAAACCAGCTTTAACCACTGCATCTTTTGCAGTTTTATAAAGACGGCTTCTTGCTCCGAAATAACCCTTCGCTAACTTAACAGTTTTACGATGTCTTCTATGTCTTGGGACTGAACTATTGGACCTTGGCATAACTTATATTTTCCCCATCATTTTTTTCATACGCTTCTCAAAAGACGGTGCTACTACTGTCGCTTTTTTTGCTGAACGTTTCACATCTCTATCTCTACGAATCAACATGTGTGAGTGTCCTGCTTTATTACGTTTCAGTTTACCTGAAGCAGTAACTTTAAATCTTTTTGATACACTTTTTCTTGTTTTCATCTTTGGCATAATATTTCCTATTTCGGGGCTAATATTATAGATTTCTTTCGTCCCATCAAAGGAGAATCTTTTTCCATCTGTGCATGCTCACTTAATGACGACAAAACTCTTTCTAGTAAGTCTTGACCTAAGTCTTGACGTGACATCTCTCTACCTCTATACATCAAAGTAAGCTTTAACTTACAACCCTCACTTAAAAACTTTTTTCCCATTTTTAACTTATTCTCTAAGTCATGGTCTCCAATATTAGGTCTCATTCTTAGTTCTTTTACTTTTATAACTTGATGATTTTTTCGACTCTGCTGTGCTTTCTTCTTTTCTTCATACTTGAATTTGCCGAAATCCATAATTTTACATACAGGCGGTTTTGCATTTGGTGAAATTTCTACAAGATCTAAATCTACATCTTCCGCTCTACTTAATGCTTCTGGAACTGTTACAATTCCTATTTGCTCTTTATCGTGACCTATCAATCTGATTTTATCAGCATAAATACGGTTATTTACTCTTATTCTTTGTTTTTTAATTCGGTACTCTCCTATCGTTTATTTCATCTATGATCTCATTAGAAAAATCTTCCAATGAAACAGTTTGTTGTTGTTTAATAAATCTTCTTCTAATGGTAAGGGTTTTATCTTCAACTTCTTTTTCACCTACAATTACCATAATATTTACTTTTTGCATCTCTGCATCTCTAATTTTTGAACCAATTTTTTCTGATCGACTATCTACCTCAACTCTAATTCCATTTGACTTCAATGACTCACATACACTATGTGCGTAATCATTAAATTTGTCAGAAACAGGAAGAATAGTTACTTGTCTTGGAGCGAGCCATAATGGAAAGTTTCCACCAAAGTGCTCAATAAGGAACCCAATAAATCTCTCATGTGTGCCTAATGGAGCTCTGTGGATACATAATGGAGTTTTAGAGTGCCCATCTGCATCTTTATAAGTCAGATTAAAACGCTCAGGAACTGCAAAATCTACTTGGTTGGTAGCTAAGCTAAACTCTTTGCCTATCGCACTCCAGACTTGAACATCTATTTTTGGACCATAAAATGCAGCATCTCCAACAGATTCAGTAAATTTTAATCCAGCACCTACTAAAGCGTTTCTTACATCGTCTTCTGTTTTTTTCCAAAGCTCAGGATTATTTATATATTTTTTACCAAGCCCTTTAGGGTCATGAAGACTTAATCTCATTTCATACTTTTCTATCCCAAAAATTTTGAAATATTCCATATACATATTACATACAGCTATAAATTCTTCTTTAAACTGGTCTTCAGTACAATAAATGTGTGCATCATTCATTTGCATACTTCTGACTCGCATCAATCCAAATAATTCACCTGATTTCTCATATCGATAACATGTTCCATACTCTGATAAGCGATATGGTAAATCACGATAACTTTTAGGTGTATTAGCATATATTTTATGATGATGAGGACAATTCATTGGTTTCATGTAATAATCAGTTCCATCTACATCCATTGCTGGATACATACTTGATATATAGTGCTCTAAATGACCTGATCTTTCATACAAAGAACCTTTAGTGATATGAGGAGTCCTTACTCTCTTATAACCGCCTAAATCTTCTTTTTCTTTCGCAAGAGCTTCTATCTCATCAATCATAACAGCTCCATTTGGAGTCCATAGAGGTAATCCAGGTCCTACTTCTTCATCGTGAAAATATAGATCTAATTCTTTTCCAATTTTACGATGATCTCTTTTCTTCTGCTCTTCAAGCATCAATAAATATTTTTTAAGATCTTTAGCATTAGTAAAAGAGGTACCATATACACGTTGCAAGGTTTGATTATTTTCATCTCCCCTCCAATAAGCTGCCGAAGATGATAGTAGTTTAAAATGTTGGATTACACCAGTAGATGGAACGTGTGGTCCTCTACAAAGATCGGTAAAATCTCCCTGAGTATATACTTTAAGAACCTCAGATTCATCTAAATCATTAATGATTTCAATTTTATAGTCTTCACCTATTTTTTTAAAAAACTCTAATGCATCTTCCCTTGATTTTGTATGATGTATAATATCAATATTCTCTTGAGATATTTTTAACATCTCTTCTTCAATTTTTAACAAATCTTCATCTGTAAATGGAGTTTCTACATCAAAATCATAATAAAATCTATTCTCTAAATATGGTCCAATAGTAACTTTGGTTTTAGGGTATAATCTTTTTGCTGCCTGAGCCATTAAATGAGCGGTACTATGTAATAACACATTATGACCATCCTTACTTTTACCATCAAGAAATTGAACGGTAGCATCACTAGTCAATGAAGCACTTAAATCGGTAAGAACTTTATCTACCTTACAAATTAAAGTATCTTTTGATATTCCTTTGGTTGAAGAAAGTATTTCTAATGGGGTTGTTCCACTTGGATAAGTTTCAGTACCAATACCGACGATATTAATAGAGATATTTGTCACTGAACGTTGCTATCTATAACGAACATGACCATTGAAAATAAACTAACCATACTAAATACACCTAGACGGTGTCGTCTAACTAAAAATTTTTCTTCCTCTGTTAAGTCAGAACCGTTTAAGTCTGACACAAGGTTTTGTTCTTGTTTTGAGTCATAATAATGTGCATAAAATTGATCCAACCAATGCATACCTTTTTCACAATCTAAATCTTCAGTTGAACAATGTGTTAAAAATACAGATGAATCAGTCCCTGGAATAGGACGTACATATTTTGTTGCTAATTCCATTTTTACAAGTTGATCTTGCAATAACTCAAATTCATCGATATCTCTAGAATCAAAATCGAATGTCTGTAATTCTTGAGTAATGGATTGAAATTCAGCTTGCGTGTAGAAGCTAATGATATAGCGTTGATTGTCTGTTGGTAGAGCTATTTTAGCTGGAAATGTTCTTTCCGATGATTGCCATGGTAAATTCCAAACATGCACATCAGCAACAGCAACATTGGAGTAAATATTTACAATAGATTCTGATCTTAGATTTGCCCTGCTTCTTTCTTGGTAATTATCTGTACCCGGACGATCTGGCTCTATTTCAACGTTTTGACCAACAAGCAATTGCATGCCAAGACATAAGGTGAAAAAAGTTTGTAATACTCTCATTGAAGAAAATTTAATATAGAATAGGTCAAAAAGGTATGATTTTATCATCTAAAAGACATTACTTCTTGCTCATAAGCAAAACAACTTAACCAAATATCAAAATACTCTTCTGCTCTAGATCTACCATATTCTGCTACTAGAACATCTAAAATATCGTAATTTTTATCTTCAAGGTATGGATTAGCAACATATACAAAAGTAAATGTTCCATCTTCATTTTCCCCTTCAGGAGCTAAAAATTGCAAGCTATTATAAACATCAATATCATTGCGTTTGAATGCAGGTAAAATGATAGTCTTATTCATCATCTCAAATGCAGCACTCTTTGCAGGTAAGATATGATTAATAGCCATCATTGTTGTGCTCTGAGATGCATAGACACTGCTATCAGCTTGGTTTGTACTACTAGGTGTATCAATAACGCGCTTTGATAGCTTGCTCCCGACTGAAAGAGATACGCAGCCATTAATAAACAGAGATATAATTAGTATGTGGGTAAGTTTATTCATTTTTATCATCTTAAAATAATGAAAGAGATACGCACCCATTAATAATTAGTGAAAGTAGTATTAAAATAATCTTTTTCATGTTTAATCTCCTAAAATAAGTATTGAAATTTAATAAAGAATTGTCTTTGACTCTCTTTTAAGTTTGAGAACATACTATCATCCGTTGTTAGGAGATCATTTACTCCAACATATAGCGCGCTAAATGCATTGGGTTGATAGGTAACCATAGGCTCAACAAACCATGAATTAGAGAAACCGTTATATTGAACTTTGGTTCTCATTGTCAATTTAGTAGAAAAAGAATGGTTAAATCTTGATTGTAAGATATATCCGTCATAATAATCTTTCACATTTTCATACTGGAGACCTAAAGAAAGATTGCTAACATCTGATAGCTTATATTCAAAATAACCATAAACTCCATGGTCATCTCCGAGCTCAGGAATATCTAAATACCTAATAAGTTCATTTCCAATAAAAGCTCCACCATGAACTTTGAGATTTTGATTTAATTTTTTTGTATAATTAGCATGAATACTTGCCATTCCATCAAATTGAACACCTTTAAAGTTTTCATCCAATATCTCCATGTTTACGGACATACTAGATCCATCTACAAAAGATATAGCGGTTTGAAAGCTAATTTCTTTCTTTTTTACCAATCCATCATAATTAGTTTTATAAACACCTTCTAAGCCATATAAAATTTTCAATAAAGACGGATGACTATCATAATAAATTGTTTTTCCTTTTCCAAATTTTAACCATTTTGTAGAGTTATTTTTTTCAAATCCATTACTGGTTCTAAACCCAGGTGAACGCAGTCTTAGGGTGATACCAGATCTATCAGTTCTATTCATTCTATTCAAACTAAATCCTAAAGCATTACCTGAAATTCTTTCGCCATCAAATGCTGTGGTATTTCCATCAATCATTTGCAATGCTATATCTTCACCTTCTGGATTATATTCAAGGTTATTTGATTCATTATGCACTGATGCTGTTCCGTGTAATGTTAAATGAAGGTTATTCCCTGGATGGTAATGAAAATCAATACCACCAGTGGTCATATCTCCAGCATTGTCAAATACCCTATTTGTAACAATACCTCCAATAGAGCCACCGTTTTTAAGCATACGTTTAACACGAACAATATTAGAAGAGCTTTTTCCCATACTAACTACGGTACTTGTTTCTTCAAAAGGTAGTAATAGTGATGATGATTCATCTCTGGCGCTGATAAGACCATATGAAGTCTTTCCAATCTTTCCAGTATATTTTGCAACAATTGATGGGTCATTAATTGTTCTAGAATAAAATAGGTTTATATATCCTCTTTCAGCTTGAAATTTAAAGAGTTCTGCTCCTTCACTAAAGAAAGGTCTTTTTTCTCTAAAGTAAAGCGCATTAACGGTATTAATATCATTTTGCACATCATCTGATTCTATTTGACTAAAATCTGGATTAAACGCTACTTCTAGTAAATCCACTGATGATATAGGATATTTTATGAACATTGAAACTTCATCATTTGATGAAGATGTATTGTCGGTAAAGTCTTCAGAATAGCCACCTACCAAAGAAGGAATATATTCAATATCTCCTCGTTCTTGTTTTGGAGGCTGAATATCATTTAAGAATCCTAACTGACAAGTTTGGCACTCAATCCCATCTACCTTTGATGCCCAATATACATAGCGAGTTAATTCATCATCACCGGTGAATCCTCTACCAAAATTTATGCGCCATGTTTGTGCTGAGGCTAAAGAATATCGAAGACTTGTAAATGGAATAGCCATTTCTACCTCATAACGATCATCGTAAATTTTTACTTTAGTTTCATATGTTAAATCTAAAGATTGGTCAAATCCAAAAGTGGCGCGTCCATCTATTTGAGCGTTACCAGCACTTACTCCTATACCGTATGTAAGAGATTCATCTCCAAATGCATCAATATTAATCCAAACCCTATCGTCTCTGTCATCAAGATTATCTCTCTTTGTGATACTAAAGCGAAGATCAGATCTATCGATATATGCAACAAATCCAACATAAAGATGGGTATCATCATACAAAAGCTTTGCTTCGGTTTTAAGTGGTGCGGGCTGTCCTTGAAATATCTCGGTTCCTGTAAAATTAGTTGCAACTTGCGCTGTTAACCACTCTTGATCGTCTAAAGCTCCATCCAAAATAATTGATGAAGTAATTTTTTTAGGGTTATAAGTAGGTCTCTCAGTTAGGTCTGTAAATGATTGACTGAATAAGTTTGTCAATAAGATATATATAGCAATTTGCTTTTTCATAATAGCGCCTCCAATAATAGTAATAATATTGTTAAATACCGAACTAATACTTAGACATTGTTTATGTTATAAAGTTGCATGAAAAAAACATTTATAAACTAAACTCTTGATACTTCTCAGCAATACTGAATCCTTGTTTTTTTATAAAATCTGTAGCTTTTGAATCAGAGCTCAATGCTGGATTTGTATGATTCAAGTGTATGAAATGCACTCCAGATTTATTATTAATATCATCCAATACTTCAATTGACTCGATAATAAAGGGATGAGGAATTTTTGACATATCTCTTCCTGGTAATTCATTAATATCATAAAATGTTCCATCTAAGAGACTAAAATCATTGTCCTCTACTACATCCTTGATATTTTGACTCCATTTTTCCCATTTATCTATATCTGGAATAAATATTAATGATTTATTCGGACCGTGAATTCTATATCCTACTGTTTCAGAAAATTCATCACGATGAGGAACAATGAATGGTGTAATGCTCAAATTATCATTTAGCTGAATCTTCGTATTATTCTGAAGATTTTTAATATCAATATTATTTAAATCAACAAGCTGACTCCAAGGACCGTTTGTACTCAAGAATGTTTTCATTTTTGGCATCGCATATACTGGAATCTGTTTTGCGCCCATGACTTCACGTCCTAGATGAATTAATCCTGTATAATGACCTATGTGAGCATGTGTGAGAAAAACTCCCTTAAAGGTCCTTTTTTGATCCATTGTTAGTGCATTCAATTGCAAAGAAAAGTCCGGTGTAGCATCAATCATCCATACTTCATTGGTTGAAGGATCAACAATACCTAAACTTGATACTTGATTATGTAATTTCGGATTATCCCATTTATTAATACAGCAATCTTTTGTGCATGCAGCATGAGGAGCGCCACCATCTTGGGCAATACCCAATACAATAATATACGGGGTGTTATTTTTAGGTAAAGTCCAACCGATAAGGAAAATCGATATTACTAT
The DNA here is from genome assembly GCA_905182795.1 of uncultured bacterium. GTDB lineage: Bacteria > Fidelibacterota > Marinisomatia > Marinisomatales > Marinisomataceae > Marinisoma. The sequence continues at coordinate 104,554 of CAJJCZ010000009.1, read as the reverse complement.
AAAAGATATAGAATACTTATTCAACAACCGACGATTATCCGCCTAAATGACCACTGTCATCAGATGATTTCATTGGTGCATTCTTAGGATTGTACATCTCTTCAATCTCATCTTTATGTTTCGTTGTAACAACTTTACGCTTTATAGACATTTTAGGTGTCAATTCACCGGAATCGACTGTCCATTCTTCGTGTATAAGAACAAACTTGCGAATTGACTCATATCGTGAAAAGTTTGTCATTACTTGCTTGACGATTATATCAATCATATCATAAGCATCAGGGTGCGCACATAGACTTTTATAATCCAAAGATGCTAACCCTTTATCTTCTGCCCAACTCATTAGATTTTCTTTATTTGGGACTATGAGAGCTGAAATAAAGTTTCTGTCATCTCCTACGACATTACACTGCTCAATATACTTGCTGGATGTCAATGAAACTTCCATAGGTTGAGGTGCAACATTTTTACCTCCAGAAGTAACGATTAAGCTTTTCTTTCTGTCAGTAATTCGTAAAAGACCATCTTCATCAAATTTACCGATATCTCCAGAATGGAACCAACCATCAACAATAGCTTCATTGGTTGCCTCTTCATTCTTGTAATATCCCTGCATAACACAATGACCTCTACATAAAATTTCGCCATCCTCAGCAATTTTCACTTCAACACCAGCAATAGCTTTACCTACTGTACCAAATTTAAAGAAATCAGGATGTCCAATCGTCATCACAGGACTTGTTTCTGTTAAACCATAACCCTCAATAATTGAGATTCCAATTCCACAGAAAAAAGATCCAACTTCTTTTGATAGTGCTGATCCACCAGATGAACAAGCTCTTACCTTACCACCTAAGGCAGCTCTAAACTTATTTAAAACTAATTTATCAGCGATGCTATACTTTAAGCCTAATATGAATGGAAGTTTTTTACTTGTTTGACGATATGGTACCGTTTGCATTCCAACTGCAATAGACCACTCAGCAAGTGTTTTTTTAACACCTGTCATCCCTGATACACTGTCCATTATTTTTCCATGTATTTTTTCAAAAATTCTCGGAACAGCTGTTAAAAATGTTGGTTGAACTTCTCTTATATTTTCAAATAATATTTCAGGAGTAAAATTCATTTCTGCGTAATAAATCTGAGTACCTTGACTGAAAATAGAATAATGACCACCTACTCTTTCAAAACTATGACTTATTGGTAGGAATGAAACAAATCTTTCTATACCATCAGCTGGCTTTAATTCAGGATTAAGTTCCATTGCTGCTTTAATAATACTATCAATTGAAAGAAGATTATTGCAAATATTTGCATGACTCAACATAACACCTTTAGGATTTCCTGTAGTACCACTAGTGTAAATAAGTGTTAATAAATCATCCTCTACTACTGTTTTTGAAAGCTCGCGGATATCATGTACTTCATCTTTCATCTTAAAGACTTCAGAAAATTTTACAACATTTTCTTTGGTACCATCATAATTATCATCCATAACTATAATAGTATTTAAATTTGAATTTGCATCATTTATCAAAGGATAAACCTTATCGAGTTGAATAGCATCTTGTACTATTGCAACTTTACTTTCTGAATGATCTACCACATATCTAGACTGAGCTGGAATAAGTGTTGGATAAACTGGAACAGAAACAGCTCTAATATGTGCAATTGCATAGTCTGAAATAGCCCATTGACGAGAATTTGCTCCGACAATTGCTACTTTCTCATGCTGATTAATACCTAAATTTTTTAATCCATTTGCAAAATCTTCAACTAATTTTTGTAAATCTATTAACTCAATGCCTTCCCATCCATTTGCACCTTTCGTAAAAAAGGTTTTAAGGTTTGGTCTTTCTTCTACTAAATGTTGAAACATTCCTGGTACGGTTTTAAATGACACTTTTTTCTCCTTCGTTAAATACTCTACTATTGACAAGCTACATAATTTACGTGAAATTTGTCAACATTTTTGCCGGGATGGCGGAATTGGTAGACGCGCCGGATTCAAAATCCGGTGAGGGTTTCCTCGTGTCGGTTCGAGCCCGACTCTCGGTACAAAAAAAAGGGCTTATAAAAAGCCCTTTTTTTAAATCATGATCAAATTAAACGTTATTTCTTCTTATCGCCTTCAACTTCTTCTTCTGGCGGGAATACTGCTGCATCTAATTTCTTAAGCTGTTTCTTGATATCTGAAAGAGCTCTTCTTGTTCTACGTTTTTCAGAATCAAAATTGTCTTCTAATCCTTCTAAGTCACGTTGAACATTTTTAATTTTCTTAGTCAAGTCACGATCAACTCTTTTAATTTCATAAGCTAGATCGTCAATTAAGCTGCCAAGAGAGTCAGCTTTAGTATAAATTAATTTTGTGTTAGCAGTGATTCTATCTTGACCTCTTTTAATTTCTTTTCCTTGGCCAATATTTTCAAGCTCAACGGCTTTTACTCTCTGCTTAAATTCTTGATTTACCATATCTACATGCTCAACTTGCTCTTGTCTTAATTGAGTCATTTCATCCATTGCAGAATTATATTGTAATAATGAAAAACCTACCGCAACGGTAAGGGCTAAAGCTACAACGCTAAGAATCTTTTCTGTACTAGTTAACATTTATAATACCTCAGTTGTTTTTTTAAGTCCACCGAAACTAATCAATGAAAACCCAATATGAAAACTTTTTTTTTCTAATTAGGAATTTTTCCAATACGTGAAATTCTTGGAGCATAACTATCAAGATTAATTGAAAACCACGTAATAACTGGTTGACCTAATATATGACTCTCTGGTACAAATCCCCAGTATCTAGAGTCCTCACTATTGTCTCGATTATCTCCCATCATCCAAAAGTAGTCCTGTTGAACTTCGTATGAATCTATGTCTGTTATCGATGTTCCGTTTATGTAAAGATGTTGAATGTATTCTTTCTTGAACATAGGAGACCATGGATTAATCAAAGTTGCTCCATCCGTAGGAACATAAGCTTTAAAAATGGACCTATCACCCGTTCTTCTAAAAATATCTCTAGGGCTCTCATTTGTGAAAGCAAATTTTGTTTCTTTGTAAATCAATTCTACCTTATTACCCTCATACAATAAAATAGGTATGACCAATTGCCAATCCATAGATTCATCTAAAAGGAAAGAATCTCCCTTTTTAGGAATAATGATTTCAGGATATTGATCCTTGTTACCACTAACACCAGAATTATCACCCTTAGCACCTAAGAAAATATCTTGATCTATAATATCTTTCTCTGAATAGGAGCTTGATAGAAATTGACCTCCATCAGGAAGTTCACTTATAGCCCCATTAACATAAACTTTTCTATCTTCTATTCTAATTCTATCGCCAGCAATACCTATACATCGTTTTACATATTTATAAACAATATCTCTTGGATATTCAAAAACAACTACGTCTCCTCTTTCTACCTTTTTAAATGCTGGAAATCGATAGTCAGGTAAAAAAGTTGGGATGCTAATAGCTGTAAATGGTACCCAAATTTTTTGTGGCAATTTCATACCATAAGCGAAACGACTTCCTACTAACATATCTCCTTTTAAGATATTTCTTTCCATACTAGTAGTTGGAACTATATAGAGCTCCACAACTGTTTCCTTAAGAAAGAGCACAATCAGGATAAGCGCTAATAATGATTTTATTTCTGATATAATTTTCTTCATCTACTTATCATACCAGATATAGGCTTAAATGTTTCCCTGTGAATTGATACGTAAGAATATTCTTTAAGAGCATCGTAATGTTGCTTAGTTCCATATCCTTTATTTTTATTAAAACCATACATAGGATAAATATAGTGAAATGAACGCATAATTTCATCTCTAGTAACTTTTGCGATAATAGAAGCTGCCATAATTGATCTAATTTTTTGATCTCCTTTTATAATACCTTCATTTTCGATTGGTATATCTAAAGGAAATCCGTCTACCATAACCTTATCTGGTTGAAGACTTAAGCTATTAATTGCATCAATCATTGCATGCTCTGATGCGACTTTTATATTAACATCATCTATATAGTCATTCCATTTAATGCCTACAGCAATAGATAATGCTGTATCATTAATAATTTGAAAAAGTGTATTACGTTTCTTTTCTGTTAATTTTTTAGAGTCATTTAAGCCGTCTATATCATTATCTAATATAACTGCTGCTGCTACCACTGGACCAGCCAGCGCACCTCTACCTACTTCATCTACTCCTGCAATTAACATGAAAAGTAAATTAATAATAAAATTCATGTTTACTTTTAAAAAAAATTTTTAATATTCATGCATGTCAAAAATTAAACTTTCCGCAATCATATTTAGTATTATAGGTATACTACTTGTAACTCAAGGAGTTCATTTTTATGATTCAGCATGGTCTTTTCCTGGAAATTTACTACCAGATAATTTTAAAGCAGACTATCCTATAAGCAGTATTCCATTTATGGTCGTTGCATTGCTTGGAACAGGTATTTATATGACATTTAAATTAGGTTTTCCTCAGCTAAGAAGAGTTTTACATGGAATTCGAGTAACGCGAGGAGATTACGATCACGTTGAAGATGAAGGTGATTTAAATCACTTTAAAGCACTATCAACTGCATTGGCAGCAACAGTCGGTATTGGAAATATTGCAGGAGTTGCTATTGCTATTTATTATGGTGGTCCAGGAGCATTATTCTGGATGTGGATTACTGCTTTTTTTGGAACAGCGCTAAAATATGCAGAATGTACTCTTGCGTTAGAATATAGAGAAACTGACTCTCTTGGAAATACTGCTGGTGGACCTATGTATACTATCGAAAATGGCTTAGGGCCTAAATGGAGATGGTTAGCTGCTACGTTTGCTTGTTTCACTATTATCTGCTCATTCTTTACTGGAAATGCAATTCAATCTAACACTTTAACACAACAATTATATGCTCAGATAGAAACGATTACTGGATCTGATAATGCTATTATGGCTACAAGTTCAATCACCTTACTTGGTAGTGAATCAAATATTTCTTTAATGCATGTTATCATAGGTCTATCATGTGCTGCTATCGTTGGAGCTGTTATTCTTGGTGGAATTAAACGTATTGGTAATGTAACAAGTTATTTAGTGCCAATTATGGCTACAATTTATGTATTCTGTGCTCTCTTTATAATTATATCTAACTATGAACATGTTAGCGAATCTTTTAATACTATTTTTACAATGGCATTTAACCCTCCTTCTATTAAGGAGCCTGCCATTGGAGTAGCAGCCGGTGCGTTCATTGCTTTCTTAAATACAATGATGATGGGTGTGAAAAGAGGATTATTTTCAAGTGAATCTGGACAAGGATCTGCTGCTATCGCACATTCAACAGCGAAGACACCATATGCTGTAAGAGAAGGCGTTGTTGCTCTTCTAGAACCATATATTGATACTATTATTATCTGTACATTAACAGGGCTTGTTATAATGGTAACTAATTCATGGCATTTAACTGAATTCTATAGCCAAAGAATTGATCCATCTATAACAGACTTAAAAGCGGGAGTTCTTTTAACAAGCCATGCCTTTGATCTCGGAATACCTTATGGAGCTGAAATTGTAACAATGGCTGTGGTATTGTTTGCTTTATCAACTGCTATTAGTTGGTCTTTTTATGGAGAAAGAGCTACAGAATATTTATTTGGAACTGGTGCGATTTCTATTTATAGATACTGTTATGTATTTATGGTTTTTGTAGGATCAATGCTAACCTTAGAACAGGTATGGATATTTGGAGATGCAGCTCTAGCATTCATGACTTTTCCAAACTTACTTGCTATCATACTATTAAGTAATAAGCTAAAAGATTTATCTAGCGATTATTTTGAAAAGTACTAGTTAGTTTTTAAGTACAAACTTTACAACACATTCGATATGATGTGTCATTGGAAATAAATCAACAGCAGTAATCTTATCTAAAGAATATCCAGAATCTTCTAAAAACCTACTATCCCTAGCAAGTGATGCTGGATCACATGAAATATAAACGATAGTTCTAGGCTTTTTAGAGGAAATTTGGTCTATAGCTATCTTACCAGCTCCAGTCCTAGGCGGATCTAGCAAAATAACATCAATGTCCTGAATATAACGTAATTTTTTATCCACAGAACCTTTGTGAATCGAAACATTATTATATCCTTTAAATATCTTTGATGCATCTCTAGTAGCCTGATTACTTAGTTCAATCAAATGAACATGTCCATGATTTCCAATTTTTTCTGCAATTGGCATAGTAAACAATCCAACGCCGCCATACAAATCACAAACAATGTCTCCGGGTTTTAAATTCATAAAATCTAAGGATAAGTCTGTTAATGTTTTTGGTGCACGTATATGACTTTGCCAGAATGAATGTGAAGAAATGTTATAAGTATTCTCGCCAATTACTTCGCGAAGTTTTGATGGACCTGAAATAGTAAATTTTCCTCTGGATATATTCTTTTGACCTGAACTAGATACAGCAACTCTAACGCGATCATCTCCATTCCATTTTTTGTTAAATACTTCAGGAGTATTAATCTCCTTAAGACCGATTAGACATTCATCAATTTCAATAATTTTTTTTGTTTTTGAGGCATATAAACCGACATGGCCATTATCAGAAACTGCAAAATCAAAACGAGTTCGCCAATGCAAGCCATCTTTAGGCTCAACTATAATCATTTCAGGATCAACTTCTATTTTCCCAATACGTAAAAACTGGTCTTTAACGACATCTAACTTCATTTTTTGTTGAGCAGATAAAGCGATATGTTGAAAGTCACAACCTCCACATCCACCTGGAATAGCATACTTGCAAGCAGGCTCTATTCTTTCGGTTGATTTTTCTAAAATTTCTACGGCATCTCCGTGAGCTAATTTTGATGATACAGATGTAATCTCTACAATAGCTTTTTCACCTGTAATACCATGTCGAACAAAGACAACTTGACCATTATGGCGGGATATGAAATGACCCCCATGAGCAATAGGACCAATCTCAACTTCGATTCGATCCCCTATGTTTAAACTTTTAACCACTAGTGTCTAAGTAGAGCTTAAGCTAGCCCTAGATAGTTTTTCACATCAGAAAGTACGTTTTTGACTAGTTTATCATCTGATTCTAGAAGTATTTTTACTTTTTCTCTTCCTTGAGCTATTTTAGTACCCTTATAAGAGAACCAGGAGCCCATTTTATCTACTATACCACCTTGTAGTGCGAGATCAAGCAAGTCACCTTCATATGATATACCTTTACCATACATAATGTCAAATTCAGTCATTTTGAATGGTGGAGCAACTTTATTTTTTACAACTTTCACCCTTGTTCTATTTCCAGTCATATCTGTACCTTCTTTAATAGCGGCAATTCTACGAATGTCTAATCTAACTGATGCATAAAACTTTAAAGCTCTTCCACCTGGAGTAGTTTCAGGACTACCAAACATTACTCCAATTTTTTCTCTAATTTGATTAATAAAAACAACACATGTTCTTGACTTGTTAATAGGTCCAGATAGCTTACGTAAAGCTTGAGACATTAAACGTGCTTGCAGCCCAACAGTAAGATCTCCAATTTGACCTTCTAATTCTTTTCTAGGAACTAGTGCAGCAACCGAATCAATAACAATTACATCTAGTGCACCTGTCTCAAGTAATTTTTGTAAAATATCTAATGCTTGTTCCGCAGTATCTGGTTGAGAAACTAATAAGTCGTCTGGTTTGCAACCTAGATTTTCTGCATATATAGGGTCTAGAGCATTTTCTACATCAATAAATGCAGCTGAACCTCCATTTTTTTGACACTCAGCAATAATATGTAAAGCTAAAGTTGTTTTTCCGGAAGACTCTGGTCCAAAAACTTCTACAATTCGTCCCTTTGGAACTCCACCAACACCTAAAGCCATATCCAATGATAAACATCCTGTAGAAATAGCCTCAACATCCAAGGTAGCCGTTCCGCCTAATCGCATGATTGAGCCTTCGCCATATGCCTTATTAATATCCTGTTGTACCGTATCTAATACTTTGGTTTTATTTGCTGCTTCTTTTTTTGTTGCCATGACTCTTCCCTTTTTAAATTTGTTTTTATTTAGAATTTTTTAAAATTTTTCTTATCTCATTTAAGCATAAAATAACTGTTAATTCGCGATTGATATTACGGTTTGGTGTTAAATTATACTTCCTAATATATACATTATTTTTATAAGATATTCCAACAAATACTAATCCTACTGGTTTTTTTTCAGTTCCGCCATCTGGACCCGCTATTCCCGTTATACCTACACCTATTTCACTCTTTAAATTCTTGGCAATATTAACAGCTAATTCACCGGCAGTTTCTTCGCTCACAGCTCCGTATTGATCTAGGGTATTTTGCTTAACATTCACTAAATCGTGTTTCAATTCATTGCTATAGCACACAATACCTCCATTAAAGTATTCAGAGCTACCAGGAACATCTGTAAGCCTAACACTTAATAAACCTGCAGTACAAGATTCAGCTGTAGCAATTGTTGCATTATTTTTGATTAAAAGATCTGCAACAACCTCTTCTAATTTATCAGAATCAAACCCATAGACATATTTATCAATTCTTTTAACAATAGACTTAAGCAAGCTATCCAGAAAGTCTGTATCTTGAGTTGTTAATCGAATATCAACTCCAAGCATACGATGCGGTAAAAATGCAATATCACACTTATCTTTATTCGCATCTATAATATCAGATATTTTTTCTTGAAGAATAGATTCTGGCACTCCAGTAGTCCTTATCGACTTGCAAACCACTTTATTCTCTAAGTCTTTCTCAAGAATAGGTAAAACATAATTTTTCATCATAGATTTCATTTCTTGAGGAACTCCTGGTAATGCAAAAAAATGGCTTTTTTTAGGACCACCCTTTAAAGCAGTTTTCACAGTTTTAAAAAGTGATGAATGATCTTTTATGTAGTGCAACCCTCTGGCTGTTCCTACTAGATTTGTTATCATTTTACCGTTTTTTGATTTGTAAGCTTGATTCTTATTTAAGTTTGGCATCTTAAAGTTGAGCTTTTCAAAACGTTCTTTGAGTATGCTCCAATATTCTTTATCAAATTCATGCTTGTCATCAAAATACTCTAGAAAAGCAGAAATAGTAATATCATCAACAGTTGGACCTAAGCCTCCTGTGACTATTACACAGTCACATTCCCAATCTTTCCACATAGATTCAAGAGTCTCGTAGATATCAGCTAAATCGTCTTGGATAGTCTGTCTTACATGTACTTTCATACCAGACTCTAACAACTTTTGTCCAATCCAAGCAGAATTACGATCAATGGTAAATCCGCTCAATAATTCATTTCCAATGGTTATGATTCCAATCTTCATTATATGACCCACAAACAAGTACTTAAAATAGAAATAACAACAATACCAGTTAATAGCGCTGCCATGATATCGTCCCCTATAACATTCATATACGCAGAATCCTTAGCACTACTATCAATATTACTCCACCATACTGGTGCAGTATTTGGGTCATCAATCCAACCAACAGGACCTATTTTGCTTATATCAAAAATTCGAAATACTATAAATGTTGTAAAAAATAAGAGTTCTTGATTATTTATATAATCAGGAAGATTAAAAATAAAACCTCCAAAAATACTAGAAAACGTGTGCACTACAATAAGAGCGAGAGCCATTCCAATTACTTCATCCAATACAAATTCCTTAGGATCTTTAGAGCTAAATAAAGGTAATGATTTTTTATATATAGCAGGTGTAAAAAGAAGTGTGATAGAAATGAAGAATAGGAGTGTATTAGATGGATCTTTAGATAAGATAGTTACTATCAAAACAAATAAAGAAGCCCATGTTCCTCCTCCTGGAAGCCTACCTAGACCAAAGAGAGTTGCAAGTTGATAATTCATATTTTTTTAAAATCCATTCTTGATGACATACTCAACCCCTGTTGCTGCTGCATAAATTGCATTAAATGAAACGATTAGATTAATAATATCTTGTGTAGGATTGTTTAATAATATAACAATAACCATAACATGCTGAAATACAGTTTTCCATTTTCCATATTGAGATGTTACCAGAGGTTTGTTCTTTCCAATAAGATAGCTTCTATAAATCGTAATTAAAATATCGCGACCGATAATAATACTATAAGCCCAAAGTAATATTATTCCTTGATAAGCTAATATCGTTAGTGTACCTATCATGAGAATTTTATCTGCTAAAGGATCAAGGTAATTACCTTTTTCAGATACAAGATTATGTTTTCTGGCTAATCTTCCATCTGCAACATCGCTAAAACTACAGTAAGCAAAAACTATTGCAGCTACTGTATAGCTGTTGATATAGATAAGATATATAATAAATGGAGTAAGAATAATGCGAGAATAAGTTAAAAAATTGATAAAGTTTTTCAATTGAGCTTTACCCTTCCCTGAATAGCGGTAGTCACTGTTTTGTCATCTATATATTCTAGATTACTGCCAACAGGTAACCCTACTGCCAATCTGGAAATAATTACTTTTTTATCTTTTAATATTTTTTCTACATACATCGCAGTTGCATTACCTGACGTGCTTGGATTTGTAGCAATAATAACTTCTTCTAACTTATCATCAATGCGCTTTAAAAGCTTATCAAATGATAATTCTGACGGACCTATACCATCTAATGGTGATATGGCGCCTCCAAGAACATGATATAAACCATCATAACTATTGGTATTTTCAATCTTTACAGCATCCTCAACATTTTCAACAACGCATAAGCATGAGACATTTCGATTTGAATTACAACTACAGTCTTCATCTTCTTTTAAGAAGATCATTCCGCAATTATCGCAGTTAGATAATTTCTCACTTATATTATCTAATCCAACTATCAAATCCTTTGCAACAGATTTATTAGAGCGAACAATAAAATATGCAATACGTTCAGCTCCTTTTCTACCTACTCCAGGAAATTTTGTTAAAGCCTCTACTAATTGGTCGATATATACTACTACTTTACTCATTACATTCCTGGGATATTATCCATTAAGCCACCTGTTACAGATTTAAGTCTTTTTGCAGAAGTGTCTTTTGCTTTTTCTAACGCATTATTAACAGCAACCTTGATTGCATTTTCAATAATATATGCATCACTACTCAGTAATGTCTCTTGAATTTCAACTCTAGTAGTTTTCATATCAGCTGTCATAGTAACAACGCATGATCCATTAGAAGAAGATCCTTCAACTTCAACCTTCTCTAATTCTTTTTTAATTTTAGTCATTTCAGATTTCATATTCTGCGCTTGCTTCATCATTTCTTTCATATTTCCAAACATTATGCAAAATCCTTTCCGTCAAATAATTTGACAATATCATCTTGATTAATTTCTTCTTTTACATCTTCTTCAATTTTTGCCACGTTGGTATCGACAACAATATTCACCTTCAATGAAACCCCTAAAACTGAATTTATTGTAGATAAGATAAAAGGATCCTTAAGAAGTTTCTGACTAAACTCATTACTATCATAAGATATCAACTCTAAAGTATCATCTTTTAGATCGCCAACGATACATGTTTCTAACAAAACTCCAATAGACCCTCTTTCTTTAGAGACTTTTTTTAGAATTTGGCTCCAAGAATCTTTTATATCATCTATAGAAATTTTAGAGGGACTTTTTTTTACCTTTTTTTCCTCTTTAGCAGGCTCTTTATGATCAATCTCAACTTTAGGTGCCGACTTTACCTTTGGAACAACCTTCTTAGCCAACTTTGCAGGTGCGGGACTTTCAGCAATATCTGATTCTAAAAACTTTTCAATATCTATACTGTTATCAAATTGTAGCAATTTAATTAATGTCATTTCAAAAATTAAATATTGATCTGAAAATTGCTTAATTGATGAGTATAATTCTGACAAATTTGTTGACAATCTTACTACGTCTTTCAATGTCCATTCATAGTTAATATTCTTGTAGATTTTAGCTACTTCCGGTGAAATACCAGCTAACCCTAACCCATTGGTATAATGAAGTAAAGCAAGGTTGCGAAAGTGACCTATCAAACCTTTTAGAAGATCTTCGATGATATAACCTTTATCTCTAATTTTTTGTATAGATAAAACAAGGCTATCTCCATCTTTATTGTGAAGAGCATCTGTAATATTAAAATAAATTTCTGTAGGAACAATGCCAAGCAAATCAATTACCATCTCTGTAGTAATTTTTTCGTCGCTAAATACTAATACTTGATCTAAAAAACCTAAAGCATCTCTCATGCTACCATCGGACTTATTAGCAATCAATTCAAGTGAAGTGTCGTCAATTTTTACCGACTCTACTTTAAGTATATGTTTTAGCCTGTCTTTAATAACGGTGTTTGTCATAGGTAAAAAATCAAAACGTTGGCATCGAGAAATAATTGTTTGTGGAACTTTATGAATATCTGTAGTAGCCATAATAAACTTTACATGCGTAGGTGGCTCTTCTAAAGTCTTAAGTAGTGCATTAAATGCTTGAACTGTTAACATATGCACTTCATCAATAATAACTACCTTAAACTTGCCTGATAAAGGCATAAATTTAATATTCTCTCTCAATTCACGAATCTCATCAATACCTCTATTTGATGCACCGTCAATTTCAATAACATCCATAGATCTACCTTCTATAATCTCTTTCACTGCATCTGAATCAGTATCGTACTCTATTGAAGGAGTATCTGAACCATTTAGGGACATAGCTAATAATCGAGCTGTTGTTGTTTTACCAACTCCCCTAGGACCTGCAAATAAAAAAGCTTGAGCAATACGATTCTTTTCGAATGCCTTTTGTAGCGTTTCGGTGATATGGTCTTGACCAACAACATCTTTAAAATGTTTTGGTCTCCATTTTAGTGCTAAAATTTGATAATTTTTACTCAATTGAATCCTTTTCTTTCGACAATTTAATAAAAGTTTTAAATTTTATAATGATAAATAATGAAAGGTTGTAAATAATGTTCATAATTCCAACAGAACAAACAATTAAATATGCTAAAGAAAATCACGATGATAAAAATCCTATCGTCCAGATAAACCTCTTTTCATATAATAAAAATGCTAAATACAAAGATATTACATTAAATGACATATCTGGAAGAGATGCCTATAAAAAATATGCTAATATTGCTACTAAAGCAGTTATAGAAGTTGGTGGAAAGGTATTATGGTGGTCCAAAATAAGATTAACAATGATTGGTCCAGATAAAGATAAATGGGATGAAGTTGGAGTAGTATGGTATCCTAATATGAAAAAATTTCTGGAAATGACAGAAATTGATTGGTATAAATCTTCATTCATACATAGAGAAGCTGCTTTAGCAGATACGCGACTGATTACATGTTATGATATGTCAAGATCTATGAAGATGAAGCTATGGTTAGCCTCTTGGTTTGGAAAAATAATCTTTAGATAAAAAGAGAAAGAGTGTAGAAACTTGTCCTACACTCTTTATCAGTCTTTATTTATCTTCTTTTTCTAGTTCATTTTTCAAGCTATCAGCTTTAGCAATACTGGCTTTAAGACCCATTTTTACTGATTGTTCAAAATATCTTAATGCATCAGAATCATTCTTCATTGCTAAATAATAATCTCCCATTGAATCGTAAGGATTTGCTGAACCAGAAGCTCTCCTAATTTGTTCTTGGAACTTCTTACCTGCATTATCCAAGTCACCTTTTTCCATATATGCATATCCCATCATATTTAATACTGGAGTAAAGTTGGGATTCATTAAATATAAAGCTTTTGCTCTATCGAGAACCACATCTGCTCCTCTATCAGAGATTGTAGCAAAAACTGTTTCAAATGCTAAAAATGAATCGTCTGAATATTTATCAGATAATGCTTCGCTTAATGCATTAAAACTATTAGTTCCACTTTTCATATCATTAGCTACTGCATTAATCATTGCAGCTTCATCTTCTGAGGCATTTAAAGACATGCTAACAGCAATATCTAGGTCATCTTCAATATCACCTTGATTACCTAAGAAACCGCTTGTTCTAGCTCGCATTGCATATGCAAGTGCAAAGTTGGGATCTTGTTCAATTGCATTTGAAAATGATTTATATGCATTTTCCCATTCTAAATTATAAAGCTGCCATCTTCCCATATCAAATGCATTATTTGCATCTTCATTTTCTGTGCTTGTGCGCATAATTTTCGCTTCGTCATGAGATAATTTTGCTTGATACTGAGCTAAAGCGGTGTTTCTTGGACCCCATGAAAAAGTTGGATCGATTGCTGTTGCTTCCATATAGTATCTTATAGATAAATCATAATCTCCTTTATTTAAATAAAATTCTCCAAGAGAATCCAACGCATTTGCTTGTTTTGGATCTAATTCTATATATTTCTCAATATATGGTAATGCCATATCATACTCTTCTGATTTAGGATCTATATTCCACATATAAGAATAAGCCAATAAGTTGTATAAGTGTCCTGCGTTTAGCCTTTCAGCTGCTTCTAATAACATTTCTCTAGCTTCTTCGACCTTATCTTCACGTTGAAGACTCCTATAGGCACCAGCAGCTAAGAATCTGTCATTTGGATATTTTTTATATAAATCAGAATATCCTGCAAATCGATCACCTTCACCGTTTATCCAATTTACTGCTGCTTGAGCAAGCATAGTTTCTGGATGTCCAGGTTTTGATAATTCTAGAGCAGTTTCTAATAACTCTCTTTTTAAGACTCTATCTTGTTCTACATGTGCCTTATTTAAATAACATGTCACACAATTAGGATCTTTATCAATCCCTTTATCAAATTCAGCTCTAGCTAAATCAAACATGACGTGATGCGCCGCATCTAGTCCAGCAGCAGCTTCTTTTGAAGCGTCTCCTACTTGTCTAGACATTTCACCATCAGAGTTATTACAACCAATAAATAGCATAGCTGTAAAAAATACCGATAGCATCAAATTGTATTTTTTCATCTTTATTTCCTTTATTTTTTTATTATTCATCTGGTGAATACAAAAGTTGATTCATCAGAAAGCTTTAAATCAAAGTTATAGTTCTCATAGTTAAAATCTTTAATATCGTCATTGCTATTAATCTTATTTTTCATAATATATTGAGTCATTAATCCTCTAGCCTTTTTAGCATTAAAAGAGATGAACTTTAATTTGTCATCTCGATACTCTTTAAAGACAATAGATAAAATTTTTCCATCAAGCTTACTTAGATCGATAGCTGAAAAATATTCAACTGATGCACAATTGACTATTGTAGGATTGCTATGCTCTTTTAAAGTATTATTTAAATTTTTTGTTAAATCTTCTTTCCAAAATTCATATAAATTTTTTCCCTTATTATTCTTAAAAGATACACCCATTTCTAATCTGTAGGGCTGAATAAGGTCTAAAGGCTTTAAGATTCCATACAATCCTGATAAAATTCTCAAATGATCTTGAGCAAAATCAAAATCTTTGTCTTTAAAATCTTCTGCTTTTAATCCCGAATATACACCTCCATCAAAAGCTAATATAGCTTGCTTTGCATTTGATGGACTGAAAGGTAGAGACCATCTATCAAATCTCTCCCTATTTAGCTTTGCAAGATTATCGCTAATACTCATTAATTCTTTTAAATCATTTTCTGTAAGATTTTTAGCTTCATTTGCTAATAATTCAGCACTTTGAATAAAATCGCATTCGGTATGACTGTGAACAATATTCTGTTCATTAAAGTTTAGTTTTTTTGATGGGGATAATAGTGTAATCATTTTACCTCTTTTAAATTATTTTTAATAAGATCTCCTACTGGAATAGATTTTTGCTCTACAAAGTTAAACATTACAAATGTGTGGATACTTTGGAATGCAGGCTCATCATCTCCTTTTAGAAAAATAGCTTGATGAACATCGTAACTTTTAGAACCTACTCTAGTAATGCGATATCCTATATCAAGCTCTGCAGGATGGCGAACTTGTTTTATATACATAACTTTCATAGAAGCCAATAAACCTGCTTCCGTACTCTGCAAACCAAACTCGTGATCATTGTTGTCGCCATGAATGTGATCAATAAACTCTTTATGTTTTGTCTCTAATAAGCCTAAGTATACGGTATGATTAATATGTCCTAATCCATCCATATCTCTCCATCTAGTTGATGCAGTATTAAAAAAATTATATTCTGAACGCATAAGAATTCTTTGCTTCATTACGATAGTTTCTCCTTATAAGATTCACACAAACTCCACACTTGATTCCACTGCTCTTTATTGTAAGATACTTTTGATGATTTTATTTCTCTGCATTTAAAAAAATATTTTCCAGAAACATTACTTACTTCATCTGAAGTACTAAGATAAATACTTGAATCTGCTCCATTTTCTACTGTTCTCGCAAAAAGCTTTGATCCAAACTTGACAATTTTTTTGATAACAGATCCTTCATTTCCTCCTATGTTTGTATCGACAAACCCTGGATGTAATGCATTCACTGTAACTTTATCCTGTATTTCTGCTAATCTATATGTAAACATTATATTCATTAATTTTGAGACACAGTATGCCTTCCAAAAAGAATAGCCTTTTTCGCCGTTAATATTATCAAAATCAATATCTGCACCAATATGAGCATTGGATGCAACATTAACCACTCTAGAGCCTTCAGATGCTGATAGCATATCCATAAGGTTAGTGGTAAGTGTAAAATAATTCATTTGATTAGTTGCGAATGTTTTTTCAAGCCCCTCTGAAGTAATAATTTTATCTTTGCTTGCCCCTCCAGCATTATTCAGTAAGACATTGAGTTCAGAATATTTATTTTTAATTTCTTCAGAAAGCTTATTGATTTCAGATATCGAACTTAAATCTGCTTGAAAGAAATCAAGCTTATTATTTCCAGTTAATTTTGTAATACGTTCAATTGCTTTTGCACCCTTTTCTGGGTTCCTACCAATCAAACCTACGCGATTTCCAAGAGAAGCTATCTTAGTAGCTGCCTCTAAACCGATTCCATCAGTTGCACCTGTTACTATAATTGTTTTATTAGTCATAAACGCTCTTTGAACGAATCAATATTAGCCATAAATTGTTGTCCATGTTACAAATTTATCAAGCGGGAATAAATTATTGGTTCTTATTGGGATTCATAGCCTTCCTTGTTTTATTAAAAATACCTGCACCATACGGTAAGTTTTCTAAATCAAATTGGGGTTCTTGGTTCTTTATTATGATTCCCAGTCAATTAGGATGGTTGATTATGGAGATCATGTCACCAATTATGGTTGGTTACTTTTTTTTAACCGGACCCATAGAAAAAAGTTTGGTCTCATACATATTTCTTGCTCTATGGATAGGTCATTATTTTAACCGTAGTATTATCTATCCTATTAGACAGAAAAATCCGTCTAAAATGCCACTCTTAATTATTTTTTTAGCACTTATGTTCAATACAGTCAATGGCTTTATCAATGGGTATTATTTAGGCTTTATACAAGCCTACCCATTGGAATACATATATGAATGGAATTTTATATTAGGTATTATACTATTTCTTATAGGTGCTATTATCAATATTAAATCTGACAATATTTTATTACGTCTAAGATCTGAAAAGGAAGGTTATTATATTCCCCGTGGTTTTATATATAAATATGTCTCATATCCAAATTATTTAGGGGAAATAATGGAATGGCTCGCATTCGCCTTAATGACATGGTCTTTAGCAGGTTTATCTTTTGCGATATGGACTATAGCAAATCTTGTTCCAAGAGCTATTGCTGGTCATAAATGGTATAATAAAACATTCGAGAATTATCCAAAGAATAGAAAAGCTATTTTACCGTATTTACTTTAATTAAAATTCTAAATCTTTCTTCTTTTTTCTTTTTTTAAAAAAATAATCTTGAATCAAAACAAGTGAATCTCCACCTAAAACATTCCCCCTAACAACACTAGGAGTTTTAAAGGTAGGATTTCCACAAATATCTAATTTGGAACCACAGGCACCAAAATCTTCATCATAACATCCAAAATATAGAGCATCAATACGGCTATTTATAATAGCTCCAGCACACATAGAACATGGCTCTTTCGTAACATAAAGACTGCAATCAGTTAATCGCCAGTCTCCTATGGTATTAGATGCTGCTGTAATTGCTAACATTTCTGCATGAGCAGTAGAGTCATTTAATGATTCGCATTGATTATATCCTTGACCTATAATTTTCCCCTTATAGACAACAATAGCGCCGATTGGCACTTCATCTTCTCTCATTCCTTTTGATGCAATGCTTAAAGCACGACGCATCCAATCTTCATGAGAGACAGCTCCTAATTGATTTTCAATAGACATGTGTACGCCCGGAAGGATTTGAACCTACAGCCTCCTGGTTCGTAGCCAGACGCTCTATCCAGTTGAGCTACGGGCGCATATGTAAATAAGACCGAAACTTATTAATCAAAACTAAAAGCTTCAACCTGGAAAATTCTTTTCTCATTCGCTCCCGCATTAGCGAATTGAACGAAAACAACAAGAGTTAAATCTTCGTTAGTCCAAGATACGCCTGAATTATTTGGCCAATTACTATCTAATGTCCAATTATAGCTTTTTGTATGAGTTTCGCCTACACCTAGATTTAATGGCTCTCCATAAGAAACTGCATCAGAAGTAGTATCAAGCGTTAAGAAATCAATAAATGTTTGATCAAATGCTGTTTGACCGTTCGGTGCTTGATATTGTGAATTATCATGAGTTACGGCAATATAGAATTTAAGCCCAAGACTATTTAGATCTGAAGCTGAAGTGAATGCAACGTTTCCACTAAGATTATAACCATCTCTTGCTCCTGTTATTTGTATATTTACAGGCGTTTGACCATCAACCGCTGCCCTTGCATTGTTTCTCCATGTAGTTGCTGTACCACCAGAATCAGTCGATCCATTTGTATACATATGAGGAACATATCCTACATCATAATAACTTTCACGATTAATTACTGGAGCAGTATTAAAATCATAATAAGGATCACCTGCAGATGGCCACCATACATGATATCTCAATACAATCCAATCGTCAGCTAAATCACCTGCATAAGTAGACGATGTAGGATCTAAGTATTTATTTAAAGTATTATTTTGTGGTAAACAAGGTCCACATGTAGTTGACGTAAACAACTCCATCAAAATTTTTGATTTCACGTTAGTTGCAGAACCATCATTTCCACCAGTCTCTGAAGTGCTATCAGTAGAAGCATTAACACTACTGCCTCCATTAGAACATGCCGTAATCAACATAGAGCTTATTACGCCTATCATTAAAAATGTTTTATAATTTTTCATTATGTATTTTCCCTCCTAAAAGAATCTACTTTTTTAAAAATCTGGACGAAGTTAATCTAAATTAAGACTGTAGTCAATTCTTATACCGTCGTCAAATGCTTGTATATATCGACATACACCATTTGTACAGTCAAGTCCACCACGCATAGAGCCATAAAATAATTCAAGTGTATGATCTGAATCAAACTTGTATGCTATAGATGCTGAATTCCAATCATTTGAGCTATCAAAAGATTCATTATGACCATCATCAAGCAATGATTCATCGCTATTGGTTAATTCATGAGAAAGATTGAAAGACCACTTTTGATTATAATTTGCTGATAATGCTAAAAATAGATTTTCTTGATATTCTTCTGTCAATAAAGAAGTAAATGAATAATTATCATCTATTTCATCAACATCAGATAGGATTGTCGTATCAAATCCTGTTTTAAGTCTTTGTAGCTCTAATTGCATTTCAACATTCCATGATGGATTGATATTAAAATTTACTAAAAATGGTAATGTAAATGATTCGGTGATTTCAAATGATTTTACTTCAGCTGAATTAGATAAAACATTAAAGACTTGATCTTGAAAATCTATACCAACTTTATAAAAAATATTACCATCTGAACTATATCCACTAACCTCAATAAACAGCTCTTCAAATGGATATGATTCTTGACTACTTGAAGGCATAGAGTTGCTATCGCTATACCATAGCGAATTATCAATTTCCACTCCATTATGCCATCGTTTTGAACTACTTGATTTCATATAATTAACTGCAATATTTACATTATCATTGATAGGACCCAATAATTGAATTTCTATACCTATTTCATCATTAAGATTTACTTCTTTTGAATTTCTACTTAACAATCTAAACGTATGTTGATAAAAGCCACTTGGTGAGCGCTGGATGTCCAATGCTTGACCGTAATTATCGACTATATTATCTCGGATTACTGGATCATTTATGTCCATTTTGAAATTTCTATAACTGGAAGTTAATGCCCACTTTTTTAAGTAGTTAGTATTCGAGATATAAAAACCTCCACCATCTTTTTCAGGATAGAAAATTTCCAAGTTTCCAGAATCTTTTTCAGAAACCTTATTAATAACAGATATAAAAAATTCACCATATTCATGTGATCTATCTACACGAAAATTTGTTAAAGTATGAGACAAAGACCTTTCTTTTTCATCTACAAGCAAGAAAGCTGCTCCTATATTAGATTTTAAAACATTTAAACTAAGATCTGCTCCATAAATAAATTGATCAACAAAATAATTAGGTACTCTTGGATCATAGCCGCCTAAAACTGTAGTACTCTTCCTACTTGCAGTATCACCCATAATAATATTCAAAGTTGATGATTCGTTGTGAACTTGCATACCCAAGCCTCTCGAACCTGTATGAAAATCTAAATTTTGTAGATCTAGCTGATTCAACAACAATCCTCTTCCCCATGTTTGATGTATGTCACCAAGTTCCAATGAAAATTTATCATTATAGAATCCAAATAAATATCTATCTAGACCTTTTGCATTTAATCCAATTTCAGCAGGCTCACTGACTTCAAAAGTAAGAAGTGATTCTAGTCGATAATTTTCTCGATTAAAGGATAATTTTGTATCGAGATATATTTCATTATAATTATAATCATTATCACTATCACCATATCGTACAGATAATTGATTTGAAATATCTACTTGACTATAAGCAGATGTAAATAGGAGTATAATAATATATATTTTCTTAATCACTTAATGCTATTCTTAGCTGTTTTTTTAACTCGACTTCATCGCCTAAATAAAAACCTCTTTTACGATAAATGACTTTAGTTCCCTTGAGAATAAGAGTTAATGGAATAGGCTCAGCGCTAAACTGTCTAGATAGTTTTTTATCAAAATCAAATATGATATGGTAATTATCATCAATAGGATATTGTCTTGAACGAACAAAGCTTTTGACTTTAGCTTTATCTCCAGGCCTGTCTTCATTAATTAAAATAACTGATACATTCTCATAGTCGTGAATAAATTCATTTAACTTATCAATTTCCTTGATACATGGTAGACACCATGTTGCCCAAAAACTAACAAATGATACTTCGGAAGTTAAGCTGTGAAGATTGGTAGTTGTATTGTCAATTAATTGAACCTTATTATTTGGAAAATTTGTCTGAGACAATAAGTGGCCTGTAAGTAGAAGTAAAAAAAATAAACGATATATAATCATAACTTAACTGCTTTAGATAAACGATTTAAACATCTATCTTTTCCAAGCAAAATTATCATATCAAAAATGCCAGGCCCATAACCAAGACCAGTTAATGCGAATCGTACAGGCTTAATAAGTTTTCCTAATCCTAGCTCATGTTGTGTCATTAAATTGTCAAAAATAGACTCAAGTGTATCTTTTCTCCAATTATCTTCTATATTCAAAGCTTCATGTAAATCTGTTATTATCTGTATAGAACTATCATCTAATATTTTCTTAGACATCTCTTCGTTATGTGAAATATCTTCCTTAAAGAAAACATCTGAGACCTCGATTATATCATTCAATGTCTTTGATCGATCTTTTACTAATGCAATAACATCATTTTTATATTTACTATCTTGATTGACACCCCAACTACTATCTAGAATTTCTATTTCCTTTATGACGGTACTTACTTCTATTTGTGCCATTTGTTGACCAGAAACCCACAATAACTTCTTCTCATCAAAAGTAGCAGGCTTCTTCTGAACTTGACTAAAATTGAATGCACCAACCAACTCATTTATATTAAATATTTCTTGATCTGAATCTGGATTCCATCCTAACAAAGAAAGATAATTAATCATTGCTGTCGCAGTAAACCCTTTCTCTTTATACTCTTGCACGTTAGTAGCTGCATGTCTCTTACTTAATCTTTTCTTATCTGATCCTAATATCATAGGTAGGTGAGCAAATGTAGGCAATGTCAATCCTAATGCTTTATAAACCAATATTTGCTTTGGCGTATTGGCTAAATGATCATCTCCTCTTATAACATGAGAAATATTCATATCAGAATCATCTATAGCTACAACAAAATTATAAGTTGGAGATCCATCAGATCTTGCAATAATAAAGTCATCTAATTCTTTATTATTAACTTTAATGGTTCCATATACTAAGTCTGTAAATTCTGTTATACCATCCGGTATCTTCAAGCGAACTGTAAACGATTTACCCTCATCTATCAATGCCTGGTGCTGTTCTAGGGAATAGTCTCTATATGTTTTCGGGACTCGAAATAATTCTTTCTTTTTTTCTGACTCTTTGCGCAATGCATCAAGCTCTTCTTTTGACAAGAAACACCTATAGGCAGTTCCTGCTTGAATCATATGATTTACGACTTCTTCATGGCGTGATTTATTCTTTGATTGCAGAATAACATTATCATTCCAATCAAATCCCAACCAGCTTAAAGCATCTGTAATTTGATCTATGTATTCTGATTTTGATCTTTCTAAATCGGTGTCTTCAATCCTTAGAAGGAATTTTCCGCCATTTTTCTTAGCGTACAACCAATTAAAAAGAGCTGTTCTTGCTCCACCAATATGTAGGTACCCTGTCGGGCTTGGAGCAAATCTGACAATAGGCTTATTCATTGCGGAGGCGAGAGGATTCGAACCTCTGAAGGGCTTTCACCCTTGCTAGTTTTCAAGACTAGTGCATTCAACCGCTCTGCCACGCCTCCTGATATTAAATTTAATTGTATGAATTGTATATATATAGTAATTTTTTGCTCACCAATTTATTAGATAAAACTTTAAAAGCAAACAAAGGACTTTAATGAAAAAAATATTATTGATACTATGCCTTACGATTCCATTAATGGCGCAGTCAACAAATAACAGAGAAACTCTTAAAAGTATTGGGCAGCAAAAACAAGTTGAACGCAAAGCTAATGTCGCTCCAACTATTATACTAAATAGAAAAACTAGTAGCTTAGAATGGAAAGGAGGACTAAAGGTTATAAATAACAATCATAGTGGAAATTTAAAATTAAAGTCAGGAAATATTTATTTAAATGAAGGCAATAAAATCTCTGGCAACATTGTAATCAATATGATGTCTATCACAAATATTGATCTTCCAGATAGTAAAAAAGAGTACTTAATTGGACACTTAAGAAGCCAAGACTTTTTTGATGTTGAACGCTTCCCTAAAGCCTCTTTTAAGATTAACAGTTCAAAGATTTTAGAAAAACAATCTGACGGAAAGTATAATATGGAAATTTCTGGTGACTTAACTATTAAGTCTATTACAAAACCTATTGTACTTACAGCACTTATAGACCTACAATCTGATATCAAGTCTGCAACTGGAACTATGAAGTTTAGTCGAATAGATTTTGGTGTTCAATATCGCTCTGAAATCAAATTAGATGACGCTAAATCTTTTTGGAATGATTTGCAAACCACAAAAAAAACTACAATGGATAAGGTTATTAAGGATGAAATTGAAGTAAAGTTTAATATAGTATCTATGTCCGGTATTCTTGAAAGATAATGTCTAATCAAAATTAAAGAATAGTAACTTCTTAACACTTCCAAAGAAATTATTAAATGATCCTAGCTTACATGCATAGTAAGACCATAGAGTATTAAACAAGACAAAGACAATAAAGAAAGGCCAATTTAGGGGGTGTCCCCCATTTAAAAGTGATATTAAAATACCTATCCATGCAGTTCCAGACCAAATCACTGCCCAGCGTAATTTTTTAACCATACTCTCATAATCTAAGCTTGAAGCTTGAAGTGAACTAAACCCAATACCAAATAATGCTGCAGCTACAATCCTTAAGGCTACAGTATCTAGTGGATAGTCCGGAAAAAATACAGCAATTTGCTCGGCACCAAAGAATATGGGTATAGCAACTGCATAATCGAAATAAAAGTGCAATACAAGCCATTTTCTAAGCATTATAGGTACTTTCATAGGCTTATCCAGCAATCAATCCTCTCACAACAAGATATGGGATAATGATATAGAGAATAACATCTCTAATTAGATAATACATAAACAAGGCAACTCCAACTTTCCATCCATACTTTCTAAACATCATCTTCATGGCAGCAATTAAGCCAAATTCTCTTGTATTAGATCGCAGTTCTGTTAATGCTTTAAACATAGCGCAATATACTCATTTTTAATAAAGGTCAATATTATTAAAAGGGATTAATGCCATAATAATAGCATGTATATAATATTTTTCTCTATCAATTAAATCTCCAGTTAAAATACCTACTGCTCCGTTTTTTTGTTTAGAATTTTTTCGACTAAAAATGATATCATCTGCATCTCCTAACTCCATACCAGAATCAATTAGTTCAATAATCTTTTTTGGTAAATTAAACGTAGCAGTACGCGCCTTACCCTCTATTTCGTTTGATTGAATAGATATCCAAGCAAATACCTGCATTTCGTTATCTTTTTTATGAACTCCACCTTCAATCCCAATCCAATAATCTGCATCCATGCATTCTGCTTTTGCATTATTAGAACGATTTATAGCGCCGTTTAGAGTTTCATTATCACTCATAGGCTGATCGCTTATATCAGAAGAGACATTAACTCCTTCAAATTGAAAAACTTTCTCTGGAAACATCTGTTGAAATGCTAGTTTTGTAGCATTAATTTTTACTGGATTTTTTGATGCAATAATTACTTTTTTCATAGACCTGACATTTTAGCTATTGCAATACCTTGCTCTCCTTTTACCGTGTATAATAAGTATAAATAATATTTTCCCAGTTTGTGTTTAATCCACCTTGGAACTCTTATAAGTGAAGGACCTTGTATATTTTCTCCAAGCGAACTTGAAAGGTCAGATTTGATAATAACGCCTAATCGTTCAATTTGAATGTTTTTCACGAAGAAACATTATCAAGTATTACTTTAGGCGTTCGAAACAATACTATAATCCATTTATAAATAGGAATAGCTCCTAATTGAGCATTTCTTTTAACTCTCTTTTTTCTTTCATTTTTAATTTCTATAGAATCATTGCTCTTATTGATTTTTCGTATCTTTATAGCAGGTATTATAGTAGCACTAATTAGCCATGGAGCAGGACTATCTGCCACCCAAGCTAATATAAATCCCACACCGGTAGACAATGCTTGGGTTGTTAGTGTTCTATAATCTTCTTTAGCTAAAACACGTTCTAATTGTTTGTTTTGTTCTACTATCTGTTCATCAAAAATTTCTTGTACAGCAGTATCATGATCTTCAATTATTTTATCATAAGCACCGTCTTGTGCGAAAGTAAATGATAAGAAAAGGATTGGAATTATATATCTCATTGGCAAAATTTAATAATGATTCATTAGAATTTCTTTATTAAAAATTAATATAGAAAATATTGCGGAGAGGACAGGATTCGAACCTGCGAAGGCTATTAACCTTACACACTTTCCAAGCGTGCGCCTTAAACCACTCGGCCACCTCTCCAATAATTAATTATTCTTTGGAGGATTCATCAGCTTTTTCAGCTGAATCTTCTTCAGGTACCGACTCTGAAGATTCTTCTACTGGAGATTCTTCTTCAGCAGGCGTTTCTTCGGTTGGAACATCTTCTACTGGAGTTTCTTCTTCAGCAGGTGTTTCTTCGGTTGGAGCATCTTCTACCGGAGATTCTTCTTCAGTCGATGCTTCTTCTTGAGTTTCTTCAGCTGGTTTTTCTTCAGCTGGTGCGTCTTCAGTTACAACTTCTTCAGTATCAACACTCTCACCGAATGCCAATGTAATAGAAGCTTCTTCTTCCATACGTTTCAAAGCTTGATCAATATTTTCGTTTTCATCAAGACGAACCATATTAGCAATAAATTTTATATGCCCAGAGTCTTCAGATGTAACTGTCTTAATATGTTTGACAAATTTAAAGGTTTTTTCCTCTTTGCCTAACTTTGAAGTAAATGTTTGTTTTTTAGCCATAACTGGTGAAGAACTTAACGTACTAAATCAAAAACTCAAATAATTAATTATTATTCTGTGATTTAGCTAAATCTCTCATATCTACTACCGAATCATGCTCGTCAACAATCTCTTCTCCTAGTAACGTTTCGATAGCATCTTCAAGAGTAATCAAACCTGTAAGGAAATTATCATCGCTAAAAACTAAAGCTAAATGGTATCTTTTTTGAATAAACAATCTCAAAACCTTATCTACTGGATCATTTTCATTTACCGATGGAACTTCTTTTGATATTTCAGACATTCTAGTGCTAAACTGATCGTCTGCTTTACGATTTACAATGTCATATCGATTTACAATACCTACTACATCGTCCAAATTGGTATCAAAAATAGGAATTCTCGTAAAATCTAGACTAGTGTGCTTATCAAGCACTTGCCCAACCGTCATGTCCTTATTTAGAGCGAATACTACTGTTCGAGGAGTCATGATATCATTTACCTTAACATCTTTTAAGCGTAAAGTATTTTCAATTAGATCAGTTTCCTGCTCTTCAAGAACGCCTTCATCTTCTCCCATTTCAGCCATAGCTATTACTTCTTCTCTTGTAACAGTTGCCTCATCTTTTCCAAAGTTGGATATAAATTCTGCTAACAAAACCAATGGATAGGTAAATACAATGAGAACTTGAATGATCAATGTTGTATTCCCAATCAGCTCCCTCCAATAAACACTGCCAATAGTCTTGGGAATAATCTCTGAAAAAACTAAAATAAGTAAGGTTAAAATTCCTGAAGCAATTGCAACAGAGCTTTCTCCATATAGCTCTAATGTCTTGGCTCCAACTCCGGCAGCACCAAGAGTATGTGCAAATGTATTTAGAGTTAAAATAGCTGCTAAAGGCCTATTTATATTCTCCTTAAATCTTTCAAGACGCATACCATGGGTAGAGTTTTGCTTCTTTAAAATAGATGCATAAGAACTTGGTGTCGACAGTAAAACAGCTTCAAGAAGTGAACATAGAAATGACAAAAATAATGCCAGACAAAAATAAGTAATTAATAATGTCATGCTTTATTGGTAGAACTTTTCTTTCCAAAATAGTAGAATAGAAGGAAATGAGGAATCGTTAAGAACTCGAATGTCAGAATATACCATGGCCATACTCTTGTAAATATTAATGGATTTTCAGCTAATGGAGCTTCTGCCAAATACATATAATTTCCACCCACTAACCAGTTAACGATCATTATAAAAACAAGTATAGGTTGTGTATATAAAAAGTTTGTCCACCAAGAACCTATTTTTAATCTCATATCCATCATCAACATCAACCATACTGGTATAACAAAGATTAATGAATGACTGACATAATAGTTGATGATAGTAAAAGTATTCACCTCTGTTGTAAACTCTGGAGTTAAAACGGAATGTATAAATCCTGCAAGCCCCCAAAAATATAAGAACTCAAAAATAAATTGTTTTCGATAAAATACTATAATACCAGATAGATAAGTTGTAATTCCGCACATCTGAAGCGGTAGATGAGATGATAAAAGAAAACTACCATTTATAATACGATCTAAATCTAATCCTATTGAAGATATTAGTTGATATATTCCCATTCCATAGAGAAGATAAAGTTGTGTTTTTTTACTACTATTCTTTCCTATAAGAAATAATGATGCGACAAAGAAGACAACGAAGAGGATTCCTCTAAGCCAGAAAGTTCCAAAAATCTCAGGAGTAAAATGTTCTATATGCATATTAGTGTCATAATTTAGGTTGCAAAAATTTGTTTGTCATCCTTAAAAGCTTTAAACTCAAGTGCATTGCCCGAAGGATCAAGAAAAAACATAGTAGCCTGCTCTCCAGTTTCGCCCTTAAAACGAATTTTTGGCTTAATAATGAATGTAATACTAAAATTACTTAAATGGTCATGTAATTGATTCCACTGATCCATAGTCAAAATAACCCCAAAATGACTTGCAGGTACATCGTCGCCATCTACGCTATTGGTTGATGGATGGTTACTGCTATCAACTAAATGAGCTACTACCTGATGACCAAACATATCGAAGTCAATCCACTTATCAGAAGATCTGCCAACGCTGCATTGTAGGACATCTACATAGAAAGATCTCGTGGCGTTTAAATCAGTGACTGGAAAAGCTAGATGAAATGGTCTCATTTAATTAATATTACCAATTATAATATCTCCATTCAAGAGTTAATTAAGGTTAAAGTGATAGTTTAAGATATCGTTGTATATTATCATATAGAAGAAAATAGAATGATATCATCTATTAATTTTTTATTAAACTTTTCTGATGTTACTACATCGTTATGCCCGCAACCTTCATACACCTTATAAGATCCATTTAAGTGATCTTTTAAATAAATAGATGCATGTTTTGGAATCAATTTATCTTTGTCGCAAATGATAACTAGAACATTATCTGGTCCGCTAAAATGCACTCTTTTGAAATAATCATTCCATATTGTTTTTGATTTAAAAGACTCCATCAAGAAACTTTGTTTCTCCCTTACAGCATTCTTCCAAACCTCTCTTTGAACCTCTTTTGGGGTGTTTTTCGTAAAAAACATTGATTGCGTTAACCAGTCGGGTAAATAACCTTTAAACATAATTTGCATTCCAAACCTCTTAATGACTTTATACAGAGCATTAATTTGTTTTTGCGGAATAGTCTTAACAGAGATTTGTTTAGGGGCTGCTACCCCACTCGCAATAAGGATTAATTT
Source organism: uncultured bacterium (assembly GCA_905182795.1). Taxonomy (GTDB): domain Bacteria; phylum Fidelibacterota; class Marinisomatia; order Marinisomatales; family Marinisomataceae; genus Marinisoma. Next base: position 75,496 of record CAJJCZ010000009.1, on the reverse strand, counting down.
ATGTATATCATCACCCAGAGACTGAGCTACATAGGTTGCGAATAAACCTCCCAAACTATGTCCAATAATAACAATATCTCTATCCGGATATTTTTTAATAATATCTTTAACGGAAGCTCTAGATGATTTGAAGGCATTATCAAGAGAAGAAAAATCTAAATCAATCAATGAATAATTAAGAGATTTCTCTTCTAGCTTTGGAACAATACTGTTCCAAAATGGAGATCTGATACCAATCCCGTGAAAAAAGATAAAATGAGTCATATGTAAGTTTCCATGAAGTAGTGGTGCCCGGGGCCGGACTCGAACCGGCACGGAGTTTAATCTCCGAGGGATTTTAAGTCCCTTGTGTCTACCAATTTCACCACCCGGGCAACAAAGTTTTTAAGAGGCGTCGGTCGGATTCGAACCGACGAATAGCGGTTTTGCAAACCGATCCCTTAGACCACTTGGGTACGACGCCAAACTTTTTTAAAAAGTTGAACGTGCCAATATAAATATTTAGAGAGTTAATTCAAAATCATTAACTAATATTCCTGGACAGGTAGTTTCTCCTGGATTTCTCCCATCATAAGTCTCAATTACAGGTCTAGACAGTACCTCTTCGCCAACACCCTCTAAATTGCTACCAAAAAAATTATAAAAAGAATCGTCAAATCGCATTGTTTTGATTGGAGCTATCATTTTTCCATCTTCAACCCAATAGCAGGCATATCTAGTTAAGCCAGTAATTCGACCTCCAAGATTATCGCTCCAATTAAGATAATGGATATTTGAAATAAATATACCTGTACCCAACCTTTCAAGTCTTTCATTGAGCTTAATATTACCTCCATGCATTAATGGAGCTCTTAAGTACTCGCCCATGCCCCATGAATTTGTATCTTCAGCATAATTCGAATCCAATCCATATTCAAGTGCAGTTTTAGAATTAATTAATGTATTTTCCAATTCTCCATTCTTAATAATACTAACATTACCTGATACCTCAGCGCGAGAATTAAAAGGAGATGTAGATTTTCTATCAAATGATTCATCAAGAGAAAACATCTCTGATAGTTTCACATTGTCATTTCTCATTTTCAATAAAGAGCTTGATCCATTTCTTAATGAAGATTCACTGACTCCATTCCAATTTAACATATCAACAAAGTCTGCCACAGCGTGAGGTTCAAACCAAACCCTATATTTACCAGGCTTCAACTCTATCTTCGACTTATCCATTAGCTTAAGCTTGTCAGATGCATCATTAAATACTGCAGTAAATTTATCTTTATTCCAATCTGAGCCGGGGTATAAGATTTTTACCATATTTTCTTTTGCATCAATGAGGGAGAAATCAAAAATAAATGAATCTTTCTCAAACCAGTGACTTACGCCTTCAGAAGTAGATGAAGCTCTAAAAATCTTACCTGAAGTCCATACTCCAGTTAAGTTATCTTTATCGATAACGTCCATTAAACTATCTAGTATTTCTTCCCTATTAGGAAGTTTCCCTTTCCGATGCATTTCCAGTGAATCAAATTTTGTAGGGAATACTGTAAAATTATTATCAGGTATCAACGACAATGGATCTCGTAATGAATTAATTTCTGATGTTAGATTTTTGACAGAATAATTTATATCAGAAGAAATTGTTGTTGTTGCTTGAAGTGATTTTTTTCCATGATACAGGGAAAGTGTTACTTTATAATCTTCGATAATCCCAGTTTGACGGATCTTTGAATCGTTGAATCTAAAATATTGGGAATTTTCACCTTCCATATAGATTGTTAAGCTTTCGCCTTCTTTTAAGGTAGCGTAAACCTGAGAACATATTGAATTATATATCTCATTTTTCATTTATACTCCTCCAAAAACTTGTGTTTTATCAAACTTGCATAAAGGAGAAGCATGTCCAACTCTTTCTACTTGATTTGGTTCTCCTTTACCGCAATTAGGCGTACCAAAAACTTCAAATGTGTCTAAATCGCCCACCATAGATAGACTTCTCCAAAATGGATTAGTAATACCTCTGTAATTTGGATTTTTAACCACTCTAGTTAATACACCGTCTTCGATAAGACGTCCATACTCACAACCAAACTGAAACTTGTTCCTGTAATCATCAATTGACCACGAACGATTACTCTCCATATACACGCCTCTTTCGACGCTACCAATAATTTCATCTCTTGTTGACTGCCCTACTTCAAGATTAATGTTAGCCATTCGATCTATCGGAATTCTATTCCATGAAGATGCTCTTAAATTTGAAACACCGTTTACACCTGATCGAATTTGACTTTCAATTCCTCCAAGTCCTCTGACCAAAACGCCATCTTTAATTAAATGCTCTTTTTCTGCAGGCATTCCTCCATCATCAAAGCTATAAGTAGCCAATTGATTATGAATGGTCGGATCAAAAACAATATTCATCAGCTCTGAACCATATTGCAAAGAACCAAAATCATCGAGGTTAACAAAACTTGAACCTGCAAAATTTCTTTCATCTCCTAAGATTCTATCAAGTTCAAGTGGATGCCCAACACTCTCATGGATTTGTAACATCATCTGATCTGGAGCTAGTACTAAATCCATCATTTCTGTAGGACATTGTTCAGCATTTAATAGCTCTAATGCTTGGATTGAAATTTGATTAGCTTCATCTTCTATATTATAATCTTTTAAGAATTCTGCGCCTGCTTGGAAGCAGTGCCCTCTCATCCCATGATTACTTCTAGTTTGAGAGTCGTATTTATTCTGGGCAGTTGAAGATAATTCAACTAATACAATATCCATTTTTTGATGGATATCTGCACCTGATGTACTCACAATATCTGTTGTTCTTTCTACCAGCTCAATTGTTGTAGCTGCATGAACAATTTTATCGTGATTCATTAAAGTTTTAGAGCCTAATAATGCGATATCTTGAATGTCAGTAACAGATAAGTCGCTTAAAGGAGTTTCTAGCTTAGTATTATACTCTCCGGTAAAACCTTGTCGCACTGTAGATTGATCAAATTTAAATACAGAGTACTTTGAAGCTAGTTTTGCGTTATTATATGCAATCTTTATGCATTCCAATATATGAGATTCGTCAAGGAATGGAGTTGCATAATATGAAAACTGTCCGTCTACAAGTACATCAATCATTACGCCTTTAGTGACATTTCTTTGAACGTTATCTAGGGATAATTTTTTTGTTGATAGGACATTTTGTATTTCTTCGACATATCTAATACCAATCCAATCGGCAGGTACGTTTGTTTTTGATAAAATATTTTTAAAATTCATAAACTCTCTATCTTTTTTTATACTTTTTAACGAAATGAGTTTAATAAAATGAAAACCATTTAACAATGGAATAGATAGATTTAATGATATTGTTGATCACTTTTTTTATGATTTATTGATATAATTAACTTTCTTTAAAAAAAGAGGGGGCTTTTCGCCTCCTTTTTTTTTAATATTAAACCATGATTTATAACAATATCCTTGAAACTGTCGGCTCTACTCCTATTGTAAAACTTAATTCTATTGGCTCAGAATTAGAGTGCAACCTCTACGCAAAACTTGAGATGTTTAATCCGGGAAGCTCTCTCAAGGATCGTACTGCTTTCTGTATGATTGATTGTGCTGAAAAATCTGGAAGAATTAAACCTGGAGACACTTTAATTGAAGCAACATCAGGCAATACAGGTATTGGACTTGCAATCGCTGCTGCTGTTAAAGGATATCGACTGATTATATGCATGCCAAAAAAAATGAGTATGGAGAAAGAAATAACAATCAAAGCCTTAGGTGCAGAAATTATACGTACCAGAACAGAAGCTTCTCACAATGAAGATGACAGTAATTTTGGTATAGCAAAAAAATTGAATAAAGAAATTCCAAATAGTCACATTCTTGATCAGTGGGAAAATCCTTGCAATCCAGATGTACATTATAAGCATACGTCTCAAGAGATATTAGATGACTTTGGTACTAATTTACATATGGCTGTAATGGGTGTTGGAACTGGTGGAACTATTACCGGTGTAGGAAAGCGCCTTAAAGAATCCATTCCAGATATTCAAATTATAGGTGCCGATCCTTATGGTTCTATATTGGGTGGTGAAGATGAATATAAAGGATCCCCTTATCATGTTGAAGGTATTGGTTATGACTTTCTTCCAAAGACATTTGATCCTTCTGTTGTCGATAAATTTGTCAAAGTAAATGACAAGGAAGCATTTAGTACCGCAAGAGCACTTATAAGTGAGGAAGGTCTATTAATTGGGGGTTCATGTGGTTCTGCAACATTTGCAGCCTTAGAGGCCGCAAAAGATCTCAAAAAAGGGCAGAACTGCCTAATAATACTACCTGATAGTATTCGAAATTATATGAGAAAGTTTCTTTCAGACGATTGGATGAAAGAAAAGGGCCTTATTTAGATAACATTCTTTTCGTTCTTTTACTTATCTGAAATGTAATAGCAAATCGATGTGCTTCATCTCTTAATTGTTTTAAAAGATTTAAAGCTGGAGAACTCTTTGGAATTATTAAAGATTCAGAATCTTCTGGAATAAACAATTCTTCTAATCGCTTTGCTAGCGCTACAATAGGAAGATCTAACTTTAACTTATCTAAAGATAGTTTTGCAGATGAAAGCTGACCCTTTCCTCCATCAATAAGGATTAAATCAGGTAATGGATTTCCTTCATCAAGTTGTCTTCTGTATCGACGAAATACTACTTCTCTCATAGATTCAAAATCGTCAATTTTATCAACATTAATATTATATTTTCTATATCCACTCTTATAAGGCCTACCATCTTTGAATACTACCATAGATGCAACAGTATCCGTCCCACTTAAGTGTGAAATATCAAACGCTTCAATCAAGCGAGGTGGTTTTGATAGGGTCAAGATATCTTGAAGTTCGCTCAGCAATTTTGGAATATAATCTTTTCGCTTTGCTAAATTTAACATCCATTCATTCAAAAGAAGCTTTGCGTTTCTATTAGCTAATCTTAATTCTTTAAGCTTTACTCCTCTCTTCGGAACCATAAAATCTACTTTGCGATTATTTTTTGTTGATAACCATTCTTTCAGCTCATCTAGCTCTTTAGGAAATTCTGATAAATAAATATTATTAGGAATGTATGCTGCATTCATATAGAAATTGATGATAATAGAGCGAAATATTTCAGCGATAGAATCATTGGTATCTACAGATATTTTCTCTCTACTTAATATTCTTCCTTCTCTAATGCGTAAAATGACTACCACATGATGATTATCCTTACTTTCAACGCCAATAACATCTCTATTTGTGAAATCAGCTTCTAACTTTCTTTGGCCTTTTTTAAATGATGTGATTGCTTTGATTTGATCTCTCACTCTAGCGGAGTCTTCATACATGAGCTTTGATGAAAAATATTCCATCTGTTTTACTAATTTTTTTTCTAACGCTTTAGTTTCACCCTTTAAAAATAAAATCATATCATCAATCATATTATGGTAGTCTGATTCTGAGATAGTTTGAATCCCTAAACCTTTCTTGACAATAGTCCCATCTTCTAGTTCGATATAACAATTACGTATTGGAAAGGCTCTATATAGAACGTCGAGCAATCTTCGCATTGATTTCACATCGGTATATGGTCCAAAATAACGAGATTTATCACTCTTGATTTTTCGTGTAATATCAATTTGAGGAAATTGTTCATTTGTAATCTTTAAATAAGGAAAAGATTTGTCATCTTTTAAACGAACATTATACTTCGGTTTAAACTTTTTAATCAGAGTTGCTTCGGTGATAAATGCATCTGCTTCATCTTCACATACAATCCATTCTAAATCAATAATTCTATTAATTAAAGATTGATCTTTAGGTGAGCGATAGGATTTTTTTTGAAAGTACGATTTGACCCTCTTTTTAAGGTCCTTTGCCTTACCAATGTAGATAATCTTATCAATCTTATCCTTGAATTGATAAATACCAGGCAATGCAGGTAAACCAGCAATTTTAGACTGTAAGTCTATGTTAAGATCTCCAGAATGTCTTTGTAAATAAAACTAGTACAGCAAAGATTTCTAATCTTCCCAATAACATACAAAACATCATAATATATTTTCCTATCATTGGCATCAATAAATAATTATCCATAGCTCCATAAGCTCCCCAAGATGGACCAACATTACCCATTCCTGACGCAGCAGCACCTAGCGCAGACTGAAGATCGATACCCATGAGGATAAAACAAAAAGAAGCAATAAAGAAAAATGATACATAGAATAAAAAGAATGCTAAAGTTTTTCTGATTACTTCATCTGGAATTATCTTTTGACCTATACGGATAGGTATAATTGCTTTTGAATGCAATGATCGTTTTAGTTCCGTTCTAGCATATTTCATGATAGCAACAATTCTAATCACTTTCATACCACCGCTAGTAGATCCTCCCATTGCACCAACAAACATTAATCCAAACAACATAAATTGCTTAATAAAAGGTTGCCATGCGCTATAGTCGGTAGCAGTATATCCCGTAGAAGTAAGTATCGCAACCACCTGAAAAGTAGTATCTAGAGTATTTGATCCTTTATCAGACCAACTACTAGCAAATAAAATAGATATTGATGCTAGTAAAACTAATCCTATATAGTATAAAAACTCTCTATCTCTTATGTATGCTCGCGGTCCAACCTTAGCTGCTCTAAAGTGTAATGCAAAGTTTGTTCCTCCAATAATCATAAACAATAAAATAACTGACTTTACATAATCTGACTGACTGTTGATACTGTCATTGAATGTAGAAAATCCACCAGTTGGCATTGTAGTCAATGCATGACATATGGCATCAAAAAAAGACATTGAATAAGATAGCAATGTAAATTCTAAAAATGTAAATCCGATATAAAATCCAAGCAATAATCTTGCTGTATCTTTTATTCTAGGTGTAATTTTTTCTGATGAAGGCCCTGGATACTCTACATTAAAAAGCTTCTCTCCAGAAACGCCTAGTAAAGGCAATAATGCAATAGTAAATACAACAATACCTAATCCTCCAATCCATTGAAGAAATGCTCTCCAAAATAGAATACTCTTTGGTAAAATTTCAATATCATCTAAGATGGTAGCTCCTGTAGTTGTTACTCCAGATACTGCCTCAAATAATGCATTGGTATAGTTATCAAAAAATCCTGAGTAATAGAAAGGAAGGGAGCCAAAAATAGATGTCATAACCCAACTTAATACGATCACTAAGAATACATCCTTATTAGAGAACGATTTTGCTTTCCTACAGATATACAAAATAGGCAAAGAAAGACTGAAAGCAATTCCTGCTATTTTTAACAGATATACCTTTCCAGTATCTATATAATCAATTATTGCAGGAAAGAGTAGAAAAATTGACAAAAACATAGTCAGCATTGATAGAAATCTAAATGTAGGTCTTAAACTCATTATTCTGACTGAAATATCTTATTCACTTCGCCAACTTTTGAGTGAATACAGAATATTAATACAGTATCATCTGGTAATACCTGATGATCTCCAGCTGGTATTGTTAAATGCCCGCTATGATTCACGAGAGCTACAATACTACCATGAGGTAAATTTAAATTAGATATTGGAAGGCGTACTGCTTTTGAATTTGTTTCTGCTTCAATCTCTATAGCTTCCATATCTAAAGTACTAAATAGTTGAATTACATTATCTTTATGGTCAATCCTAATTGCTTTAACAATTGAATTAACACTAACTGTATTCTTACTTACGATCGAACCCATTCCAAGATCTGACATATTTTTTACGTAATCTGGATTGGTAACATGTATAATAGACTGTTTCACTTTTAATTGTTTTGCAAGAATACCTGCTAATAAATTGAGTTGTTGATCTTCTGTGACAGCAATAAATGAATCTACTTCATTTATATTTTCACCTTTTAAAAATTCAACATCTGTTGCGTCAGAATGAATTACGATAGAATCATTTAATTCATTAGCTACGGCAACTGCCTTATCTTTAGAATTATCAATCAATCTAACAGACATTTCACTTTCTAATTCTCGCGCAATTAGACGTCCAATTTTACTTGCACCTGCTATCATCACTCGCTTAGTCTTAGAGGAAGAAATTCCCAAAGCACTTAAGAGCATATCTAAATTTTTTGATTTTGTAAAAAAGAATACATAGTCATCTGGCTCAAACTTGAATGATGATGTCGGAATAGTCATTTTTTCGTCTCTCATCACAGCAACAACTAAACACTTGAAGTCTTTATTTTCTTTATGAAAGCCTTCTATTACTTTACCAACAAGATTGGATCGATGATTAATTTTTTTTGAAAATAATACTGCTTTTCCATTTTCAAATTCATAGAACTTATCTGCATAAGGATGCTTAACTAGTCGAATAATTTCTTGAGCTACAGCAGCTTCTGGATGAATAACCATATCTATTCCGAATTTTTCAGGAACAACAGCATGTCCATTCTTACTATAATCAAAATCTCTGAGGCGTGCTATAATTTTTTTTGCACCTAAATTATGTGCTTGCATAGAAGCGATAAGATTAGTTTCATCTGAGCTAGTGAGCGCAAAAACATAATCAGCGTCAGCTACATTGGCTTGCTCTAATATTTTTTCATCAGAACCGTTGCCTTTAATAACGATAACATCTAGATGCTCATTTGCTCGTTGACATTTTTTATGATTTGTGTCTACTACGGCAATATCGTAATCAAGTTCACTAAGAGACTTAGCAACATGGAAACCAACTTCACCCGCACCGATAATTACAATTCTCATTACTTAATTAGTAATCTATAAATAATTCATAGAAAAACAACCGAAATTCGGTTATTTCTTCCTTATTATTTCTGCTCCAACTTTCACTAATTTTTCTTCAATTCTATCATAACCTCTATCAATATGATAGACTCTACTGATACTAGTAGAGCCTTTTGCGCATAAAGCAGCAATAATCAGTGCAGCAGAAGCTCTAATGTCTGTCGACATGACGTTAGCTCCAACCAAATTTCTATCTCCACTAATGACTGCATGGTTTTCATCAAGACGTATATTACATCCTAACCTATTTAGCTCTAAAATATGAGTGAAACGATCGAAGTAAATATTTTCTTTTATTGTGGAATCTCCAAGAGATAAACTCATTAAGAGCATCCACTGTGCTTGCAAATCAGTTGGAAATCCTGGATATTCATTAGTCTCCATATTGCAAGCCTTGATATTAGATCCACTTGAACTTACTAAAATAGAATTTTTTTCTATCTCGATATCAATATTAGACTGTTTCAATAAATTGATTACACTTTCCATATGACTTGGCTCTACATTTTTTAATCTAACTTTTCCGCCTGTTGCAGCGACAGCTATTAAAAAAGTACCAGCTTCAATTCTATCTGGGATAACTTCAATATTATCTACTCCACCTAAGTTTTTTACTCCTTGAATTTTTAATATATTACTTCCTATTCCTGATATCTTTGCTCCCATTTGATTTAATAGAAAACATAATTGCTGGATCTCGGGCTCTGCTGCTGCATTATGAATTTCGGTATCTCCTTCAGCTAAAACTGCTGCCATTAATACATTTCCGGTTGCTCCAACAGATATCTTTGGAAATACAATCTTATTTCCGATTATTTTCTTTGATTTTGCAATTACATATCCTGCCTCTAGGCTTATATCTATACCTAATTTTTTCAATCCTTCAATATGAAAATCAACTGGTCTAGGGCCCCAAGCACAACCTCCAGGTAATGAAACTTTTGCCTCTCCAAATCTAGCAACTAACGGTCCAAGGACATAAAAAGAAGCTCGCATAGTTTTTACAAGTTCATATGGAGCATAAGGGGTGTTCAAATTTTTTGGATCAATAACAATACTAGAACTATCAAAACTAACTTCTCCACCCATTCCCTTTATTAAATTTGCCATCGTAATTGAGTCAGATAACTTGGGTACATTGGTAATGGTTAGTGCTCTATCGTTTAAGATTGCAGCTGCCATCAAAGGAAGTACTGCATTCTTTGCTCCACTGATAGTAATATCTCCAAAGAGCTTGTTCTTTCCTTTTATTTCAAAATAATCCATAACTACTTATCTATTATGCAAAAAGCAACTGCATAGTTCCCATCGTGCGATATAGAGATATTAATATCTTCATTAGTCTGACTTACAACATAAGGCTTACCACTTTTACTATTTAAAACTTCTATAGATTTGAAAGATTGATTAGCTGATTCTTTGTAAGAAGATAAAGCTTTTTTGATTGCTTCTTTTGCTGCAAATCTTCCAGAAAAATACTGAGCCTTATTTTCTTTTTTTTGTGATTCTGCTATTTCATTTTCAGAAAATATTTTATTTAAAAATTTTACTCTTTTATCGGAACTTAAAATAGATTCCATACGATCAATTGCAACAATATCGACACCAAGATTAGTCATTGTTTATCTCTTCAATAATACCGATAACTTCAGATATATCTTCGATATCCCAATCAGCGCCAGAATGCTTAACTCCGAAAGCATCTCCATATTTAGCAAAAATAGTCTTTATGCCCATACTATTAGCTCCGACCATATCTCTTTCAGGCCAATCTCCTACCATTAGTACTTCATCTTTAGATAGGTCTAATTTTTCAAGTGCAAGTTTGAATGGAGCCGGAGAAGGCTTTCTCTCTCCTGAATCGTCGAAAGTAATTACTGTATCAAAAGAATGGTGAAGATTTAAATAATAAATTCTCATCCAAGCTTCTCTACTAGGAGCATCTGAGACAATAGCTAATTTGATACCATTCTTTAATAAATGATTTAATGTTTTTTGAACATTTGGATAAGCTTTTAGATTAGCTTCTTTTGCTCTTCTATAAGCAACGATTCCAGCAGCTAGATATTTATTATCTACGTACCCAATTTTATTTTTTAGAAATTTATCGAAGACTAATTGGTTTTCCCATCCGTCAACTTCATATATATCCATTATTTCTTTATAGGATATGTCTACATCTAGATCTAGGCCGGCTTCTTTCATAGATGAAAGAGCGCTCATTACTGCCTCTTTTTTCATTTTGACAAAATCGAGGAGAGTATTATCTAGGTCAAAAATAACTGCCTTAATCATCCCTCATACTTCTCAGGATTTCTAACGCGGTCAATTTCATATTCTGCCATTTTTCTCCAATCTCTATCATTTCTTGCTTTTTCAAAATGATTAATAGATGTGCTTTTGTTTCCTTTGCCTCCACAATATTCAGCGATACCTAACTCAAACCAACCACCACCAAAGTTCTTTTTTCGATCTATAGCCTCTAGTGCAGCTTCTTTAGCGGCTTCACAATCATTTAACTTATTATGAGCTTCAGCTAAGTGAAACCAAGAAAGAAATTCTTTAGGTTGTAACTCTACAGCCTTATTTAAAGACTCTGCCGATCTACTATAATCTTCCATCTTAGCATATGTAATACCCATAGAATGATAAGCTGGAGCATATTTTGATTTAATAGCAATTGCTGATTTAAAACTTGCAATAGCATCTTCGTATTGTTCTGACTCAATAAAAATATCTCCTAGACTTTTATGAGCTTTATAATATTTTTTATTTAATCGGATTGTTTCTTCAAAAGAAGATTTTGCGTTATCTATATCGCCATTATCTCTGTATGCCAATCCAAGACTATACCAACCCTTATCAAATGTTTTTTTAATACTTAGAGCACTTTTATAGTTTTTAATTGCTAGGGATATATTACCCATCTTTTTTTGCAAAACTCCCATTTGGAAATAGGCTTGATATAACCTACCATTAATACCTAATACTTGCTCATATTTTGATAATGCAGACTCAAGATTTCCATTCTTATAGTCTTTATTTGCACTATTATATAACTTCTTGGCAACGTTGGATATTGAAATCTTAGATTTCTTATAACTCGGATCAAGAGCTAAAGATTTTTTGTAATATTTCACAGCTGAAGTAAAATCTTTTTTTCCTTCATAAGCTTTTGCTGTTCCGTAGAATGCTTCAACAGAGTTTGATACACTAGCTATAACATCCGCAAATCCAGCGATAGCATCATCGAACCTTCCATCTTGAACTGATCTATTAGCATTGATCATTTTATTTCTTAATCCATTTAAACGATCAAACTCTTTTCTAAAAGTATCGTTTCCTTTATCTAGATTAATAGCTTCTTTAATTTTCTCTCCAGCAAGATCTAAATTACCAGAAGATAGAGCTTTTTGAGATTCCTCATAAAGAGATATAGCTGACCCTTGACCAAAGATAACTGTTGAGAATAATAAGATAAAAATAATATTTTTCATTATACCGCCTTTAAAGTATTCATTTTTTTAATTATCACGTAATCTATAAATCTTTTAAAAAAATACTAAATGTTATTTTTGTGCCGAAGGCGGGACTTGAACCCACACAGAGTTTCCTCCACTAACCCCTCAAGCTAGCGTGTCTACCAATTCCACCACTTCGGCTATTTTAATTTGTAGCTTCTTCTGGTAGAAGATCTTCGGAGGGTAAAGTATATTCATTTGGAACAGCTAATTCTACTTGTCTAGACTCGGAATCTTTTTGAATAATAGATTCTGTAGATGACTGAGATTCTCCGCTCATAGAACCAATTAATAACGCCAAACCAATGAATGTTATTCCAAGAAACGTAGTTAACTTGGTAATGAAATCATTTGCACCAGAAGATCCTAGCATGGAATTAGCGGCACCACCCATCATAGAATTTAATCCGCCTTGACCTGATTGCATTAAAATTACCCCGATAAGTAATAAACTCACTAATGTATGTACTACTATTAAAAATTCAACCATAACACCTCTTATAATTTTAGTTGTTTAACAATATCTTTAAACTTTTCAAAGTTAGCGCTAGCGCTTCCAATAAGAAAACCGTCAATTAACTCCACATTAAGAAGTTCGCTAACGTTACTCGCATCAACAGATCCACCATAAAATAATTTAATATTTTGTAAATCTGTATCTGAATATAAACTTTTTAATCTATTTTTTATAGAAGAAAGCATTTCATCGATATATTGATTTGAAGGTACATCCCCTGAACCAATAGCCCATACTGGCTCATATGCAATAGTTAATTGCTTACCCTTTAGGTTTTTAGGCAAGATAGATAGTTGTTTATCAATAGTACTCACTGCTAAGTTCTTATTTTTTTCCTTTAATGTTTCACCTATACATAAAATGGGATTAGCATTGCTAGATAAAACTGTATTTAGTTTATCTGAAATAACATTATCAGATTCTTTATATACGATCCTTCTCTCCGAATGACCGACAATACATGAATCTATATCAATAGAATTGATTGATGTAGATCCAGTGTAAGCTCCTTTAGCATACATATCACAATCTTGCATACCAATGCTTAAGCTTACATTTAAACGATCTTTTACTGCTCTTATACAAGCATGCGATGGAAATAGTATAATATCTTTATTCGAAAATAAATCTTTATCCGCGTTAAGCTTATCGATAAAAGCAATTGAACTACTTTCATCTAGATACATTTTCCAATTTGCTGCTAAAGTTATTTTCTTCATTATTTTTCTAGTGCCTGTATTGCTGAAAGCTTATTGCCAGACAATAATTCTAAACAAGATCCTCCACCAGTAGAAGCGTGTGAGAATTCTTCAATTATTCCTTTTTTATAATTTCTAATCGCTGCGATAGTATCTCCTCCACCAACAATAGAAGTGCATTTACTATCTATAATTGCATCAATTATTTTATTAGTACCTATAGCAAAATCTTTATTTTCTGCTACGCCAACCGTACCATTCCAAAAAACTGTTTTTGATCTTTTGATGATATCTGCAAATAAATTAACACTTAACTCTCCAATATCTTCACAAATCATTGTTTTTTTAATATCATCTCTACTAGTATAACGTAATCTACCACTTCCAAACTTACCTAGCTCTCCATTAAAGTCCACAGGAAGAACAATATTTGTTTTATGTTTAGATGCCATTAGCATAAGCTTCCTAGCTGTATCTATTTCATTTTTTTCTACTAAAGATTTTCCCATATCATATTTATTTGCAGCTAAAAAAGTATTTGCCATTGCACCCCCAATAATAATATTGTCTGCAATATCAAAAAAATGCTTGATTACATTAATCTTAGTGTCAATTTTTGCTCCACCAATAATCAAAGATACTGGATCTGTTGCATTAGAGAGGCCGTCAGAAAGAAATTCCATCTCTTTCTCCATCAATAAACCCATTCCTTTTGTTGTAAAATAATCAGCAATACCTACATTAGAAGCGTGTTCACGATGGGCTGTACCAAATGCATCATTTAAATAAATAGACCCATGTTTAGCTAATTTAGAAGCAAACAATGAATCATTGTCTGTTTCTCCTTTATGAAATCGCAAATTTTCCAGTAGGTGAATTTCACCCCTTTTTAAATTTCTTGATACGTCTATAGCATCTTCCGATACACAGTCATGAGAAAATTTTATAGGCATTTCTAATAATTGAGCAAGTCTTTCCCCTGCTGGCATCAATGAAAGATTCGGATTAACTTTTCCTTCCGGTCTTCCTCTGTGAGACATTAAAACAACTTTTGCTCCTTGGTCAAGGCAATATTGGATTGTGGGTAATGATTTGAGTATTCTATAATCATCTACAACTAGATCATTTTCAACCGGTACATTGAAATCAACTCTAATGATTACAAACTGACTAGTATTGTTATTAGACTGAAAATCTATTGATGTAATCTTGCGTAGCATAACGGTCTAAATAATACTAAAAAATTTAGACAATACCTTGGTCTATCATAGAATCTGCGACTCTTACAAATCCTCCGATATTGGCACCATCTACATAGTTAATGAAGTTATCTTCAGAACCACCATACTTAACACATGTAGTGTGGATACGCTCCATAATCTCTTTTAGCAACCCATCAACCTTATCTCTCTTAAGTGGAATTCTTGTACTATTTTGACTCATTTCAATACCAGAAATAGCTACTCCGCCAGCGTTAGCTGCCTTACCGGGACCGTATAAGATTTTTTTATCAACAAAATGATGTACAGCATTTGTAGTTGATGGCATATTTGCTCCTTCAGCAACTACAAAACATCCATTCTTTAGCAACTGTTTCGCGTCACTAAAATTTAATTCATTTTGAGTTGCACATGGGAGTGCAATATCACACTTTATCAACCATGGACGTTTTCCTTCAAAATATTCAACATTATATTTTTTAGCATAATCAGATATTCTAGCTGATCTTTCGCCTTTAAGCTCTTTCACATAATTTAATTTTTCTTGAGTAATACCATCTGGATCATAAATAAATCCACTAGAATCAGATAAAGTTACTGGCTTTGCTCCTAATTCAATTAATTTTTCACAGGCAAATTGTGCTACATTTCCAGATCCTGAAATAGTAACAGTTTTCCCTTCTAAAGAATCATCTCTTGTTTTAAGCATTTCAACCACAAAATAAACTAACCCATAACCTGTGGCTTCAGGACGAATTACGCTTCCACCCCAATTTGTTCCTTTTCCAGTTAGTACGCCAGTAAATGCATTTCTTATTTTTTTATACTGACCGAACATATATCCAATTTCTCTACCTCCAACGCCAATATCGCCAGCCGGTATATCAGTACGTCTACCTATATGCCTATAAAGCTCATTCATGAAAGCGTAACAAAAATTCATGATTTCTTTATCAGATTTTCCTTTTGGATCAAAGTTTGATCCCCCTTTACCTCCTCCAAGATTTAGTCCTGTAAGACTATTTTTGAATACTTGTTCAAAGGCAAGAAATTTTAAAATTCCTAAATCAACACTTGGATGAAATCTCAATCCACCCTTATAGGGCCCAATTGCAGAATTGAATTGAATTCTATAACCTAAATTTACATGAACCTCATTATTATCATCCATCCATGGAACTCTAAAAATAATTGTTCTATCTGGAACAACGATTCTATCTAGAATATTAAATCTACCATACTCTGGATTTGCTGCTGCTGTATCCCATATAGAATGGACAACCTCTTCAACAGCTTGGTGAAATTCTTTTTGATCTTTATAATTATCTACTACTGAATTTAAAAATTCTTCTTTTGTCTTATACTTCATGAGCTAGTCAACCTCTATGTTATATTATCAATACCTGAAATTACACAATAAGATAAAAAAGGAAACGTTTTTCTTGTAAAAATAATTTAGACTTTTAGGATGAAGTAATATAACTTTAGGCCTTCGATGGCGGAGTAGCTCAGTTGGTTAGAGCAGCGGAATCATAATCCGAAGGTCGGGAGTTCAAATCTCTCCTCCGCTACAAATTATTATTTCACATTCTTTCACATACTTAATCTCATCTTTTGTTAATATTGACTGAAAATAGTCATTAGCATATTCCTTGTCATACAGCTTATCATGTTGAACTCCTTGCTTAGGAGATTTATTCTTTGTAGATGATCCTGAAATACTCATAGCTATCTTATTTATATCTTTTTTTGAATAATCTATATTTAGCCAATCAAATAATGATGTAATTGAATTATTAGGATTTATAGATAAATCATGTTGATTGAAAAAATAAATATTATCATTATTTAATATTTTTTGTTTAAATAATGTATAAAGATAGAAAAATTGTATTGCTCCAACTACAAAAGGTGAAATGCTGTTATTCTCATTGAACTGATTAGAATTTTTAATATCTAAGCCCATGCGATCAAAATCTTTTAGTAATCGATTATATTCGCTGAACGACCAAGACATCCTTTTAAAACTTCCCGCCAATGGAAGCAATGGTCTCTCACACATTATGACTTTATGATTTTGAGATAGATATTTAGATGCAAAAACCAAAAAGGGATCTTTAATAATTAAACCTTTTTTAAGATTAAGATACTTTGCTTTTTTGAAAGAAATAGATGATTCATTGCCAAGAATATATTTTATTAGTCTTTTCGATAGAGAGTCATATCTTTTTACTCCTAGCTTAAAACTTCCACTTAAATCAAATAAGCTCGTTAATATTTTATCGAAATCATTCTCCATAATATTAAATCCTGGAATAAGATAATTAATATCTACTGATTTTAAACCCTGAGAGGTGTTAAATGGCTCATAAAGCACGCTATAAGGAGCTTTATCAGATATAAGCTGACCAACTATAGTGGTAGCTGTTCTAGGCATACCAGAAACTATTATTGGATTATCAGAATATTTATTATTTTTAATCATGGATATAGAACAATCTAATGTAAAAGAAAAAAAATACCAAAAATCAATTCAATTTATTAAATGTTTAAATAAAAAAAATAAAATCGATAATATTGTTAAATATTTATACAATGAATTTGAAGATTGGATTTTTTGCGGTCTTTATGTAAAAAAAGAAACTCAATTAGAAATATCAGAATATCACTCAGATAAGATACCTTGTAGCCCAATTGGAATGAATGGTGTTTGTGGGCAATCTCTCATCAAAAAAAGTATTTTAATTGTAGGGGACGTAAACAAATTTAAGAACCATATTATATGTGATATAAATAGTAAATCTGAAATTGCTATACCCTTTACTAAAAATGGAAAAGAATATATACTTGATATTGATTCAAAAAAATTAAATGACTTTGATCAAATAGATAAAAAATACTTAAGAAAAATAATAGTAGAAATTTAACTATCTTCTTTTGGTACTTCTTCAGCCTCAGCAGAAACTACTTCATCGACTTCGAATTGAGCCTTATCTACAAATTCAATTAAAGAGATTTTAGCTGCATCATTTGTTCTTGTACCAAGCTTGATAATACGAGTATATCCACCCGGTCTATCTGAATAAACTGGAGCAATAACATCAAATAAGGTTTTTACAGCACTTGAGTTATGAATCTTCTTCATCACTTGTCTTCTGTTATGAACAGTTTTTTCTTTAGCTTTAGTCACCATTGGTTCAATAAACTTTCTTAGTTCTAAAGCTTTTTGATGTGTAGTCTTAATACGTTTATGCTCAATTAGAGAGCTTGCCATATTAGACATCATTGCTTTTCTATGAGCAGTGGACTTACCAAATTTTCTAGCTGAGATTCTTTTTCTCATTTAAACTTCGTCTTCCACATAGGGACTAGTATCCATTCCAAATTTTAGACCCATAGTTTCAAGTTTTTCAATCAACTCATTCAGAGATTTACGACCAAAGTTCTTATATTCAAGCATTTCAGCTTCATCTTTATCTACTAGCTCACCAATTAGAGTAATTCCAGCAGCTTCTAAACAATTGTGACTTCTTACTGACAATTCCATTTCATCAATTGAAGATCCAAGAAGTTTGCGAATCTGTAGAATCTCTTCACTAACAGGTTTATCAATTTCTAATACAGAAGGATTGCTGATAGAATTAATAATATTATAATGCTCAGAAAGAACAGAAGAGCAATAACTAACCGCATCAATAGGGCTGATAGATCCATCTGTCTTAACATCTAAAGACAACATCTCTAAATCTTCTTTTGCTCCAGGTAATGGAGAAACGTTAAATGCTACTTTAGTAACAGGATTAAAAATACTGTCAATCGGTATCATTCCAACAGGTGAATTATTCAATTTATTTTCTTCGCTAGACTTATATCCTTTACCAATTCCTAATCTTAATTCTAGTTCAAGAGTAGTTCCCTTTGAAATATCTGTAATATAATGATCAGGATTCAAAATAGTAAAATCGTCACTTACAGCTTGAATATCTGCTGCTGTAAATGTTTTTTTACCTTTAATTTTTAAGAAAATAGGCTCTACTGAACTTTCAAATAAGTGAAATCTCACTCCTTTTAAATTCATAATTACATCTGCAATATCTTCCTTTACTCCGTCAAGCGTTGAAAATTCATGCAAAGCACCATCAATCTTAACATTTGTAATAGCTGCACCAGGTACTGCAGTTAATAAAGCTCTTCTTAAAGAGTTTCCAATAGTTATTCCATACCCTCTTTCAAGTGGCTTAATAAGAAAATTACTTGAATTATCTTCAGTTATTTTATGTGAAATCTTAAATTTTAAATCATTGCTCATTTTTTTTCCTTTATCTTGAATAGTATTCAACAACTAATTGTTCATTCATAGTTAAATCAATTTCATCTCTCTCGGGATAATTAACAAATGTTCCTTCCATTTTAGCTTTATCAACAGAAAGCCAAGAAACGTTCAAATCTCCCTTAACCATTTTAATAGAATTTAATATAATATCTAATTTTTTACTTTTAGCTCTAACTTGTACAACATCTCCAGGTTTTAAACGGTAAGATGCAATATTAACTTTACCACCGTTAACCATGAAATGTGCATGACTAACAAGTTGTCTTGCTGCTGATCTTGTAGGGCCAAATCCAAGCTTATAAACTACGTTATCTAACCTAGATTCAAGTAAGACCAATAAATTAAATCCAGCTTCACCTTTCATCTGTGAAGCCTTTTTAAAATAAGTTCTAAATTGTTTTTCTAGCATTCCATATGTGAACTTAATTTTTTGTTTTTCTTGTAATTGTATAGAATAAGTTGAAGGACGTTTACCCATTTTTCCATGCTGACCAGGTCTGTATCCTTTTTTTGATAATAATCTATCAAATTTAGGGTTACCAAAAATGTTAACTCCAAGCTTTCTAACTAACTTACCTTTAGGTGTATTTAATTTCGCCATACTTTTTAAACTCTTCTTTGTTTCTTAGGTCGACATCCATTATGAGGCAATGGTGTCACATCTGCTATTGACGTTACTTGTAAACCAGCGCCAGATAATGCTCTGATAGCTGATTCTCTACCTGCTCCAGGACCCTTAACTCTTACGGATACTCTTGCTAAACCCATACTTACTACTTCACTAGCTACTTTTTCTGAAGCTATAGTAGCTGCATATGCTGTATTTTTTCTAGAACCTTTAAATCCTGCTTTACCTGCAGTAGCCCAAGCAATAACATTTCCATTTTCATCTGTTACGGTAATATTCGTATTATTGAATGTCGCCTTAATGTGGACAATACCATTTGGGTTTATCTTTTTCTTATTCTTTTTTGATCTAGTTCTTGTTTCCATATATTATGCTGCCTTCTTACCAAGTGACATTGTTTGTTTTCTTCCACTTCTTTTTGTTCTAGAGTTAGTCTTTGTTCTTTGACCTCTTACTGGAAGAGATTTTCTGTGTCTTACCCCTCTATAGCTACCAATATCCTGTAACCTTTTAACATTTCTTAAATTTTCACTTCTTAATTCACCTTCAATCAATAATTTTAAATCTACAATGACTTTTCTAATTGTATCTTCATCCTTAGAGCTTAAATCCGTAACTCTTATATTTGGATCTACTTTTGCTAATTCACATACTTTCATTGCAGTATTAAGTCCAATACCATGGACATAACGCAATGAATATAAAACTTTCTTATCTTTTGGTATATCTACACCTGCTATTCTAGCCATTATCCTTGCCTCTGCTTAAATCTAGGGTTCTTTTTATTGATAACGTAAACACGTCCTTTTCGACGTACAATAACGCAATCACGTGTTCTTTTCTTTACTGATGCTCTAACTTTCATAATTATTGCCTAAAAGTAATTCTTCCTCTGTTTAAATCATAGGGAGATAATTGTAAATCAACCTTATCTCCAGGTAGCATTTTAATAAAATGCATACGCATTTTTCCGCTTACATGAGCAAGTACTTCATGATCTTTACCGCCTAAGTTAATAATCACTCTAAACCTAGCCCCGGGTAAAGCCTCTTTAATTACTCCCTCTACTTCTATTGATTCTTGTTTTGCCATTATGTTAAAATTCTGGGTTGCAACTTAGTAATAAGAATTGAATGTTCAAAGTGTGCACTTGGTTGCCCATCTTGCGTCCTAATTGTCCATCCATCTGAGTCAGTTTTTATATATCTTGATCCTAGGTTTACCATCGGTTCAATTGCTAAACACATGCCTTCTTTTAATTCGATATCATGATCAGCGCTTCTAGGGTTAGAAAAATTAGGAACTTGCGGTTCAAGATGTAACTGTGTACCAATCCCATGCCCTACTAACTCTCTCACTACTGAATAGCCTTTTGACTCAACATGCTTTTGTATTGCATCGCTAATATCAAATATGCGATTTCCTACTACCGCTTTGCTGATTCCTATTTCTAGTGCTTCTTTTGTAATATTTAATAATAATTGTTTTTCTTTTGAAATTTTTCCAACAGCTAATGTTCTTGCTGAGTCGCTATAATAATTATTCTTCAACACTCCGCAGTCTATACCAACAATCTGACCTTCTTCCAAGACAATATCTTTTGGTATGCCATGAACTACTTCATCATCAATTGACACCGTTAACGTTGAAGGAAAGTTATTATACCCTTTAAATGCAGGCTTAGCATCTCTAGATAAAATATATTCTTCAGCTAGTTTATCTAATTCCATAACGGATTGACCTGGCTTAACATGATTTTCAATCATATTGAGCGTATCAGATAAAATCTGACAACTCTCAGTCATTTGAGAAACTTGATTAGTGTTATTTAAGTCAACCACTATCTTCTTCCTCTAACTTTACCTTTTGAAAGGAAACCATCGTAATGCCTAGATAATAAGTGTGTTTCTACCTGACTTAGAGTATCTAATCCAACACCAACAATGATTAATAAGCTAGTTCCTCCAAAAAATGAAGCATAACTATAATCTAAGCCAACTAATTGTTGTAAAAAGTATGGCATCAAAGCAATAAATCCAAGGAAGCATGCACCTGGAAGTGTCACTCTAGTAAGAATATTTTCTATAAATTGTGCTGTCTTTTTTCCTGGCTTCACTCCAGGAACAAATCCTCCCTGTTGCTTCAAAGTAGAAGCTACCTGATTCGGATCAAACTGTAATGCAGTATAGAAATAAGTAAAGAATACAATCAATAATGCAAAACATACATTTGAAAACCAGTGATCCATTGCGAACCAAGACATAAAATTAGATTGAGTCGCATCCTGACCCATAAATGTTGCAATAGTACCAGGAATCAGTAATATGGATTGTGCAAATATAATAGGTATAACTCCTGCTGTATTAATTTTTAAAGGAAGGTAAGTAGATTGTCCTCCATAAACTTTTCTTCCAACAATTCTTCTAGCATACTGTACAGGTACTTTTCTCAAACCTTGCTGTATAAGTATAATCAACATAACTAAGAAGAAGAATAGAATTGCAAGAGAAAGCTCTGAAAGAATCCCTCTTACGCCTTGTTGAAAGTATGAGATCTCAGATAAAACAACATTTGGAAATGCTGCTAAAATTCCAACCATAATAACAAGTGATATACCATTACCTATACCATGTTCTGTAATTTTTTCACCAAGCCAAAGTAGTAACATTGTACCCGTTGTTATAGAAACTACCGCAGTAAATCTAAAAGCAAATCCTGGGTCTAAAACAATACCATAACTTTCTAATAAAAAAGCAATACCAATAGATTGAACAAAAGCTAGAATTACTGTACCATATCTAATCATTTGGTTAATCTTAGCTCTTCCACTTTCACCTTCTTGTGCTAGTCGTTGAAAATACGGAAGAGTAGTTTGAAGTATCTGCACAACAATTGAGACTGAAATATATGGCATAATTCCTAATCCAAATACAGCTGCTTGACCAAATGCTCCTCCAGTAAACATATTGAATAACCCAAAGAAAGTATCATTTAAAGATTCCATTGTTTGACGAAGAGCTTCAGGGTCAATACCGGGAATAGGTACTTGAGCGCCGAGTCTAACAACCATTAAGATTCCTAGAGTAAAGAATATTTTACTTCTAAGTTCAGGAATAGCAAAAATATTTCTCAATTTCTCAATCACTGAACGGTAACCTTTCCACCTGCTTCTTCAATTTTCTTAACTGCAGATGCACTAAATGCTGATGCAGTAACATTGTAAGCTTTATCAATATCTCCATTACCAAGAATTTTTACAGCAACAAAATTTGAAGAGATTAATCCTTTTGCTAATAAAACCTCGGAATCAATCTTCTTTGATTTAATTTTAGCAATTTGAGAAAGGTTTACAATTTCATATGACTTTGCAAAATTAGAATTATTAAATCCTCTAGTTGGAACTCTTCTATGAAGAGGTACTTGACCTCCTTCAAACCAATATCTGTGCTTAAAACCACTTCTTGATCCTGCTCCATTATGACCTCTTCCGGCAGTTTTTCCTAAACCAGAACCGGGTCCTCTACCAACTCTCTTAGAGTTTTTTGTAGCTTTAATAGGTTTTACTAATTTCATTATTTTACTTCCTCAACCTTAACTAGATAATCTATCTTTTTTACCATTCCATTTATTGCATCATTTAGATCTAGAACAACTGTTTTATTCATTCTTCTAAGACCTAATGCATCAAGAGTAGCTTTAGCTTTTTTTGAGTAACCAATTCTACTTTTGATTTGTGTAATTTTAATTTGTTTTTTAGCCATTTTTTAAATCTCGAATAATGTTTGTGGTGTTTTGCCTCTTTTCTTAGCAACAACTCTAACATCCTGCAAACTTGTTAAAGCATTCATTACAGCTTTAGCAACATTCATAGGGTTATGTGATCCTAGAACTTTTGAATAAATGTTATTGATACCAACCTGTTCCATAATCAATCTTACTCCGGCGCCGGCTATAATACCTGTTCCGAATGGGGCTGGCTTTAACAATACTCTACTTGCACCATGTTTACCTATAATCTCATGGGGAATAGTATAATTGTACACAGGAACCTTAACTAGATTTTGCTTTGCATCATCTTTAGCTTTAGTGATTGATACAACCACTTCATTAGCTTTTCCTGATCCAATACCAACATGGTTTTTACCGTCTCCGATAACAACCAAAGTTGAAAAGCTGAATCTTTTTCCGCGAGAATTAACTTTTGCAACTCTGTTAATTCTTATAACGGATTCTTCTTTTAAATCCAGTTCTGAATAGTTAATCATACTCATTTATTCTCCAATTTTAAAATTCTAGTCCACCTTTTCTAGAAGCTTCGGCAAAAGATTTCACTCTTCCGTGATATCTAAAACCGTTTCTATCAAAGTATACTTTTTTAACTTTTTTAACTTTTGCTCTCTCAGATAAAGACTTTCCAATAAGTGATGCTAATTCAGTTTTATTAACCTTCTCTTTTGCATAAGCCTTTTCTTTTGAAGAAGCAGCTACTAAAGTAGTCTGATTAAAATCATCAATAATTTGTGCTTCTATATGTCTAGCGCTCTTATAAACACACAACCTATAATCGCCTTTTACTGGAAAAGGTTTTTTTGATCTTTTTCTTCTTCTTAAGTATTGTTCTTTTTTTAATTTTAACTTTCTCATTTAGTCGCCCCCTCCAACAGTTTTACCTTGTTTTGAACGAACATATTCATCTTTATATCTAATTCCTTTTCCTTTGTAAGGCTCAGGCTTTCTTAGAGATCTTATTTTTGCAGCTACTTGACCTACAACTTGTTTACTTATACCTTTAATCTCCAATTTTTCATTTTTCTTACCTTCAGAAATTGCTTCAATACCTTCAGGTAAATCAAAAATAATATCATGAGAAAAACCTAATTGTAAAATCACTCTATTATTTTGAGATTTAGCATTATAACCAACTCCTATAATTTCTAAATGCTTAGAGAATCCATTAGTAACTCCTTCAACAGCATTAGAAATCAATTGTCTGGTTGTACCATGCATAGATCTTGAAACTTTGTCTTCTGCTTTTCTTGATACAGAGACGCCATTATCTTCAATTTTTATTGTTACTTCTTCGCAAATATCAACTGACAATTGACCCTTAGGCCCTGTCACTGATAGGTGCTGAGTATTATTTTCTATTTTTACACCTTCTGGTATTCTAATTACGTTATTTCCTATTCTTGACATATTACCAAACGTTGCAAAGCAACTCTCCTCCAACTTTTAATTCTCTTGCTACTTTATTACTAATCACACCTTTTGAAGATGAGATTACACTAATTCCTAATCCATTCAATACTCTAGGAATTTCATCCGATGCTACATAAACTCTTTTTCCAGGTTTACTAATTTTTTCAATTGTTGTAATTGCTGGAGATTCGTTGTGATATCTCAAAAATACTCTAATATCTTCTTTCTTATCTTCCTTGCTTACAAAAACAACATTATCGATATACCCTTCTTCCTTCAATACAACTGCTATTCTTTTTTTCAGAAGTGAAGAAGGTACGTCTACCCATCTCTTTTGAGATGAATAACCGTTTCTTATTCTTGTACAAAAATCTGCTATTGGATCTGTCATTGACATAAAATATTCTCCTTACCAACTGGCCTTAGTTACGCCAGGCAGTTCACCTTTTAACGCTAATTCTCTAAAAGTTATTCTTGATAAACCAAATTTTCTCATATAACCTGTTGGTCTTCCAGATACCGCACATCTATTGGTTAAACGAGTACGACTTGAACTTCTAGGAAGCTTTTGAAGCCTCTCTATAGCTTTCATTTTTTCATCTTCTGGAGTATTAATATTTTTAATTAAACCTCTTAACTCTGTTCTTAGAGCATCATATTTTTTAACTTTTTTCATTAAGTGATTTTCTCTTACAACTTTAGATTTTTTAGCCATTATCTTCCTTGTCTAAGTTATTATCTGTTAATACTTTTTTCTCTCTAATTGGCATTCCCATAGATCGTAACAACTCATAAGATATTTCATCATTATCAGCTGATGTAGTAATGATAACATCCATTCCTGTAATAGAATCAACCTTATCATAGTCAATTTCTGCAAATACAATTTGCTCTTTAATTCCAAAACTGTAGTTACCTTGCCCATCAAATGACTTATTAGACAATCCTCTGAAATCTCTTGTTCTCGGAAGAGCAACTGCACATAATCTTTCTAAAAATTCATACATATGCTCTCTACGTAAAGTGACCTTACATCCAACAGGAAAGCCTTTTCTAATTTTAAAATTAGAAACATCTTTTTTTGCTTTTGTAATAACTGGTTTTTGACCAGTAATCAACATTAGTTCATCGAGAGCTGATTGTAGAGCTTTCTTATTCTCTTTTGCATTACCTAAACCAATATTTAATGTAATTTTTTCAATTTTAGGTACTTGCATAACAGTACTTAAATTAAAAGCCTTCATCAAATGAGGTCTAACTTCATCTAAATATTTTTTCTTATAATTTGTTGCCATGGATTTTAACCTAATTCCTTACCAGATCTTTTTGAAACTCTTACTTTTGATTTATCTTCCAATACTTTAAATCCAATTCTAGAAGCTTTATCGCTCTCTAAAGCCATTAAATTTGAAACATGCAAAGATCTTTCTCTTTCTGTAAATCCGCCTTTTGGATTTTCCTGAGAAGGCTTTAGAGTTCTTTTTGTTAAAGCAACTCCCTCAACATAAGCTCTTTGATTTTCAGGTATAACCTTAAGCACTTTACCTGAAAGTCCTTTAAAGTTTCCAGCTACTACTTTTACCATCATATTTTTCTTAATTTTCATTATAAAACCTCCGGTGCCATTGAAATAATTTTCATATAACCACCTTCTCTTAATTCTCTTGCTACTGGACCAAATATTCTAGTGCCTTTTGGTTCATTTTGAGCATTTAAAATAACTGCGGCATTATCATCGAATCTAATATAAGACCCATCTTTTCTTCTTACTTCTTTCTTTACTCTAACTACTACAGCTCGAGCAACCTCTCCTTTTTTAACCATGCCACCAGGAGTAGAAGATTTAACAGCTACTACAATAACATCACCGATACTAGCATATCTCTTTTTTGATCCACCCAAAACTTTAAAGCATTGTACTATTTTTGCTCCAGAGTTATCAGCTACTTTTAATCTTGTTTCTGCTTGTACCACTATTTATTTCCGTTCTTAACTAATTTAGATGTACGCCATCTTTTTAATTTACTTAAAGGCTTATTCGCTAAAAGCTCTACTATATCACCTTTTTTAAAGGTATTATTTTCATCATGAGCATAATATTTCTTTGATCTTTTCATATATTTTTTATAAAGCTTATGCTTCACAAGCCTATCTACACTAACTACTACAGTTTTATCCATAGCATCAGAAACAACTGTGCCCACTAATTTTTGCGTATTTCTATCCATCAATATTTCCCTTATCTAAGGTTTTTTCTTTTAATATAGTATTAATTCTAGCATTCTCTTTTCTTAGGTCAGACAATACTTTATAATCCTCTAATTGTTGAATTGATTTTTGAAAGCGACATTTTTGTAAGCTTTCTCTATTATCAGTTAAACGTGACAATAAATCTTTATCAGACAATTTTCTTAAGTCATTAATCTTCATGTAATCCTCTTTTTGCAACTAATTTTGTTTTGATTGCTAATTTATTTCCAGCAATTCTAAATGCTTCTTGGGCTACATCTTTAGGAATACCCTCTACTTCAAATAAAATCCTACCAGGTCTTACATTTGCTACCCAATATTCTGGAGATCCTTTTCCTTTACCCATTCTTGTTTCCATTGGCTTTGCTGTAATTGGCTTATCTGGAAAAATCCTAATCCACATTCTACCTAACTTTCTTACTCGTCTAGATATTGAAATTCTAGTAGCCTCAATTTGTCTGGCTGTAACCCAGCCTGATTCCATTGCTTTTAATCCATAGCTACCAAAACTGACTTCAGTACCACCTTTTGCCATACCTTTTCGATTACCTCTGTGGACTTTTCTATATTTAATTTTTTTAGGTTCTAACATTATTTTTTAGCCTTTGAAAATCCATTACAAATCCAAACTTTAATTCCTATAATACCATATGTTGTATGAGCCTCTACTAGAGCATAGTCAATATCTGCTCTAAGAGTATGCAATGGAACTCTACCATCCATAAATCTTTCAGATCTAGCAATTTCACTTCCACCCAATCTTCCAGCGACATTAACTCTAATGCCTTCTGCTCCCATTCTCATGGTAGATTGCATAGTTTTATTCATAACTCTTCTGTAAGCCATTTTCTTTATTAATTGATTAGCAATATTTTGACCTACTAACTCTGCATTTAATTCAGGTCTTTTTACTTCACTTATATTCAAATGAATATCATCCGTATTACACAGCTTTGAAACTTCTTTTTTAAGTCTTGAAACCTCTTCTCCACCTCGACCAATAACAATACCAGGTCTAGCTGTATGAATAGTAACAGTAATTGCTTGTGAAGTTCTTTCAATATTAACCCCTGCAACTGAAGCGTCTTGCAATCTCTTTTTTAAATATTTTCTCAATTTAATGTCTTCTGCAAGATCAGTCGCATAAGCACCTTTCTTTGGAAACCAATTAGAGCTCCAATTCTTAGTGAGCTGTAATCTTAAACCTACTGGATGTGTTTTCTGTCCCATTAATTATCCTATAACTATTTTTAAGTGACTTGTTCTCTTTATAATCTTATTTGCTCTACCTTGAGCTCTCGCTCTAAATCTTTTTTGTGATGGACCTTCATCTACAGTGATAGTCTTTATTATAACTTCATTCATATCTTTATCAAAATTTTCTGTATTTCCAGCATTAGCAATAGCAGAAGATAATGTATTTTCAATAATTTGCGCACCCTTTTCATCCATATGTCTTAAAGAAGATAATGCCTTATTTACATTTAATCCACGCACACAATTAGCTACTTTTCTTAGCTTTTTTGGCGAATGTTTTACACTGTTACATCTTGAAGTAATATCCATTATTTCTTCCTATCTCCTGAATGCATTCTAAATGTTCTTGTAGGAGAAAATTCTCCTAATTTATGACCGACCATATTCTCTGTAATAAAAACAGGTATAAATTTATTGCCATTATGTACAGCAAAAGTATGTCCTACAAAATCTGGTACAATTACAGAATTTCTTGCCCATGTTTTGATAGCACCTTTCTTTGCTGAACCGTTCATTTTATCAACTTTTTTTAATAATTTGACATCAATATGAGGCCCTTTTCTAACAGATCTAGACATTAATCATTTCTCCTTTTTACTATTAGAGCATTTGACTTCTTCTTTTTCTTTCTAGTCTTAAAACCTTTAGTAGGTTGACCCCAAGGAGACACTGGATGTCTTCCACCTGAACTCTTACCTTCTCCACCACCATGAGGGTGATCAACAGGATTCATTGCTACACCTCTAACTTTAGGACGTTTTCCAAGCCATCTTGATCGACCTGCTTTACCTGAACGCACTAATTCATGCTGCTTATTACCAACTACACCAATTGTAGCTAAACATTTATCTAGAACCATTCGAACTTCTCCAGATGGCATTTTTAGTGTTACATAGTTATTGTCATGAGCCATTACTTGGACATATGTTCCTGCACTTCTAGCCATTTGCGCCCCTTTACCAGGGAATAATTCAATATTATGTACAAATTGACCTGATGGAATATTTTTTAATTGCATAGCATTACCAGTTTTTAATTCTGCTTTTTCTGAAGAAACTATCACATCTCCAACCTTTAAACCGTCTGGTTGTACGATGTATCTTTTTTCTCCATCTACATAGTGAATTAATGCAATAAATGCACTTCTATTTGGATCGTACTCAATAGTTGCTACTTTACCATCAATATTAAATTTATTTCTTTTAAAATCTATTAATCTATAGCTACGTTTATGCCCACCACCTCTTCTACGAGAAGTAATACGACCTCTATTATTTCTACCGCCAGTCTTATTTAATTTTCTGACCAATGATTTTTCAGGCTTACTAACAGTAATTTCAGAAAAATCTGGCTTAGAAGTGAATCTTGAAGCTGGGGTAACTGGTTTTAATTGTCTTATTGCCATAATTTATATTTACACACCAAATAAGTCTATGTTATAACCCTCTACGAGTGTTACAAGAGCTCTCTTTTTTAGTTTAGTATATCCATTTGTTCTAATTGTTCTTCCATTGCTTTTTACAGTCATCTGCTTAGCCTTACCTTTTCGATTGCTTACAGCAACTTTAAGGACTTTAACTTTAAATTTTTCTTCTACAGCCTTCTTAATATCAATTTTATTTACTTCTAAAGGGACTTCAAATGCGTACTTATTTTGAGACTCTTGAAGAGATGTCATTTTTTCTGTCACTATTGGACGAATTAAAATTTGTGAAAAATGACTCATAATTATTTCTTATCTCCAAATCTTTCTGAAATCAAAGCCAATGCACTTGCATCGAATAGTAAAGCATCATTATTCATTAAATCTGCCACAGAACATGATAATGCTTTTACAATTTTTATATGCTCAATATTTCTTGATGCTAATCTTAAATTATCGTTCACATCAGATACCACAATTGTTACCTTTTTATTAGCTAGACTATTAGATTCTAAAAATCCAACAAAATCTTTTGTTTTATTTGTTGTTAATTCTATTGAATCAATCACTTTTAAAGCGTCATTTTTAACTTTTTCCGACAAAACGCATTTAAAAGCTAATTTTTTTGTCTTAGCATTTACTTTTTTAAAATAATATGTTGGACTAGGACCAAAAATAACACCACCACCTCTATTCAAAGGAGATCTAATGGTCCCCTGTCTAGCATTACCTGTGCCTTTTTGCTTAAATGGTTTTTTACCACCACCAGAAACTGCAGATCTATTTTTTGTAGACCTAGTTCCTTGTCTAGCATTAGTTAATTCTGCTATAACACACTGATAAACAACCTGGTCGTTCATCGGCACTTTAAATACTGAATCACTTAAGCTGTAATCTTTACTACTATCTATTGATTTAATTTTCATTTTTTTAAGATAAACACTGGTGTATTATTTGGACCAGGAATAGCTCCTTTAACGTATAATAAATTATTTTCTTTATCGATATCTACAATCTCAAGGTTTTGTGCGGTAACATTACCAGAACCTTTTCTACCCGCCATTTTCATTCCCTTAAACACTCTTGAAGGCCAAGATGCTTGTCCAATCGAACCTGGAGCTCTCTGAGTATGTTTATTACCGTGAGTAGCATCCTGTGTAGCAAAATTATGTCTCTTAATAACTCCGGCAAAACCCTTACCTTTCGATTTTGCTCTTACATCAACAATTTCTCCAACATGAAAAATTGAAGAATCAAATTTTTGACCTAATTTATATTCAAAAGTATCTAATGATTCAAATTCAGCTAATACTTTAGCACTTTCAATATCTGCTTTTTTAAGATGTCCTATTGTAGGTTTATTTGTATTTCTTTTTGACTTCTTACCAAAAGCTAACTGTATAGAATTGTATCCATCAGAATCAATGGTCTTGATCTGAGAAACAACACATGGACCAGCTTCTACTAAAGTAACTGGAACTACATGACCTTGATCATTGAAGATCTGTGACATTTTAACTTTTTTACCTATCAATCCGTACATACTTATCCTCTAATCTCGATATCTACACCAGCCGGTAAGTCTAGCTTCATTAAAGATTCAACAGTTTTTGGAGTAGAATTCACAATATCTACAACTCTTTTATGTACTTTTGTTTGAAATTGTTCACGCGATTTTTTATTAACAAACGGTGATCTCAATACAGTATATACAGTTCTCTTAGTTGGCATAGGAATTGGTCCAGAAATAATTGCACCTGTGGACTTAGCCGTTCTAATAATTTTTTCAGCAGACTTGTCTAAAAGCTTATGATCATAAGCTTTTAAAGATATTCTAATTAAATCTTTAGACATTATGATGCTCCATTTTTTGATTGCGATTTCATTAATTTTTCTTCTACTGATACTGGAACTTTAGCATATTGCTGAAAGTCCATATGAAAATTTGCTCTACCTTGAGAAAGGGATCTTAAGTCTGTTGCATAGCCAAACATTTCGCTTAATGGCACAGCGGCTTTAATACTTTGATTTGCTCCTTGCTGTTCCATGCTTTCAACTTTACCTCTTCTAGAATTGATATCACCAATTACATCTCCAAGATAGTCGTCTGGAGTAGTTGCTTCTACAGCCATAATTGGCTCCATTAATATTGGACTTGCTTGCTTACAAGCAGTTCTAATTGCTCGTGAACCAGCTACCTTAAAAGCAATTTCAGAAGAATCTACATCATGGTAAGATCCATAAACAAGTTCTACTTCAACATCAGGAATAGGATATCCATGTAGTATACCATTTTTTAATTGCTCTTGAATGCCAGCATCTACTGCAGGAATATATTCTCTCGGAATAACTCCACCAACAATCTTATTTATAAATTTATATCCAGCACCTTGCTCTGTTGGTCTAACATTAATAACAACATGACCATACTGACCACGACCACCAGATTGACGGATAAATTTTTCATCAACTTTTTCTACAGATTTTTGAATCGCTTCCCTAAATGAAACTTGAGGCTTTCCAACATTAGCATTGACATTAAATTCTCTTTTAAGTCTATCGATAATTATTTCTAAATGAACTTCTCCCATACCTGATATGACTGTTTGACCAGTTTCACTATCCACTTTAACTTTAAAAGTAGGATCTTCTTCGCTTAGCTTATTCATTCCTTTTGCTAATTGATCTTGATCACTTTTTGATACAGGTTCAATTGAAACTGCAACAACTGGCTCTGGAAATTCCATAGATTCAAGCGTTACATCACCTTTTTCTGATAATGTATGCCCAGTTCGGACATTTTTTAAACCAATTACCGCTACAATCTCTCCAGCTTTTACTTCTTCTAATTCTTCTCTTTTATTTGCATGCATTTGTAGAATTCTTGAGATTCTTTGTTTATCTCCAGTATTTGAATTGATACAAAAAGATCCTTTTTTTAATGTACCAGAATAAACTCTGATATATGTAAGCTTACCTACAAAAGGATCTGTAGCAATTTTAAATGCAAGCGCAGTAAATGGACCTTCTGTGGAGTTTTTAATCATAATTTTTGTTTCTGGATCATCAACAGAAGAGCCTTCAATACTTTCTACATCTACAGGAGATGGTAAAAAATCAATAACTGCGTCTAAAACTCTCTGTACTCCCTTATTTTTAAAGGCTGAACCACATAAAGTAGGAACAAAGGCATTTTCTAAGCATCCTTTTTTCAGAGCTGCTTTAATTTCTTCAGAAGAAATTTCTTCTTCATTTAAATATTTTTCCATTAATGCATCTTCAAAGCTAGCAACTTCTTCAATTAAGAAATTTCTCCATTTGTTTGCATCTTCTGATAATTCGTCTGGTATATCAATATATTCAAATTCAGCACCTTGGGTACTTTCATTATATTCAATAGCTTTCATAGTAGTTAAATCTATAATACCTCTAAAAGTTTCACCATCACCAATAGGTAATGCAACAGGTAACGGTTTAGCGCCTAAGCGTTTTTTCATAGTATCTATTGCGTTATAAAAATCTGCACCCGTTCTATCCATTTTATTAATAAATGCAATTCTAGGTACGTTATATTTTGTTGCCTGTCTCCAAACTGTCTCACTTTGAGGTTCTACTCCAGCAACTGCACAAAATACTGCAACAGCACCATCAAGAACTCTTAACGATCTTTCTACTTCCATAGTAAAATCAACGTGACCAGGAGTATCAATTAGATTAACACGATTTTTATCCCAATAAAAAGTAGTTGCAGCTGAAGTAATAGTAATGCCTCTTTCTTGCTCTTGAGCCATCCAGTCCATAGTAGCAGCACCATCATGCACCTCACCAATTTTATGAGTTTTTCCAGCATAATATAACATTCTCTCAGTTAGAGTTGTTTTACCAGCGTCTACATGAGCCATAATTCCAATATTTCTTACAGTTTTTAAATCAGCAGACATAATTATCTAGCTCTCCCAAAGTGTGCAAATGCTTTGTTTGCTTCAGCCATACGATGTACATCTTCTTTCTTCTTAATAGCATTTCCTTCATTATTTGAAGCAGAAAGTAACTCTCCAGCTAAACGCTTTGACATAGGGCTACCTGATTTATTTTTTGCAGCATCGATAATCCAATGAGCTGCTAAATAGAATTGTCTTCTATTGGGAACTTCGATAGGTACTTGATAAGTAGCTCCACCAATTCTCTTTGATTTTACTTCAACATGAGGTGCAGTATTATTTAATGCTTTTTTAAATACCTCAACCGGGTCTTTACTACTTTTTTCTTCTATAATATCAAATGCATCATAAAGAATTTTTTCAGCAATACCTTTTTTTCCACCTACAAGTAAGTAATTCATAAATTTTGAAACTTGCAAATCATTAAATTTTGGATCTGGATTAATAGTTCTCTTTTCTGGTCTTCTTCTTCTCATATTTAGCTTTTAGGTTTCTTTGCTCCGTAACGTGATCTACTTGTTTTTCTATCATTAACACCTGCAGTATCTAATGAACCACGTACAATGTGATAGCGAACACCAGGAAGATCTTTAACTCTTCCCCCCTCTATTAATACAATTGAGTGTTCTTGTAAATTATGACCTTCTCCAGGAATATATGCATTTGCCTCAATACCATTTGTCAATCTAACTCTGGCTACTTTTCTTAAAGCAGAATTAGGTTTTTTAGGCGTAGTTGTATACACTCGAACACATACCCCTCTTTTTTGAGGACTATTCTCCAGAGCTCTACTAGCAGACTTTTTAACAATCTTTTTTCTGCTCTTTCTAATCAACTGGTTCACTGTTGGCATAAATTATTTTTTCCTTTAATCAATTTAAAAGTACCGAGGAATATATTGTTATAAGATGGAAGAATCAAACGTTTTCTCGAACGCGTAGAAAGTATATATTTTTAAGAACACGCTTAAAAAGGTTTCAAGAAGAAAATCTATTGATCTTCTTCTTGACTTTCTTGTTCTAATTGAATGTTTTGTAAGGCAGGAAATCCTGTTCCAGCAGGGATTAATCGTCCTAAAGCAACATTCTCTTTCAAGCCTAGCAAATGATCCGTTTTTGATGCGGTCGCTGCATCTGTTAATACTCTCGTTGTTTCCTGGAAAGAAGCTGCAGAAATAAAACTTGTAGTATTAAGAGAAGATTGAGTAATTCCCATTAAGATTGGTTGGAATGTAGCTGATTGCGCTTTATGAAATTTCACTAGATTCTTGTCTTGAGTCTTAAACTCTTTATTAAGCTCTTTTACTTCGTTTTGAGAAATCATAATACCGACTTCTAAATTTGAATCTCCAGAAGCATCAATTACAACCATACCTTTCATATAATCATTCTCATTAAATAGAGTAGACTTGTCCAGTCTCTCTCCTGGAAGATATGAAGTATCTCCTGGGCTATTAATAATAACTTTTTTCATCATTTGATTAACAATCACTTCGATATGTTTATCATTAATTCCTACTCCTTGCAATCTATAAACTTCTTGAATTTCATTGACCAAATATTCTCTAACAGCATTTGGACCAAGAATTTTAAGAATATCAGCAGGAGAAATTGCACCTTCACATAATGCAGTTCCAGCTGTTATAAAGTCACCTTCATGAACTACTACATGCTTTCCATATGGAATCTTATAAATAACAGACTTACCGTTAGAAGGTGTTACTGAAACTTTTCTTACACCTCGCTTGATTTCACCAAACTCTACTGTACCGTTAATTTCACTTACTACAGCAGGATTTGCAGGCTTTCTTGCTTCAAATAATTCTGCTACCCTTGGTAGACCACCAGTAATATCTCTAGTTTTACCAACATCTTTCTGGATCTTCACTAAGGTCTGGCCCTGACTAACATCTTGTCCATCATTTACTACCAATGTTGCTTTTACAGGCAAGATAGTTCCACCTGACAAGATATCTCCATCTTTGCTATAAATTTCAATTTGAGGACTTAATCTTCTATCTTTTGATTCGGTAACAACTTTTTGCTTTTTACCGCCATCTACAGCTTCTTCTTGATAGGTGTCGCCTTCAATAAAATCTTTCATTTTGATAACACCAGACTGTCTAGCTAATATGAGATCTGTATATGGATCCCATGAGAATAGAATCGCACCCTTCTTAACTTTAGCGCCGTCTTTGATATTGACATTAGCACCATAAGGGACATTGTATTCTTCAAGTATATTATCTTTTGAATCAATAATATGAAGCTTTGAATTTCTAGTTAAACATCTAACCACTTCTTCACCATCTTCGTCAATAGTCTTAGCAGATTGATAGTCATCGTTAAATTTTGCTATACCATTATGCTTAGATTTCATATCAGATTCTTCAACAATTCTAGTTGCCGTTCCTCCAATATGGAAAGTTCTTAGTGTTAACTGAGTACCAGGTTCTCCAATACTTTGAGCTGCAATAATACCTACAGCACTACCAATTGTTACTAATTCTCTTCTTGTTAAATCCCAGCCATAACATTTTGCACATACACCTCTTCTAGATTCACAAGTAAGTATAGATTTTATTTTAACAGTAGTAAAATTATTATTTACAACCATAACAGCTTTATGCTCATCAAAGACTTCTCCTGATTTAATAACGGTTTTACCATCAATAATGATTTTCTCAGATGAAGTTCTACCAAGAATTCTTTCAGATAGAGACTCTACTACTTCTTCTCCCTCTTTTAAATCTGCAACTGTAATTCCATTAATAGTTTTACAGTCAAATTCTGATATGACTACATCTTGTGCAACATCAACTAATCTTCGAGTTAAATATCCAGCATCTGCTGTTTTTAATGCAGTATCAGCTAAACCTTTTCTTGCTCCATGAGTAGATATGAAGTATTCCATTACAGATAGACCTTCTTTAAAATTAGACTGAATTGGACTTTCTATAATTTCTCCACCACCGACCATAGATTTTCTTGGTTTTGCCATTAGACCTCTCATGCCAGCTAATTGCTTTATTTGGTCTCCACTACCCCTAGCTCCAGAATCAGCCATCATATAAACGGAATTAAATCCTTCATCGTCAGATTTCAAACCATTCATCATTACGTCAGCTACATCACTTGTTGCTTTTGTCCATACATCAATAACTTTATTATATCTCTCACCTTCTGTTAGAAT
Organism: uncultured bacterium; assembly: GCA_905182795.1. Lineage (GTDB taxonomy): Bacteria > Fidelibacterota > Marinisomatia > Marinisomatales > Marinisomataceae > Marinisoma. The sequence continues at coordinate 38,491 of CAJJCZ010000009.1, read as the reverse complement.
ATGTCGATTAAATCGTCCTTGAATTTTTTCTACTTCTTTTTCAGCGCCAGCTATAATATCATGCTTTTTATCTGGTATAATAATATCACTAATAGAAATTGATATTCCACTCTTAGTAGCTGTTTTAAACCCAATATCTTTAAGATCGTCTAATAGTGTTACAGTTTTAGCATTTCCAGCTTTTACAAAAGATTCACCAATAATAAAACTTAATTTCTTCTTAGAAATTATCTCATCATAATAACCTAATTCATCTGGAATAATAGCATTAAATATAGCACGACCAGCAGTTGTGTCTTTATACCATTGCCCGTTATGTCTAACATTAACAATTGCATGGAGTCCAACTTTTTGATTTTCATATGCTATCTTTACTTCATCGATAGATCCAAAGTTCTTTCCTTCACCTAATTGTTTAGTTCTCTTTCTTGTTAAATAATAACAACCAAGAATCATATCTTGTGAAGGTACTGTAATTGGTTTTCCACTTGCAGGATGCAACACATTCTGACTAGCCATCATTAAGACTCTAGCTTCCAATTGAGCTGGAACAGATAAAGGTACATGAACCGCCATTTGGTCACCATCAAAGTCAGCATTAAATGCAGAACAAACAAGAGGGTGAACTCTAATTGCTTTACCGTCAATTAATATTGGTTGAAAGGCTATAATTCCCAACCTATGCAAGGTTGGAGCTCTATTTAGCATCACAGGATGATCTCTTACTACAGTTTCTAAAATCTCATATACAAACGATTCTTTATTTTCAATCATTAGTTTAGCACTTCTAGGGGTTGCAGCTAAATCTCTTCTAATTAGCTCTCTTATTAAATGAGGCTTAAAAAGCTCTAATGCCATATTCTTTGGAATACCACATTGTGTCATTTTTAGTTCTGGACCAACAACAATAACAGATCTACCAGAGTAATCAACTCTCTTACCTAGCAAGTTTTGTCTAAATCTACCTTGCTTACCTCTTAACATATCTGATATAGATTTTAGAGGTCTCTTAGATCCACTTCTTATAGCAGTCTTTCTTTTTGTGTTGTCAAAAAGGGCATCAACAGACTCTTGGAGCATTCTTTTTTCATTTCTAAGAATTACTTCAGGAGCTTGAATATCCATTAATTGTTTTAAGCGATTATTTCTAATAATAATTCTTCTATAAAGATCATTTAAGTCACTAGCTGCAAATCGTCCACCTTCTAAAGGAACTAAAGGTCTTAGTTCTGGAGGCATAACAGGTAAAATTGAGACAATCATCCATTCAGGTTTATTATTTCTATCTCTAGCAAAATCTTTTACTACTTTCAATCTCTTTAAAGCGTCTTCTCTCTTTTGCTTTGAGTTTGATGTAGCGCTAATCAACTCTAAATCTTTTTTAAGTTCTAATAGATCCATTTCAGCTAATCCATCTTTAATAGCTTCGCCACCCATAGCTGCATAGAAATGAGACTCTTCTTCTTTTTCTTCTTGTGAAGAGGCTTCATAACCAAATTCCATTTCTAGTTTTAGATATTCTTCCTCGTCTATTAAGTCAAATCTTTTATAATCACTTTTTCCAGGATTGATTACTAGATAATTTTCATAATAAATTACACTTTCTAATTGTTTTGCACTTTTACCTAATATGTAACTTAACTTACTAGGTATTGATTTTAGAAACCAAATATGTACAACTGGTACAGCTAATGTAATATGACCCATTCTATTTCTACGAACTTTTTTCGTAGTTACTTCAACACCACATCTATCACATATAATACCTCTATACCTAATGCCTTTATACTTACCGCAATGACATTCAAAATCTTTTACAGGTCCAAAGATCTTTTCGCAGAATAGTCCATCTTTTTCTGGCTTATAAGAACGATAGTTAATTGTTTCAGGCTTTAAAACCTCCCCAAAAGATCCTTCAAGAATCTTTTCTGGTGAAGCCAGTTTAAGTGAAATACTATTTTTTGCTTTATACATTTTTATTTTTTTCCCTTTAATCTAAAGTTATGTCTAATCCAAGACCTTGAATCTCTTTCATAAATACATTGAAAGCTTCTGGGGTTGTTGGATCGGGTAAATCTTCTCCCTTGACAAGTGCGCTGTAAGTTTTTGATCTACCTTCAATGTCATCTGATTTGATAGTTAAGATTTCTCTTAACGTATGTGCAGCACCATAAGCTTGAAGTGCCCAAACTTCCATTTCACCAAATCTTTGTCCACCAAATTGCGCTTTTCCGCCTAGAGGTTGTTGAGTAACTAGTGAATACGGACCAGTCGATCTAGCATGCATTTTGTCATCAACCATATGAAATAATTTCAGAATATACATGTAACCAACTAATACCGGATTATCAATTTTTTCTCCTGTAAGACCGTCATACAATGTCACTTTACCACTATCTGGTAATCCAGCTTCTTTCATTTTTGCAGCTACCTCTTCAGGTGTTGCACCATTAAAAACTGGAGTCTCATATTTTTCATCAAGTATTTTTCCTGCCCAACCTAACATAGTCTCATATAATTGACCTAGATTCATTCTAGAAGGAACACCTAAAGGATTTAAACAAATATCCACTGGTGTACCATCCTCTAAATAAGGCATATTTTCTTCAGGTACAATTGTTGCAATTACACCTTTATTACCATGTCTACCAGCCATCTTATCTCCAATAGATACTTTTCGTTTATTAGCTACATAGACCTTAGCTAGTTTTAAAATACCAGGTTGAAGTTGATCGCCTTCTTTGAGCTTGAAAATACTTGATTCTAATTCTGTATCAAGAGTGGTAAGAGTGTCAGTAAAGGCACTAAGAATATTTAATAGTTTTTCCCATGTCTTTACACCTGAAATCCAAGCATCTTCTGTAGAAAATAACTCAAAATTAAAATCATCTAATTTCTTTAATGTTAATTTAGTCCCTTTCTTTACCAAGACCTTTCCATCTCTATTAGCTTTTATTCCAAGAGTAATCTTATCACTAAGAACAGACTTAAGTAAGTTATCTCTAGTAACTCTTAAAGATCTTTCTTCTTCTCTTTTATTCTTCTGCAATTCTTTAATTTGCTCATTTACTTCTGCCCTAGATTGCTTTGATGTTTTTTCATAAAGATTAGTCTTGATCACTACACCTTTTACTCCAGGCTCAGCTTTCTTCGAAGCATCTTTAACATCTCCTGCTTTTTCTCCAAAAATTGCCCTAAGAAGCTTTTCTTCTGGAGATGGATCTGTTTCCCCTTTAGGAGTTACTTTACCAATTAATATATCATCTTCATTAACAATAGCACCTACTCGAATAAGACCATCTTCATCTAATTGAGAAGTTGCTTCCTCGCTTACATTAGGAATTTCAGGAGTTAATTCTTCTTCTCCTCTTTTTGTATCTCGCACTTCTAACTCAATTTCATTTACATGAATAGAAGTAAATACGTCATCTCTTACAAGTCTTTCATTGATAACGATAGCATCCTCAAAATTATATCCATTCCAAGGCATAAGGGCTACTAAAACATTCTTCCCTAAAGCTAATTCACCATTTTCAGTGGAAGCTCCATCAGCAATAACTTGTCCTTTTTTGACTTTATCACCTTCAGTAACAATTACTTTCTGATTGTAACATGTATTCTGATTAGATCTAGCATACTTGATTAGATCTATAGTACGAAGATTTGCATTCTTTTTCAATACTGTGCTGTCAGGATAATTATTGTCTTTAATAATAATTTTATTAGAATCAACATGCATAACCGTTCCCGAAACAGGTGAAAGAAGTACTGCTTGAGAATCTCTTGCAACCTTTCTTTCCATACCGGTAGCTACAATAGGTGCCTCTGCTTTTAATAATGGCACAGATTGACGTTGCATATTTGAACCCATCAATGCTCTATTAGCATCATCATGTTCAACAAATGGAATTAAAGCAGCTGCAACACTCAAAATTTGATTTGGTACAATATCAGTATATGCAACAAGTTCTGGATCTACAATAGGGAAATCTCCCTTCGATCTAACTCTTACTTTTGGTTCACTTATTTTATTTTCACTATCAACACTTAATCCTGATTGAGCAATATTTGCTCTATCTTCATCGTCAGCTGATAGGTATTTGGTCTCTTCTGTTACAATTAGATTATCTACAACTCTATAAGGAGCTTCAATAAATCCATGACTATTAATTTTTGCCATTAAAGCAAGCGATGATATCAAACCAATATTTGGACCCTCAGGGGTTTCTATTGGACACAATCTTCCATAGTGTGTATAGTGAACATCTCTAACTTCAAAACCAGCTCTTTCTCTTGAAAGACCACCAGGTCCAAGAGAAGAAATTCTTCTTTTGTGAGTAATCTCTGCTAAAGGATTTGTTTGATCTCCAAATTGAGATAATTGACTAGTTCCAAAGAATGTATTAATCACAGTAGTTACCAATCTTGAGTTGATTAAATCTTGAGGAGTAATTGTCTCTTGTTCTCTCAAATTCATTCTTTCATATACAGTTCTTTGCATTCTAGCTAAAGCCGAATTAAACTGCACTTTAAGTTGCTCACCTACAGTTCTTACTCTTCTATTTCCTAGATGATCAATATCGTCAGGAGATTTCATCCCTTTTCTCATTAAAATTAAATATTTAACAGTAATAAGAAAATCGTCATGCGTCAGAACGGAATCTTTTCCCTTATTATCTAAATTAAACTGCTTATCTAAACGATATCTTCCTACTTGTCCTAAATCATATTTCTTAGGAGAGAAAAACATTCTATCGATAAATTTTTGAGCAGATTCAGGACTAGGAGCATCACTACCTCTTAATAGATAATATACTTTTAATAAAGCCTCTTCTGTAGATTTTGTAGGATCTTTTTTGATAGTATTGTATATCATCATACTATCAATATTATTTCTCACATCAACAAGCTTAACAGTTTTTGTTTTATTGTTTTTTAAAGCACTGACAATAGTTTCATTTAACTCTTTTCCGCCTTCAACTACTAGCTCGCCTGTTTCCATGTCTATTGTATCTTCAACAGTAATATAATCGGTTAAATTATCTGTTTCGATCTTAGATGGATCCATTTCAAGAACTAAATCAAATGCATTATAAATATCTTCATCTGAACTAAACCCTAAAGATCTTAGCAATAAGGTTGCTGGGAACTTTCTCTTTCTATCAATAATAGTAAATAAAATATCATTAATATCTGTTGTAAAATCAATCCAAGATCCTCTAATTGGAATAATTCTAGCATTATAGAGCTTTGCACCATTTGGATGAAATTTTTGATCAAAGAAAGCACCTGGAGATCTTTGTAACTGAGTTACAACAGTTCTCTCTGCTCCGTTAATGATAAAAGTACCTTTACCTGTCATGTATGGCATATTACCAAAGTAAACATCTTGGTCTATAACCTGGGCAAACTTCTTTTTATCTTTTTCGTCTGTAATCTTTAGACGTAATTTTACACTGAGAGGCACATTATAAGTAATGCCACGATCTGAACATTCTCTTGGAGTATATCTAGGTTTTCCAATCGTATAGCTCTTGTATTCAAGTATATAATTTTCATGATTATCCTGTAGTGGAAAAATTGAAGCAAATGCTTCATGTAAGCCAAACATTATTCTGTCTTTTGGCTTCACATCTTCCTGTAAAAATTTATGAAAAGAACCTACCTGTAAATCGAGAAGATTTGGTAGCTCTACTTCTGTTCTTATTTTTTCAAAACTATGTCTGTTATTCAAGATAGCTATTCCTCCAAAAAATTGGTTAATTAATATACTTAGTTATATTATTGTAATTCTACTGTAGCTCCGGCTTCCTCAAGTTGAGACTTCAAACCTTCTGCCTCATCTTTAGCAACGCCTTCTTTCACAGCTTTAGGAGCAGAATCAACCAACTCTTTAGCTTCCTTAAGTCCTAAACTAGTTATCTCTCTAACAACTTTAATCACAGCGATTTTTGATTGACCAGCAGCCGTTACGACTACATTAAAATCACTTTTTTCAGCAGCTTCTCCAGCAGAATCTCCACCGGCCGCTCCTGCGACTGCGGCAACAGGTACAGCAGCTGTTACGCCAAACTTCTCTTCAATATCTTTTACAAGCTCAGATATCTCTATCATGTTAGCTTCTTCTAAATACTGTAAAACATCTTCTCTTTTAGTGCTCATTTTAACTACCTTTCTTTGAGTTTAATTGTTCAAGTGCTCCTAATAAGCCAGAAACAGGACTTCCTAAAGTACTGCTCAGTTTTGCCATCGGGGAATTTAACATTCCAACCAATTTAGATAAAAGTTGATCTTTTGAAGGTAGATTAGCTATTCTTTCAAACTCATTTGCTTCGAATACCTCTCCATCTAAAATCATACCTTTTACTGAAGGCTTATCAAAATCTTTTAAAAAATCTTTAATTACTTGCGCCGGATTAGTTGGATCTTCATAACTAACAGCCATCGCTGTTGGCCCTTTAAGGAATTCGTCAATACCTGACATTCCTGCCTCTTTTGCGGCTAATTTAATTAAAGTATTTTTTGCTATTGTGAATTCTACATCTTTCATCACAAATTCTTTTCTTAATCGAGTTATACTAACAACATCCAAGCCTGAATACTCAGTAAAGTATACTGCCTTAGCTTTACTTAGCTTGTCACTCAGTTTTTTAACTGCGTCTAAATTTTTAGTACTTGGCATAATTATTCAGTTCCTATTTTAATTCCTGGACCTAATGTCGAGGATATACTAATTGAATTCAAATATTTACCTTTAAAAGAGTTAGGTTTTGCAGACATTAAAGCAGAGCGAAGAGTTTCAAAATTTTCTTTCAACTCTTGTTCAGAAAAAGATGTTTTACCTATAGAAGACTGTAAAATTCCATTCTTTTCTACTCTAGCATCGAGTTTACCTGCTTTTAATTCTTTAATTGCTTTAGCTACCTCATTTGTCACTGTTCCAGATTTAGGATTTGGCATTAAACCTTTAGGCCCTAACACTTTACCTAGCTTTCCTAATTGTCCCATTAAATCTGGAGTAACTACTATCTTGTCAACATCAGTCCATCCTGATTTTATTTTTTCAAGATATTCTTCATTCCCCACAAAGTCTGCTCCCGCTTCTTTTGCTTCTGCTTCTTTTTCAGAATTTACTATAGCTAAAACTGAAACATTTCGTCCAATACCGTGTGGTAATATTAGACTTAATCTAATATTTTCTTCTGCATGCCTAGGATCAACCCCTAGATTAAATGCTACATCAACAGATTCAGCAAAAGTAGATCTTTTAAGACCCATAAGTAAGGACATTGCTTCATCTATACCATAGGACTTAGAATAGTCTAATTGCTCTGAAACTGATTTTGCAAATTTTGTATTTTTCATCTATCTATCTCGATTCCCATACTAACAGCAGTCCCAGCAATCATTTCAGCTGCATGGTCTAGTGTATGAGCGTTTAAATCTTTCATTTTCATCTCAGCAATTTTCTTGCATTGAGCTATCGTTATCGAACCAACTTTATCTTTATTTGGTTCTTGAGAACCTTTTTTCATATTTAACTCTTTCATAATTAAAGTAGATGCTGGTGGAGATTTTGTTTCAAAAGTAAAAGATCTATCTTTGTAAACTGTTATAATAACAGGAGTTAACATTCCTTGTAATTCTTTTGTGGATTCATTAAATGCATTGCAGAAATCCATAATATTTACACCATGTTGACCTAAAGCAGGTCCAACTGGTGGAGCAGGATTTGCTTTTCCGGCTGCAATTTGTAGTTTAATAAGTCCTGTTTTTTCTTTTTTTGCCATTTTATTTAGTTCTCTATCAATATTTGATTAAAGCTTAATTCAATAGGAGTCGGACGACCAAAAATATTGACATTTACTTTAATTCTGTTTTTATCGTTAATCTCTTGAACAAGGCCATTAAAATCTTTGAAAGGTCCATCTGTTACTTTGACAGAATCTCCAACCTTAAATGGCATTTCTTCCATTTCTTCTACCGAATCATCGTCTGCGTCAAAAGAACCAATAATTCTTTTGATCTCAGCATCATTCAATGATTGAGGGTTCCCTTTGGGTCCCACAAAACTCATTACACCGTCAATACCTTCAATAAAAAATTTTGTTTCGTTATTCATTTCCATATTTAAAAGGATGTATCCAGGAAAGAATGTTTTTTTCTTTACCTGTTTCTTTCCATTCTTCATGTCTATTACATTTTCAGTTGGTATTAAAATCTCCTCAACATGTGATGCTATATCTTGCTCATATTCAAGTTCTCGGAAAATATTATTTTTAATTTTTTCCTCTTTACCTGACATAACTCTTAAAGTATACCAATTCATAATAACACTCTCACTAATTTTTGAATTACCCAATCAACTCCAAATAAAAATAATGCAAACACTAAGAAAAAAATAATAATCAGATAAGTCGATCCTCTTAATTCAGAGTAACTTGGCCAAGAAACTTTATTCATTTCTAGGTATACTTGATTTAAAAAATCTTTTACCGCTTTTAACATACTTTTCCCTTTTTGCAGGTGAGGCAGGAATTGAACCCGCAACCCCCGGTTTTGGAGACCGATGCTCTACCAATTGAGCTACTCACCTATTTGCTATTTTATTTTATTTCTTTAAAAAGAACATGCTTGCGAGCTACAGGATCAAACTTCTTATATTCAAGTTTATCAGGATGCTTACTCTTATTTTTAGTAACAGTATAGCGATATCCTGTCCCGGCAGAACTCTCAAGTCTTACAATTGCTCTTTTACTATTGCCAGCCATCTCTTAGTCTTCAATGGAAGTAACGACTCCCGCCCCTACTGTATGTCCACCTTCTCTGATAGCAAACCTTAGCTCTTGATTCATAGCAATCGGTGTAATTAATTCAACTGACATTTCAACATTATCTCCAGGCATAACCATTTCAGTGCCTTCAGGTAATGTAACTACTCCAGTTACATCTGTAGTTCTAAAGTAGAACTGAGGTCTGTAATTGTTAAAGAATGGAGTATGTCTTCCGCCTTCTTCTTTTTTCAAAACATATACATTTGCTTTGAACTTAGTATGAGGAGTAATTGAACCTTTAGCGGCTGCAACCATACCTCTTTTTAAGTCATCTTTTTCAATACCTCTCATTAAAAGACCAGCATTATCTCCTGCTTCTCCTTCATTGAGTGTTTTTTGAAACATTTCTACTCCTGTAATAGTAGTAGTCATATCAGAACCCATACCAATAAGTTCAACTTCGTCACCGACTTTGATCTTACCCGATTCAATTCTACCCGTTCCAACAGTTCCTCTACCTGTAATACTAAATACATCTTCAACAGGCATCAAGAACGGCTTATCAAGCGCTCTTTTTGGTTGAGGAATAAATGAGTCACAAGCTTCCATTAATTCAGTAATACATTTTGTTGCTTCCGCATCACCAGGATTCTCAAGAGCTTTTAAAGCACTTCCCTTAATGATTGGAGTGTTATCTCCATCAAATTTGTATTCGCTTAATAGATCTCTAAGTTCCATTTCTACTAACTCTAAAAGCTCTTCATCGTCTACCTGATCTACTTTGTTCATAAAAACAACTAGACTTGGAACATTTACCTGACGAGCTAAAAGAACGTGCTCACGAGTTTGAGGCATAGGACCATCTGCGGCACTAACCACAAGAATACCACCATCCATCTGTGCAGCACCAGTAATCATATTTTTAATATAGTCAGCGTGACCAGGACAGTCAACGTGAGCATAGTGACGATTAGCAGTCTCATACTCAACATGAGATGTCTGAATTGTAATACCTCTTTCTTTTTCCTCAGGTGCATTATCAATAGTGTCAAAAGAACGTTGTTCAGCTAATCCCAAATTAGCTTGGGTTTGTGTAATAGCTGCTGTTAACGTTGTTTTACCATGATCAACGTGACCAATAGTACCAATATTACAGTGAGGCTTATTTCTTTTAAATACTTCTTTAGCCATTTTTTACTCTCCTTTATTTTATCAAAATTATAAATCTTCAATTCTTTTTTGAGCCTACGACCGGGGTTGAACCGGTGACCTCTTCGTTACCAACGAAGTGCTCTACCTACTGAGCTACGCAGGCAATAATTACTTGAGCGAGTGACGCGATTCGAACGCGCGACCCTCAGCTTGGAAGGCTGATGCTCTACCAGCTGAGCTACACTCGCAAAAATCTGTGGGCAAAGAAGGATTCGAACCTCCGTATACTTACGTAGGCAGATTTACAGTCTGCTGCCTTTAACCACTCGGCCATTTGCCCGAAATCCTAATACTCAATTACTACCTGGATAGTAGGACAAAAAAATTTTCAAATATCTTACTTTTAACTCAAAAAAACTGAGCCGGCGAGAGGACTTGAACCCCCGACCTAGTGATTACAAATCACTTGCTCTACCAACTGAGCTACACCGGCAATGTTAGTATATACCTATACACGCACGCGTAGGTAAAAGCCACGAAATATAAGAAGAATTACGAGGAAAACAAATTATTTCTTTTGAGTGAGTTTCTGACCATTCTTTGTATCTTCAATAAGCCAGCCTAGACTTTCAATCTTTTGTCTTAGCTTATCTGCTTCATTCCAGTCAGATTTATTTCTCATTTCTTCTCTTGCGGAAGCAAGATGTTGGATATTTTTAGGTATAGATTCTTTATTCGATAAAGATGTATTAATAATGCTAAAAATTGAATTAAATAAATTAATAAATATTTTTGATTGAATCTTTAAATCTTCTGTCATGGATTCATTATCAATATTTTTGTTTATCGTATTGATAAAATCAAAAAATACACCAAGAGCTTCTGGCGTGTTCAAATCATCATTTAAAGCATCAAGAAAAGATAAATGAAAACTACCATATTCTACACCATCAATATCAATCGTATCTAAATCAAAATTATTTATAAACCTATCAATCTTGTCAATCATCTTTGATGAATCATCTAATTTTTTATCTGAAAAAGATACTTTTGATCTATAGTGAGATGAAAGCAAAAATAATCTTAACGTTTCAGGAGAATATTTTTTTAGTAAATCAGATACACTTAATGTATTGCCTAGAGATTTACTCATTTTCTCGCTATCAAAAATTAAATGTTCTGCATGAAGCCAATAATTTGCAAATTGATTTCCTAGTAATGCTTCTACTTGAGCAGATTCATTTTCATGATGAGGAAATTTTAAATCAATTCCACCGCAATGAATATCGATAGATTCTCCCAATAATTGCGTTCCTAATACAGCACATTCTGTATGCCATGCAGGTCTACCATTTCCCCAATCTGATGCCCATGTAATTTCACCATCGGAATCTTTCCAAGCTTTCCACAATGCAAAGTCATTAGGGTGTTTCTTTCCAAGCTCATTATCTTCTCTAGATAAATTATCATCATCAATATTTACAAACTTTCCATATTTACTATACTCTTTTGTATCAAAAAAAATATTCCCATCTACATTATAAGCAACCCCTTTAGCTATAAGAGATTTGATAAAATGAATCATTTCTGATATATGCTCTGAAGCTCTAGGATTAAAAGTGGACGGTAAAATATTAAGAGAATCTGATTGATCTAAAAAAATACGTTCATACTTTTGTGTTAAATCGTTAAATGCAATATCTTCATTATTAACTCTATCAATAATCTTATCATCTATATCTGTGATATTGATAACATTTTTCACAGTATATCCATTTTGTAAAAGCACTCTATTAAGCAAATCATAGAATACAAATGTTCTAAAATTTCCTATATGAGGAGAGTTATAAACTGTTGGACCACAACCGTATACCAATACCTCGTTATTTGATATGGATTGGAACTCTTCTTTTTCTGAAGTAACTGAATTGTAAAATTGTAATTTCATTTTTCTAGAGACAATTTAATAATTTTATCAATTAAATCTTCAAAAGATAATCCAACAGCTTTTGCTGCCATTGGAAACAAGCTTGTTTCAGTCATTCCTGGTAATGTATTTATTTCAAGTAACCAACACTCATTATTATCATCTAATCTAAAATCTACTCTAGAATAAATCTCACAATTCAATAGCTGATGAGTCTTTAAAGCAATGTCCTTTATGCTATCTGATATTGATTCAGGCATAATTGCAGGACATATATAATTAGATGCTCCTTTTGTATATTTTGCCTTATAATCATATACTCCATAATTTGGCTCAATTTCTATAATAGGAAGTGCCTCATTACCTAAAATTGATACTGTAATTTCACGACCTTCGATATATTCCTCTATTAGCGCGCAGGTATCATAATCAAGAGCAGAATCTAGCGCAGATGCAATTTCATTTTGATTATCTATAATAGAAAAACCAACTGAACTCCCCTGTTTATTTGGTTTAATAACAGACTTTTTAAAATTATAATCATTGATATCAAAATTTCTTTTATTTACTAACATGAAATGTGGTGTTAGAATATTATTATTTTTAGCAATCGCTTTAGTAAGATTCTTATCAAAGCAATTTTTAGAAGAATTTGATTGAGATCCATTGTAGGCTATATCGTTATGATCTAAAATTGTTTGTATGGAACCATCTTCTCCAAAGACTCCATGTAATGCTAAAAATACAAAGTCTAACTTTTTAAGATCTGGAAGAATATTATCAATACTATTATTCGATATATGAAATTCAGAAACCTTATATCCCATCTTTTGACAAGCGTTAGATATAGCCTCTCCAGACTTTATGGAAACTTGACTCTCCTCAGAATTACCTCCATATACAATTCCTATATTGATACTATCTCCTTTGATGCTTCCAGTAAATCCTTTGCTATAAAATTAGGATCACACTTATCTTTAACCTCAGCTAAATACTCTTTACCGAATCCTGTGAGTAAGAAAATAGTTTTCATATCAAGCCTATCTCCTACTTGCATATCTACAATAGAATCTCCAATCATTAAACTTTTTGATAAATCAATATTGAAATCTTCTTTCGCTTTTACAAACATTCCTATACCAGGTTTTCGCATAGAGTCATAACCTTCATCATAATTTTCAGAAAAATATATCTTCTTTAAAGGGAGATTTCTTTTTTCAAATTCTTTATAAATGAAGCTATTTATTTCTTCTAAATTTTCTATATCAATTTTACCGGAAGCTAAACCTGATTGATTGGTAACAATTATAAACTTGTTAGTATATTTGCTTAATATTTCTAATGCCTCAAATGTATAATCAAAAAAATGATACTCAGAAAGACTATTTATATAGCCATAAGGATCATGACTGATTGTTCCATCTCTATCTAAAAATATTGTATCAAATATCTTACTCATTCTCTCTCCAATCTAACACTTTCCAAGAATCAAAGTTCTTTTCATTGATATAAGAATTAAATGTTGAAATACTTTTTATTCGAGATTTGAATAAAGTGATATCACCATCTTTCACTTCAACTGATATAATTTCTTTTGCAGTTATATCAAACTGAATTGACGTCAAAAGTGATTCAAATTCATAGTCAATTTTACATATTCCATACTGAATATTTTTATTGATGATGTTATACTTTGATAAATTATTACTATTAAAAATATCTAAAAAAGTATTGTCCACAGTTTCCATAATCATCACTTGATTGTTAAAGTCGTAGGTTATAATACTTACACTATCTATGACAGCAACTGTTCCATCTTCGCTCAATGTATCAAAATAAATTTTTTCATTTAATATAGATAGAGTTGCATTACTATTAACGCTATCTTTTTCAATAATTAATATGAGAGTTTTATTATCAAGACTTTCAATAAATGAAGCGACATTATCTTCAATCGTATTCTGTCCAAATGATATACTTAATAGTAAAATTAAACTATACTTCTTGATCATCTTTGATTGTCTCTAAATAGGACTCATCAACCAGAACTTCGCGAGCTTTACTTCCAGTAAAAGATCCTACAATTTTTAATCTTTCCATCTCATCTATTAACCTAGCTGCTCTAGAATAACCTATGGATAATCTCCTTTGTAATAATGAAATAGATCCTTGCTTACTTACTACTACAATTTCAATTGCCTTCTCAAGAAGTTCATCTTCAATACCTCCCTCACTACCACCAAGAGTACTTACATTATCTCTAACAGTTTCAAGTATAATTTCATTTGGCTTTGGTTGCTTGGATATATATCCTACTAAGTCTTCAATTTCTTTCAAAGTAACAAAAGCACCATGCATCCTAACAGGAGAAGAGGCTCCTGGTTTTTGATAAAGCATGTCTCCTTTTCCAATTAATTTATCTGCACCATTTACGTCTAAAATTGTTCTAGAATCAATTTTTGTAGCTACTTGAAATGCTATTCTAGCGGGAAAGTTTGCCTTAATAACACCTGTGATAACATCAACAGAAGGTCTCTGTGTTGCAATAACTAGATGAATACCAACAGCTCTTGCTAATTGAGCTAATCTGGCAATAGGAGCCTCAACATCTCTAGGACTATACATCATTAAATCAGCTAATTCGTCAATCATAAGTACAATATATGGCATTAAATCTTTCTTATTTTTTTTCATCATGCTGTTGTATTCAGCAATATTTCTTTTTACAGACTTGGCAAGTAGATCGTATCTTGAATCCATTTCTTTTTCCAACGACCTTAAGGCTAAAATTGCATTATCTTTCTTGGTAATAATTGACTCATCAATACCATCAAATTTTAATAAATAATGATCTTCAAGTCCTTTATATAAAGACATTTCCACCTTCTTGGGATCAATAATAACAAACTTAACTTCATCTGGCTTTAACTGATAAAGAAGACTGACAATAATAGTATTCAACGACACAGACTTTCCTGAGCCTGTTGTTCCAGCAATCAATAGGTGAGGCATCTCTACTAAATCAAGAATAGCAATATCTCCAAGAATTCCCTTTCCAATTGCTAGCTTTAGCTTTGAATTGGACTTTAAATATTTTTCAGAATTAATAACTGATTTCAAATAAATAGTTTGAGGGTTATCATTCGGAATTTCAACCCCTACAAGGGATGTTCCAGGTATAGGAGCTAACACTCTTACTCTATCTGCTTCCATAACTCTTGCAATATCATCTGATAGCTGAACAAATTTATTTACTCTTACTCCTTCAGCTGGCTCTATTTCAAATAATGTAATAATTGGACCTGTTTTAATTGATCCTGTCTTTCCCTCTACTCCAAAGGTTGAAATAGAATTACGCAGAAATTCAGCTCTATCTTTTAGATAATCTGTACTCAATTCCTCTGATTCATCTGAAATAAATTCTAATAAATCTGTAGATGGAAACTTCCAGTCTTTCTTAATAATAGAATTTGATCTTTTTTGATCAATATCTACTTCTTTCTCAACAATTTCTTTTTCAATTGATAATTCATCTTCAGACTCTATATCATCAATGACTTCTTCTTTTAATTCTTCGACTACGTCTACTGGACTATCGACTGAAGTATTTTCCTTTGATTCTTCTTCAGTTATGTCATGTAGGAAAGATTCATCATCAATGATTTTTTTAACTTCTTCTTGTAAGTGTTTGTCTTCATTTTTTAACCAAACTCGCCAATTAATATCGCTTAATGACTTAATTTTAGATTGAATAAAAGATACTGCAGATTGAAAACTACTATAAAGATCTAAATTAAAAAATCCTACAAAAAGCAATATCCATAAAAGTGTTATCAAGCTGATAGAACCAATTAAACCAATCCAATCATGAAATAAGCTTAATACTAAGCCACCTAATAAACCTGAATACTCATAGCTAATATCAGAAGAAAGTGAATTATAATTTTGAAATAAACCTAGAGTAATTGAAAGATAAAAAAGAAGTCCTAATTGATAACTTATTAGTCTTGATAGCATGAAACTAAAATTTGAAATTAAATAAAATGATACAGTTAAGCCAATTAGGGGAATCATGTAAGCGGCATATCCAAAACCTAACTTTATGAAATAATAGCCAATATATACTCCTACAATATTAAAGGGGTTATTAATTGAATTTGAAACAAGAGAAGGTTCTTCTGATGCATCATAACCTATCATAGATCCTAAGGTTAAAAAAGAACAAAAAGCTAGTAACCATCCAATAATTTGTATTCGTTTTTTATCCATTATTTTAAATATGTTCCATGTTTATAAAAGGGAAGCTTTGCTTTATCCATAGTAAAAGTATTATTACGAATTTTAATATTAAAAGAATTTAAATCTTTTGCATAAGGTAGATCTATATAAGCTAAAGCTATACCAAACTTCAGACTAGGCGACATTGCGCCACTCGTAATAAACCCAATTTTATTATCATTATCATCAAAAATTTTATATTCAGCTCTAGGAATTGCTCTATCTTTTAAAACTAGTGGTACTAATTTTTTTTCTATACTTATATCAGCCAAAAATTTAGATCCAATAAATTGTGTATCTAATTTTGTAATCCAAGATAACCCTGATTCTATTGGATTAATTGATTCATTTAATTCATGTCCATAGAGACAATATCCCATTTCTAGTCTTAAAGAATCTCTACACCCTAAACCAACAGGTCTTATATGTTCTGATGCACCTAATAACTTGTTCCACAAATCAACGATTTTGTCATTTGATACATATATTTCGAATCCCAATTCGCCTGAATAGCCTGTTCGAGCAACAATAGTTCTATCAGAATCTGGCATTAAAGTTTCATAATATTTTAACGAACTAATTTCTGGATAGAAGCTCTCTAATATATCCCTAGAAAGAGGGCCCTGTATTGCTAACAAACCCATATTTTCTGATATATCCTTCAACACTACTTCGCTCAATAAATGTTTTTCAAGCCATTTAAAGTTCTTTTCAATGTTAGAAGCATTAACTACAAGCATATAATGATCTGATAAATCATATATCAACAAATCATCAAGTATTCCACCGCTTTCATTGCAAAGTGCGCTATATTGAGCTTTTCCAGGCTTCAAGGCATTAATATCATTAATTGTAACGTTTTGGAGAAATTGTTTAGCATTTTTTCCACTTACAATAAATTCTCCCATATGACTAACATCAAATAAACCTACTTTAGATCTAACATGTTTATGCTCATCAATAATTCCAGAGTACTGTAATGGCATTAAGAATCCTGCAAAAGGGACTAGCTTTGCTCCTAATTTATCATGACAATCATACAATGTTGTTTTTAAAGATTCACTCATCTGATTATATTTAACACCTTCTTAATTACATCTTCGATATTACCCTCAAAACTATTTTCTTTATTTAGCTTCTTAATAGCTTTATCGATTTGATTTTTTCTATATCCCAAAGAAGAAAGTGCAGTATAAATATCATCATATGTGAAATTAATCTTTGATACATCTAATCCTTCTTTCGTTGCTTTATCTTTTGTTATTTTTTCTCTTATATCTAGGATAATTCTTTGCGCAGTTTTAGGTCCAATTCCTGGAATCAAACTCAATGACTTTACATCCTTGGCAACAATGTTCTCTTTAAAGTGAGCAACCGAAATATTTGAAAGTAAATTAATTGCTGTTCTGGGTCCAATACCTGAGACTCCTATCAGCTGAACAAATAAACGTCTTCTTTCATATTCTAAAAATCCATACAGCTCCATCAAATCTTCTCTTACATTCAAATAAGTTAATACTGTAATTTCTTGATTTAACTCGGGAAGTTGTTCATAATCTTTAAGGCAAATAGATATATTAAAAACCAAACCATTCATATGAATAAAAAGGTTGGTAGGCTCTTTTCTTTGAATAATACCCGTAATTGAATCAATCATTTTGGTTTCCTATTTGCTCCACACCAAGCTATAGCAATAGCATCTGAAACATCAGTGCTTTTCAAAGCTTCGTCATTTAACTTAAAAATCTTTTTTACCATAAAAGCAACTTGCTCTTTTGATGCAGATCCATTTCCTACAATTGATTGCTTAATCTCTCTCGGAGCATAGTCAACCATATCAATATTGTATTTCTCTGCTGATAGCATTATTGATGCTTTTGCTTGTCCCAATTTTATAGCAGATTGCACATTTTTACCATAAAATACATTTTCAATGACTACCAAATTAGGACTAAAATGTTCAATTAACTTACTTGTTTCTGAGAAAATAGTAAATAATCGCGCTGAAAGAGTTTTTCCCACTTTCGGCTTAACTAGACCAGACTCGACTAAAGTAATATTATTTGCTTCTTTTCTAAGAACTGCATAACCAGTATTCGTTAATCCTGGATCAAATCCTAATATAATCATGAAGGTTGCTCAACTTCATAGTTTGAATAAACATTCTGCACATCTTCCAAGTCGTCTAACGAATCTATTAGATTCTCAACTTTAACACTTTCCTCTTCAGAGATCTTGATAAAATCTTTTGGAATAAATGCAACAAAAGAAGAATCAACTTCTAGGGGAATCTGTTCAATTACTTCAATTTTTTCATAAAGAACGCTATGATCAAAAAATAACTTATAATAACCATCATCTATTTTAAAATCTTTTGCATCATTTTCGATAGAAATATTGAATATATCATCTTCTGAAACTATAGATTCCTCAATAAGAATAATACCCATTCTATCAAAATTCCATGCCACGCTTCCAGATTGACCGAGTGAACCACCCGCCTTTGAAAGTACATGTCTAATTTCGGCTACAGTTCTATTCTTATTGTCTGTAATAGTTTCTATAAAGACAGCTATGCCATTAGGACCATATCCTTCATAAGCAGCTTCTTCATAGCTAACGTTATCTAAACCTCCAGCCCCTTTTTTAATTGCTTTATCAATATTTGCACTAGGCATATTTATAGATTTAGCTTTTTTTACTGCTTGACGCAATCTAGCATTTGCTTCTAAATCTCCGCCAAAGAGTCTTGCAGATATTGTTATTTCTTTACCGATAGAGGAAAAAAGTTTTCCTCTCTTTTGATCAAGAACGCCTTTTTTTCGTTTTATAGTTGACCACTTACTATGCCCTGACATCTAATAGTCCAATTCAATTAGAGTTGGAACAACCCATGCAGATCTATATCCCAGTTGAATTACCTTGTTACGATAAGTTTCTGCTTTTTTTCTGCTATCAAAATTACCAACTCTTAATTTGTAATTTGGGAGCTCAAATTTGATATATATTTTTTCTTTTATAATTAGTTCAAGTTTCTGTTTTACATTAATTAAATCTTTTTCATCTTCAGAGATCATAATCTGTATACGATAACCTTTCACTGAGTTTGTAAAATCTATATCACTAACTGATTCAGAATCGTCATTATCATCAAAAGAAGGCAAAACAACATTAGGTAGGTTTGGTGGGTTGTCTGCAAAATCACTAGGAAGAATAAAATCGCTCTGCCCATAGATAATGCTAGTGAAGAATAAAATAATTAGAAGTCTCATACTAGTCTAAAGTTCTTATATCTTTCAGTCTAATCCAACCTTTTCTTCCGTCCATAGAAGATATTTCTAACCATTTATCAGTCTTTTGTTCAATTTTTACTTTATTACCTGAAAAGAATATAGAAATTTTAATATCATTATTTAAAAATGGTGCAGAGTATAATTGAGTTTCGTCATTTAAAATAATTCCAAAATTATTATTCTTTTCCCATAAAAATTTAATACCAGAAGATGATGTGCCTAGAAAAAATAGTACTATAAAAAAATAATAAAATAAGACTGTTAGATTGGAAGGATTGATTCTATAAAAAATAGAAGAAATAGAATAAAAAAAGAGTATCAATGAGGTAAAAAAAATAAAATCACTATATGTAAAGCTTGCTAAAAAATTATTAATAAAATTTAGAATCTGCGAATCTGGAACTTCTAGTGCATTTGGAATTTTTTGCTTTACTAGTGTTAAATTATGTATGATATCTCTGTCTCTAGGCTCAATACTAGATCCCATCTCATAAGACCATCTTGCATTTCCAAAATCTTCTAGTCTATAATAAGCATTTCCAAGATTATAATATAAATCTGCACTATAAAAACCTTGATTAAGAATATCTTCATAGACTTGAACAGCGTCGTCAAATTGACCATTATTATAGGATTTATTTCCATCAGAAAATAATAAATCTAAATCTTGTGCATAGGTCATGCCTATTGTCAATAGAATTATATTCAGAATCTTAAACATAGCTATTAATTTTAGTTAATATTTTTATCGTTTTTTTCTGAAGTTTTATATTGTCCTCAGTAGATATATCTGTATAGTTATATTTACTACATTCATTTAGAATACCTTGAATAATATTAAGGTCTTTTAATCTAATACTACCTTTAATTTGATCTTTTAAAGAAAGTGAGTCTAAGTTAACAGAGTCAGTTAAATCCTTATTTCTACAGAAAATTCTGATCGCTTTAGGGCAATCTATATATAAGCTATCTGAAGACTCTATCAGATTAATCGCATTTGATAAAGCAGTTTTGTTTTTAAATACTAATGATTGATTTCCAATAAAATGATTAAATGGTTTGATAAATATAGGTGCTAAAAGAATGAGTATTGATCCAATAATAATAAAAAATGATATATTGTAAGCATCATTAGAATCTTTAAATATCCATTTAGTATCTTTTAATTTTATATATCTAATATCTTTATTATCAATCAATGCATTAATATTAGCATTCTTTTCAAAATAACTACTCTTGGTAATGTTGAATTTTATTGGCTTAGACCTAACTGAACTCCAAGCCTCTAACTTAGTATCAAAAAACGGAATTGCTACTGCTTCAATCGTATAATCTCCTTCTTTTCTAGGAATGATATTATACTCCCAAGTAATTGTTCCTGACACAGAGTCAGTAATATCTCTTTCTTTTACTATTTCTCCATCAAAAATATCAAAATTATCTGGAAATTTAATATCAGGCCTACCAATGTTGTCTAAATTTCCTTCTCCCTTCAATCTTAAATAAAAAGTCATTGGAGTACCATTTTCAACATTCTTAGAAGAAAGTGATGAACTAACACTAAAGCTTCCTACGGCGCCAGTAAAATTTTTAGGTTGATTTAAAAGCGTAGATACTTTAATAGTTCTTAACTCTGAAACAAGAATTCTAGCTTTAGTTCTTTGCGAAAAAGTATCAAAAAATGGGTCATCCCAAAACAATCTCCTAACTCCAGGATCTTTCTCTTTTGTTTCAATCTTCATTATCATAGAGTTCAGATCAAATGTACCTTCAGACAGTGGAAATAATGCAACTTCATACATCTTAATAGATTTATACTTATACCCATTAATCTCTATATCATTCCAAGCATCTGGAGTAATTTGTTTTCCTGCTGGATCAAATAATTTTTCAACCCAGAAATTTTTATATTTTGGAAACTCTGTTGATAAAACTTTTGATGCGATCCTAGTAAAGAAAGTATATGTAACAATAACTTGCTCTCCTACTCTAACGTCAAGATCGCTTACTTCTATTTTCAAAAACATATCACCAATAGCTCCATCTATAGTCTTTTTAGATACATTCATAATCACTTCATCTGTAAAATATTGCTTGCCAGCTAACACTACTTTAAGCTTTGGAATTTTTAATTTTCCTACTTTTTGAGCTACAATAGTCCAGGAAATAGATCTTGAAGTACTTTTTTTTCCATTAATAAATTTATATTCACTTCCTATGTTAGGACCTATAATAACTGAAAAATTCTCAAGCATTGGAGAAATATCAACCTCAGGATCTACGTCTATATCTTTAATTTTAATTGTAAAAGTAAACGATTCACTGATATCAATATCCTTACTGACTACAAAGGTTTCAATTTCCTGAGAAAACAAACAAGAGATTAAAATTATACTAATTAATAAATGTTTTATCACCAGTCTTTACCCGACTCATTGCTATAATTAGCTTGTTTTCTTTTTTTATTCACCTTTTCATTCTCTTTTATGGCATTAAGTATATTCTCGGCGCTTTGTTTCGATTGAATGTCGCGATTTTGCTTATTTTGCTGATCCGGTGATTTAGAGTTTTGATTATCAGTAGGTCCATTGTCATTGTTCTTGGAATCATTCTTATCTTCTTCGTTATTAGACTGATCATTCTGATTATCATCTTTCTTATCTTGATCTTTTTCTTTTTCTTTATTTTTTTCATCTTCTTCTTCGTCTGATTCTTTACTTTTATCTTTTTCCTTTTGCATACTTTTATTTTTCTTAATCTCATTTTTTACAAACTCATAATTTTTTCGAGCATCTATATCTTCAGGATTTTTTAGCAATGTTTCTCTGAAAGCTTTCAAGCTTTCTTCAAGTTTCTGTGATCGATATAAAGTATTTCCGTAATTATAGCTCAATTCAGAAGAATACCCAGATGAGTCTTGATATACTGTTTCAAAAATAGTATTTGCTTGATTTGTGCTATCTATTTCGGCATAAATAGTACCTATATTATATAATAATTCTTCATTAGATAGATTTTTGTCATCCATATCAACTAATTGTTTATAATATTCTATAGCTGATTCAGTATCTCCATTTTTATACATTTTATATCCCATGTCTTGAGATAATAAACTTGATACTAGGATTACAGCTATAAACAATATTTTCATTTTCTTTTTCTCCCTGAAGGTAAGATATATGCGATAAATAAGAAAAATATAGCAAAAAATAAAGGATATTGATATTTATGGTCATATTCTGCGAATTCATAAGAACTAATCAGAGAAGCTTCTCCCTTACTTATGGTATCATTAATTTCTTCACTTACTGACTCGCTATTTGCAATTCTAAAAAAACTACCTTTTCCAGTTTGCGATATCTCTGACAGAAAAACATCATTCAATTTGCTCATAATCAATGTACCTGATTCGTCTTTTAAAAATACATTTTCTCTTTTTTCATCTGGTATCAATGACCCTTCTACGCTTCCTACGCCTACAACATGAATAACTATATCTTCAGATAAGACTCTAGCAATTGCATCCAATGAGCTAGAGCTATGATCTTCCCCATCAGAAAAAAGAAATATCATTTTCTGTTGATCGCCATCTTCTTCAAATGCAATTATGGATGTTTCTATTGCTTGTCCAATCGCAGTGCCTTTCGAAGAAATCATCTCCGTATCTATACTTTTAACAAACAATTTTGCTGCATCATAATCCATAGTTAATGGTAGATATAAAAAATTTGATCCAGAAAAGACTACAATACCTAATCTATCGCCCTTAAGACCGTCTACAACTTTACTAATTTCAAATTTTACTTTATCAATTCTAGATGGCTTGACATCTTGCGCGTTCATACTTGTAGACACGTCAATACAAAAAATAATATCTATACCTTTTCTTTCTACGGGCTTAACAGTAGTTCCAGTTTTCAATCCGGCTATTGCAAAAACTAGAATAAATAGAGAAAGATATCTTAAAAAAAACTTTGCTCTTATCATATTCAAGTTTCCTCTAGAGAATAAACTATTTATAAATTTTGGATCAAAATTATCTGCTCCAAAAACCTTATTAGATCTTCCTCTGTAGTAATAAATTCCCATAGTCAATATTGTCAATAAAAGAGACAATAAAGCTAAATTTAGATTCTCAAATGTCATACAATCCTTCTAAAATAAATTACTCTAAATAGCTCACTTAACAACAAAAGTACAAATCCAGAATATAAGAACCATAAATATGCTTCTTGATACTCTGAATAGTAACTCACAATTATTTCAGACTTTTCTAAATCATTGATTTCTGCATATATGCCGGCTAAACTTTCTTTGTCGATAGCTCTAAAATATTTCCCGCCTGTTTCCGCAGCAATCCCTCTTAAAGAATCTTCATCAATCTCATTTCTAATATATCTTCCGCCAGGTATTTGTGTTACTGCCTGTCTTGTGCCAGCGCCTATTGTATAAATTCTTATATCATATTCTTTTGCTATTTTTGCAGCTGCTATAGGATCAATAGCTCCCGAATTATTACTTCCATCAGATAGCAAGATAATTACTTTACTTTTAGATTCATTCACTCTTAATCGATTAATAGCATTAGCTATAGCTATACCTATAGCAGTCCCGTCATATTTAGGTTCTACTACAGTTACTTCGCTTAGCAAGTTATTTAAAACACCATAATCTACAGTCAAAGGACACTGGATAAATGTTTCTTTTCCAAATACTAAAAGACCAACCCTATCTCCTCTTCTATTATCTATAAAATCTTTTGCTGCCTGTTTCACAGCTTCTAAGCGATTAGGCTTGAAATCTTCTGCCAACATACTACTACTGGTATCTAATACTAGCATAATATCTACAACCTCAATTGTTATATTTTTATCATTTGTAGATATTCTTGGTCTTGCAATAGCAATAATAAAACAAACCAGAGAAGCGATAAAAAGAAACCTGAATAATCCGATTTTAATGATACCAGATTTTCCAAAAAAAGATTTTAAGTATTTTGTATCTGATACTTGAAAAGATGCAGATTTATTAGAAGAATAAAAAAATTTAAATATTGATAATAGTACTAGAAGGACTAGTAGATATAAAAAATTTGGATGTAGGAATTCCATTTATTGTTTATTTAAATAATTCTGCTTTATTCAGTGAATGCGCGAAATTAAATAAAGTTTC
The DNA here is from genome assembly GCA_905182795.1 of uncultured bacterium. GTDB lineage: Bacteria > Fidelibacterota > Marinisomatia > Marinisomatales > Marinisomataceae > Marinisoma. The sequence goes on along the minus strand of CAJJCZ010000009.1, from coordinate 13,895 downwards.
CTCTTTAAATGAATTACCTGCAATCTGAAACCCTATAGGTAATTTATCTTTTGTTGTTCCAGCTGGAATATTAAGCGAAGGAGTTCCTATCAAGTTAAATGGAACCGTAAATATATCAGCAAGATACATTTTAATCGGATCGTCTAAATGATTTTTTAATGGAAATGCTGTTGTTGCAGTAGTTGGAATAAATAAACAATCTACTTTTGAGAATAGCTTATTATATTCATTTTTTATTACTCTTCGCACTTTTAATGCTTTTGAATAATAAGCATCATAATATCCAGAAGATAATACATATGTTCCTGTCATGATTCTTCTTTTAACTTCCTCAGAAAAACCTTCTGATCTAGATTTGATATATGTATCACTTAAATCTTGAGAAGATGCTCTTTTTCCATATCTTATACCATCAAAACGAGATAAATTTGAAGAAGCTTCTGCCATCGTTAATACATAATAAGTAGCGACACAATAGTCAAAATATGGTAAATCAACCTCAATAAGGTTTACTTTTTTCTTTTTGAGAAAGTCTAAGGCTGTATAATATCTATCTACAATTTCTCTATCTATATCACACAATACTTTTTTACTTAAAATGCCAATATTCTTAGGAAGCTTATCTTTATTATATTGATTTAGCGATAAAACTGCTTCTTTGCATGATGTCGCATCTTTAGGGTCATTTCCGGACATCACACTGAATGTTGATGTTATATCTGTAAGACTCTTTGATAGTATACCTATGGTATCAAAAGATGATGCATGGGCCACTAAACCATATCTAGAAATTCTACCATATGTAGGCTTTAAACCATATACACCACAGAATGATGCTGGCTGCCTTATAGAGCCTCCCGTATCAGAACCTAGTGCAATATCGCATAAATCTTCTGCTACAGCTGCTGCAGACCCTCCACTAGACCCTCCCGCTACTCTTGTTAAATCGTGAGGATTCTTAACAGAGCCATAAATTGAGTACTCTGATGAAGAACCCATAGCAAATTCATCCATATTAGTTTGCCCTGTTATTAAAGCTCCTTTAGATTCTAAGCGATCTATTACCGTAGCACTATATGGAGACTTATAGGATTCTAGAAGATTGGATGCACATGTTAGATACTCTCCCTTTATAGCAATATTATCTTTAACTAGTATAGTTTTTCCTGCTAAGATCTTATTACTATCAGATATCTCTGATGAAACTTTATCAAATCTTGTTCTTATGATAGCATTAGTTTTGCTATTAGCAATCCTGCCTTGCTGAGAAACAAGTTTTTGTTTTAAAGCATTAGATGGGGACATCTAATTTATTCTTCGGATTTTTCAGATTTTCTTAATTCATCTTTCGTGTCATCTAATGCACCACGAAATTCTCTTAACGATTTAGCAAATCCTCTCGCTAAACCAGGAAGTCTTTTACCACCAAAAAGGAGTAAAAGAATAAGAAAAATTATTACTAATTCACCTGTACCTAAATTAAACATATCAAAACCTCTTTTTTTATCTAAAATATCTTAATAAGTAATACGCAATCGCAAAACCAATAACGCTACAAACGTTAAATCTTACAATAAATCCAAGATCAAGTGCGATAACGCCTAAATCTACTAATAATCCACTATCAATTGAACCAAAAGAAAAATCAAATGTAGTGAGGAAAAATTGCTTGACCGTACTTCCTTCGGGTAACATATAACCTAAAAATTGACCTAAAGCAGTTCCAATCATTGCTCCAGCCAATACACCTATACCTATCAAGCTAATGTTTCTATTACTCATTTTTTCCCAATACTAAGTTAACTATTTTTATTTCATTTTCTCTTTGAATTCTTAATTTGATGGTATCGCCTGGTCTTGTATCTCTATTAGCGAGAACAAGTTGGAGTTGATTATAACTTTGTATTTGATACCCTTCGACTCCTATAATAATATCACCTTTATATAACTCTTTATTGTCTCCAGAATTATCATAATCAATAGAATTGATATATAGCCCTATTTCACCATCTTGCCCATACCTGTATTCATCTACATTGATTCCAAAAGAAAATCTTCTGTCAACAAATCCTTTCAATTTTAACTCTTCTCCAATTTTTTTTGCATAATTGATTGGAATTGCAAATCCAAGATTTTCTGAATCATTCCTTACAAAAGTATTAATACCTAGCACATTCCCGCTTGCATCTACCAATGGCCCGCCACTATTTCCGGGATTTAAAGAAGCATCAGTTTGGATCATATTGTTCATCAATCTTCCACTGCTGCTATCAATACCAAAATCTGCATTAATGGCACTTATGATACCTGCTGATGCTATTGGTTGGTAGTTTGCAGCAGCAAATAAACTTTTTGGATTTCCTAATGCAATAACCCACTCTCCAACTATGATTTTATCCGAATCACCAATTTCACAATACTGGAAGTCTTCTCCTTCAATTTTCAATAAAGCTAAATCTGTCCTAATATCAACTCCTACTATAGAAGCTGGATAATGATTTCCTCCAGGAAGAACTACGTCGATCTTAATATTTATTATCGATGAAGAAGGGTCTGAAAGTTCAGTAACTATATTATGAGCATTTGTTAGAATATATCCATCCTTACTTATAATAAAACCAGAACCACTAGATTGGATCGGTTTAAGAGACTTCAATCTCCCTGTCCAGCGGTTTACCTGAGCTATTTCTTGATTTCTGTATATACTTACCACGCCAGGACTAGCTTTTTCTATCGCTATGGTAATAGCTGTAACCTTTGATTCAGAAACATTAGGAATAATTGGTTCAGACTGATTACAACCAATTATTATAAATAATGCTATGATTACTATTTTAATTTTCATAAAAAATTCTGTTTAATATTAGTCCATGTGCAGGAGCTTTTAATAGTTTCCCATCTTTTATTGGATTGTCCAATAAAGATAAAAAATCTTTTTTGCTTATTTTTTTATCCATACAACCTATCATTGTTCCTACTAAATATCGCACCATATGATGCAAAAATCTATCTCCTTCAATAATATAAAATAATTTACCATCTTCCAATGTCCATTTTGATTTGAATATTTCACAAATAGTATTCTTTTTTCCTATATCAAACTTTGAAAAAGATAGAAAATTATGTTTCCCCAGTAATTCACCCTGGATATCTTCGAGCATATCAAAATCTATTTTTTTCACTATAAAATGATTTTTACTTAATAATGGATTATCGGTTAAGGAACATTGATATAAATACTCCTTCTTAATAGCATCAAATCTTGAATGAAATTTAGAATCTACCTCAACAATGTCTATAATACGTATTTCAACGGGCAATCTAGCGTTTAGAGCTCTTTTAATAGCATCTAAAGATAATTCTATATCAAGATCAAAGTGAGCTACTTGACCTAAAGCATGTACCCCAGCATCTGTTCTGCTTGCACCCAACACTCTAATAAGATTATTTTTATTTAAAAAACATAAAGAATGTTCAATCTTATCTTGAATTGTATTTAAGTTTTTTTGTGATTGAAACCCAGAAAAACTCAATCCATCATATTGTATTGTAATCTTATACCTACTCATAAATAGGAACCTCGGCAGTAAATACAATTCTTTCGTTTAAATTTGAACGATAGATAATCTTTCCAGATGGTAAGATTATACCTGAAATACCTGTATTTGCACTCTGAATAACAGGAACTCTTTGCTCAACAGCTCTCAATCTTGCCAATTGAAAATGTTGGTATGGCATAAATTGACCTACATAAGAATCATTTGTAATTATAAAAAGAATTTCTGCTCCATTATCAACCATGGTTTTTACAATCTGAGGACTACTAGAATCATAGCAGATTAGAATTGAAGCCCTAAAGTCTCTTATATCAAAAGTCTTATATTCAGAACCTGGATAGAAACTTCCTATATCATCAAACTGATTCATCTTATTAATCGAATTCTTAAAAAATGGAACATATTCAGCGAATGGTACTAAAAATATTTTTTGATAAGTATCAAATGATCCATCTGGCTTTAGAATAATAGAACTATTAAAATTTTGATTTATTCCATCAATATACTTTCTTTCAGGTATTCCAGTAATAAGATACGTATCAGACAGCTTATCTTGATATCTAATTCTGTCGTAAGGATTATTTGCTAAAAATGATGTAACTGCCACTTCTGGCCATACGATAATATCCGCCTTATCTTCCAAAGATTTTTCTAAGAGAGAATCCATCACTGCAAGATTTCTTAATCTCAAGTTTGGATTCCATTTTTCATCCGGAAAAATAGAAGGCTGACCTATTGACACATTGATTGAACTTTCTATCAATCTATTACTTTGATAGTTAACATGATAATTTCCAAAGAATAAAACAGAACTTAATATAAAGATGAAATATTTTAGAAATATTATCTGCCTTTCTATGAAGTATCTATATAGCATAATATTAAAAGATATAATAATAAATGAAATTGCATGCGTTTCTATGCTAGCCAATTGAATAATTCTTATATACTCAGATTGTGTCAATGATAGATTCATCCATGGACCTGCTAAAGGACCAATATTTCTTAGAAACTCAACAAAAAATATCCAAGATAAAGGAGTTAAGAATAACTCCATTTTTTTTGGAATAAAATGAGTAGAAACAATGAATGCTATCCAAAAAAGAGTTAAATATAAGGATAATGCTAAATAAGATATTATCGCTATTAGTGCCGATGTACCAGAATTTAAACCCATCCAATTCAAAATAATCAAGTTACTAGAAAAACAAGCTATGAACGCAAATAAGACTTTATGACTAATTTTTTCTTCTTTTGATATACTATAGAATAGTGGAATAAAGGCAATCCAAGCAAGAAATCCAAAACTAAATGGTGGATATGCAAGACCCACTAATAACCCTGACAACAATGGAAGGATTAATTTATTTATTTTCATTATTTCTTTCTATCAAGATAGGTTTGAAGAATAATAGAGGCAGATAAAACATCAACCATTTCTTTATTTGTACCAGTTTTAATATTTTGCTGTATCATAATTTTTTTAGCATACTGACTAGACAATCTTTCATCTTCTAGATGTATATCGAAATTATTCTTTTCCATCACAGATTTGAATTTATCAATTATCTCAGTCATTTTATTTTCTTTATAATTCATACTTAATGGATATCCAATAACTAATGTTTTAACATTTTTCTCCGATGCAATTCTTTTTAAACTTTCTACTAGATCTTTTTGCTGCTTATAGCGAATAACCTCTAGCGGCATAGAGATAATTCCAGATGGATCTGAAATTGCTATACCCACCTTAGATAAACCAAAGTCGATTCCTATAATTCTATTCATATCTAAGAGTATACTCTTTCAACAGAGTCTACATTTTTTAATTTTGAAATAGATTTCATAATCATTTTTAACTGAGAAAGGTCTTCAATTTTACAAATAATCCATATATTTGCTAAGCCCCCTTCTGTAACATCTGTTTTAACGTCTAATATATTTATCTTCTTTTTTGAAATTGTATCAGCAATATCATTTAAAACTCCAGAAGAATCAATACAAGCAATATGAATCTTTACCTTAAAGGAAATATTTTTCTTTGTATCCCAATTAACAGAAACGATCCTATCTTCTGATTCAGAGAGCGAAGACAGGTTTGAACAAGATAACCTATGTACAATAAGGCCTCTTCCTCTAGATATGTAACCTATTACATCATCTCCTGGAATTGGATTACAACATTTTCCATAATCAACAACAAGATTTTTTACTCCATCTAAACTAATTCCTTCAAAATCAGATCTAGCTGAATCTATAAACTCTTTATCTTGCGACACTTTATCTGGAGCTGTCTTAATATCTGGAAATATTTTTGTTACAACATCCTTTACAGTCGATCCACCCCTTCCTAAATCTGATAATAATTCATTAAAATTTTTATACCCTATATCAATAGAGCCCTTCTTTACTTCATAAAGCTTATCATAAATTTTTAATTTTCTTAAACTTTTTTGAAGTAGGTGATTTCCTATTTTTATACTCTCTTCGAGCTCAACTTTTCTAAGATATTTTCCAATTGCATGTGATGCTTTTGAAGTTTTTACAAAACTTAACCAACCACTATTCGGTTTTTGGTCTTTACTGGTCTCCATCTCTACTATATCTCCATTATTGAGCTTGTAACTTAGGGGAACAAGTTTTTTATTTACTTTCGCTCGTATACAAGAAAAACCTAGCTGGCTATGTATTGCAAAAGCAAAATCTAGCGGCGTTGAATCGACAGGAAGTTTTATCAAGTCTCCTTTTGGAGTAAAAATAAAAATTTCATCTTCAAACATGTCAATCTTTAAAAATTCAATAAGCTCTTCTGGGTCAGTATTGTCACTAGTCATCATAACTACTAAATCTCTTAGCCAAGGAATCTGTTCATCAAAATTTTGCATCTCAGAATTTCCCTTGTATATCCAATGTGCAGCTACGCCTACCTCAGCTGTATAGTCCATTTCTTTTGTTCTGATTTGAACTTCTGTTAACCTATTATTCTTAGTCATAACTGTAGTATGTATAGATTGATATCCATTAGTTTTAGGTGTAGCAATAAAGTCTTTGAAACGTTCTTGAACTGGTGGATATATACTGTGAATAACACCCAAAGAGAGATAACATTCTTCTATTTTATCTACTATAATTCTAATAGCATATAAATCATATATATCTTCAAATTTTTTATTTCTTAATTCTATTTTTCTACTAATAGAAGATATTGATTTGTATCTACCTGAAATTTCAGAGTTTATTTTATATGAATTTAACTCATTTTTAACAGGGAGAATAGTGGAGTCTAAAATATTTTGATTCAATTTTGAAGAACCTTCAATTTTTTTCTTAATATTATTATAAGACTTTACATCTAAGCATTTTAAAATTAAGTCTTCAAATTTCCATTTAAGACCTGCCATACCAAGCCTATGTGCTAAAGGAACAAAGATTTCTTTTGTTTCTAATGCAATTTCTTTACGCTTCTTAGGAGATAAATATTCAATAGTTTCCATATTGTTTAAACGATCTGCAAATTTGATAATAATCACTCTGAGATCTTTAGCGAGAGAAAGAAATAGTTTAGTAAAATTTTCAGCTTGCTTATGCTCCAAAGATCTAAAGGCAATATGGTCAATTTTAGTTACTCCGACGACAAGAAGAGCTACATCACTTCCAAACTCTTTGTCGATATCGTCTAAAGACACTTTAGTGTCTTCTATTACGTCATGCAATAATGCACTAATGATAGTTGTATAATCCATATTCCAATCTAATAGAATATTGGCTACATCTATACAGTGACTAACATAAGGAAGACCAGATTTTCTTTTTTGACCTTTATGCATCTTAACAGAAAAATCTAGAGCATTTTTTATAACTATTTTATTTTTTTTTAATGGAATTCTATCAAGAAGATTATTGCTTTTTTTACTTATTAGATCTTCGTGAAGATTTTCACTTATTGAAGATTCCATTATTCACTCATATCATTAGATTCAAAAAAATCAGAATAATTTTCAAATCTTGTATATTGGTCTACGAATGTAGCTCTCACAGTCTTGGTAGGACCATTTCTTTGTTTTGCGACAATTAAAAATGCTAGTCCTTTTTCTTCATCTTTTTCATTATATACATAAGGACGATAAAGGAAAATTACAACATCTGCATCCTGTTCAATTGCACCACTTTCTCTAAGATCTGATAACTGAGGTCTTTTATCTGTTCTGGATTCTACAGCTCTAGAAAGCTGCGAAAGAGCAATAATAGGAATATCTAATTCTTTAGCAAGAGCTTTCAAAGATTGGGTAATAGATGAAATTTCATACTGCCTATTTTCGGTTTTAGGACCTTGCATTAATTGAAGATAATCAACAACAATCAATTCAATATCTCTTTCTCTTTTTAATCTTCTTGCTCTTGATCTTAAATCTAAAATTGATAGGGCTGGTGTATCATCTATATACAAAGGAGCCTGCGCTAATCTACCGGAAGCAATATTAATATTTTTCCATTTTGAAGCAGCTAATCGTCCACTTCTTGCTTCTGATTGATCTATTTTAGCCTCAGATGAAAGAAGTCTTGTACCTAGTTGATCGCTTGACATCTCAAGACTAAAAATTGCTACAGGTGACTTATTTTCTAATGCAGCATTTCTGGCTATAGACAATGCTAGCGCTGTTTTACCCATCGCAGGTCTACCTGCAATAATAATTAGATCACTTTTTTGAAATCCAGAGGTTACTTTATCTAAATCGATAATACCTGATGGAACACCAACAACACCACCTGGATTAGCGGCAATACCTTCTAGTCTTTTTACTGTTTCGGCTAAAATTGGCTCAATATGTGAATAAATTTTAGTATCTTTTTGTTCTGTAAGGTTAAATATAGATTGTTCAGCTTCATCTAAAATAGATCCAACCGCATCTCCTGCATCAAATGCTTTTTTAGAGATTTTATGTGAAGCAGAGATTAAATCGCGAAGCATTCCTTTTTCTTTTACTATTTTAGCATATATTTCAATATTTGCAGACGTGGGAACCTTATCGACTAACCCGGTTAAATAATATAACCCTCCTACAGATTTTAATGATTTAGTTTTCTTGAGTTCGTCAGATACAGAAACTGTATCAATTGGATTATTCTTAGAAGACAAAGAAAGCATTGCATCAAAAATCTTTCTATGGGAATCTTTATAAAAATAATGACTAGATCCCAATAGAGTTATTGCTCTATTAGTAGCATCTTCATCAATCATCATAGAGCCAAGAACAGCTTCTTCTGCTTCTATAGCCTGCGGCTGTAAGTTTAAATCGTTATTTTTATTATTTGCCATTTTTTTTAAAGTTTGTATTTATCCACATACTTTCAACATCATTAAATTGCTTCTTTATTAGATTAGCAATCTTTTTGACATGTGACAAGTTAATCCTTTATATAATCTTTATTTTTTTGAGATTTATTTATATAAATATTGATTATATAATCCAATCTATAGGCTCTTTACCATTTTTTACTAAGTAGTCATTAGCTTTAGAAAAATGCTTACAACCTAAAAATCCATTGTATGCTGATAGCGGTGAAGGATGCGCAGAAGAAAGAATGCAATGAATATCTTCATTTAGAATAGAATGAAAAGACTGTGCTTGCTTGCCCCAAAGTATAAATACTACATTTTTTAATTCTTTAGATACAGCCTCAATAGCTGCTTTAGTAAATATTTCCCAACCTAAATTTTTGTGTGAATTAGCTTGATTGGCTTCAACAGTTAATACCGTATTTAACAATAAAACTCCTTGATCTGCCCAAGGTTGCAAATTACCAGTATTTGGAATAGGTATATTTAAGTCTGAGTTTAGTTCTTTATAGATATTTCGTAAGGTAGGAGGCATCTTAGTATCTTTTTCTACACTAAAAGATAGTCCATGTGCTTGTCCAGCTCCATGATATGGATCTTGACCTATAATAACTATCTTAACTTGATTAAATGGAGTAGAATCAAAAGCATTGAATACTTTTTTAGGATCTGGGTATATCACTTTTTTCTTATAAAGATTACGAACATTATCTGTTAAAGATTTCCAATAGTCTTTTGAAAATTCACTTTGAAGTACTTGATACCATGAATCCTCAATAAGAACAGTTTTTGATAATTTAGATTTTTTGGTTAATTCTAAGAAGATCTCTTTGCCAAATAATTCTTTGTTTTGGTCCAGATATTGTTTCTTGATACTAAGATTACTACTCAATTGATTCGTCTGACTTTTTCCAATCAATTTTTCCATCTAAAAATTCATTAAGAGCAATACTTGTAACTTTTTCTTCTTTATCGTAATCAATATTTTCTCTTACAGTAGGTTCTGCAAAAATTCCCTCATCATCTATCATTTCTTCGCTGTCGTTAATCATTTGTTTTACGACACGATCTTGTAAAATCTGTCTTGCTCTTTTAGATGCAACGAGAACTGCTTCATAGATGTCATCAGTTTTTTTTAATAATTTTTTAAAAGAAATTGCTTCAACTGCCATTTTTTAATCCTTTTTTGTGAATGAAATAATCATTTTTTTTATCTTTTCAAACGTGGTTTCGAAATTATCATTAATAAGTGTATAGTCAAATTCTTTTTTTAAATTGTCTTCTTCTCCAAATCTACTTAATCTTTTTTCAATTTCATCAGCAGACTCTGTTGATCTGCTTACCAATCTAGCTCTTAATTCCTCCAAATTTGGTGGTGAAAGAAAAATAGATATTGTATTTGATGGGTATATTTTTTTAAGACTCAATGCCCCTTTTACATCCAATTCTAAAAAAAGGGATTTATCCTTTTCGATATAACCCTTTAAAGTATCTAATGGTGTTCCGTATAAGTCTCCATGGACATTTTCATATTCAAGAAATTCTTCTTGGTCAATCATCTCTTCAAATTTTTCTTTTGATACAAACAAGTAATGTACTCCATCAATTTCATACTTTCTTTTCTTTCGAGTAGTACATGAAACTGAAATATCTATATTTAAATCACGAGAAAGCAATTCTAGTAATGTTGTTTTTCCTGAACCTGAAGATCCTGATATGACAAAGAAATTTTTCATAAAATATTACTCACTTGTTCTCTTAGTTTTTCTGCCTGCATTTTTAAGCTTATTGCATATTTAGCAATATTTTTATCTAAAAATTTAGATAAAATTGTATTCGACTCTCTATTAATTTCTTGAAGGATAAAACTTATTTTTTTACCTGAAAGATCTTTTGAGTTTACGGAAAGAATTATTTGATTAAAGTGACTATTTGTTCTATCAATTTCTTCAGTTACATCAAGTTTTTCTAATTCTTCAATTTTAGATTCATTTGCTGCCTTAGAACTAACTTTCTTATTAACTGATTTTAAATAAATAGATTCAATCTTTTTTAAATCTTTCTTGGCAATAGAGATATATTTCATAAACTCTTTTTCAATAGATTTACCTTCTTTCGACCTCATATCTAAAACTTGATCTACTGCAATTTTAATTGCTTTTAATACTTTACTTTCTATCGATTTAGGTAATGTTGTAAAACTCATAATATCATTATTTCTAAGCAGGTGGCTATAATTTAAATCTAAATTATACTCACTTTCTATTTCTCTATATGAATTCATAATACTTTCTAATTTGTGCTTATTTAATTTTAATTGATTTTTAGAATCAATTTTAACAGTCAAATTTATAGAACCTCTTTTAAGTTTACTTTTTAAAAAAGCTCTTATTTTATACTCTGACTCTCCGGATAGATCAAAAGATCTGGTATTTAATTCAAAGTATCTTGAATTAAATGATTTAAGCTCTACATCTATAACAACGCTGCTATCTTCATAGTGCCCAATACCAAAACCTGTCATACTTACTAGCATTATACCTCTACCATCTCTTTGCTTTTATATAATAAATATAGTAAAAAAATTCCTACTGGAAATAATATCGAAAATATAGGGAAAATTAACTCAAAACTATATAAATCTGCAATTAATCCTCCTAATGCGGCAACAAGGCCTGATACTCCAAACATTAAAAAGAAATTTATTCCAAAGACTACGGAGCGAATTTTTGCGGTAGTGATATCTTTAATAATTGAATTAATCAAAGGTTGAATAGAATACATAAACACGGCTAACAATACTGAAACTGCAATTAATGAAAGATTACTCAAAAAATATGTGGCAATAAATAATGGACATAACACCATTAAGACAATTGATAATAATTTGATTCTATTAAACTTATCTCCAAAAAAGCCTGACAATACTTGTCCAAAAATTCCAAATATTAAAATTCCTGATACAAATAAGTTTGATTGGTCTCCGATAGCAACTTTAAAGACTGACGGAATAAATGTATTAAAAATTGTAAATACTATTCCTACAATCAAAGATATAAGAAAGAATATTTGTAACATCTTTAATTGATTTCCCATTTTAAAATCTAACGCACTTAACGATTCTCTTGTTTTGAATTTAGGAATAACAAAATAGGTTATAGGCGCAATTGCTAAATTAAAAATAGCTACAAGGAAAAAAGAGAATTGCCAATCAAAATTAGTAATTGCATAGTAGCATAGTAATGGTCCAGTAGATACACCTAAACTTCCAAAGACGCCATGAAAGGCATTGGCTTTTGATATATTTTTATCAAATACTTCTGATATAAGAGTTAAAGATACAGGGTGATGAATGCTTGCAAAAAGACCTAAAAAAATATTAAAGATTGCAAAGCTTTCAATACTTTGAGAATTAGACGCTAAAAGAGCAGCAATAAAGATTCCTATTTGAGAAAAAACAAGTAATACTCTAGGTCCATATTTGTTATATAATAAAGACATGGGCAAAGAACCAAGGCCAAAACAAAAACTGCTAACACTAAAAATTAATCCAAGAGATGATGCGCTAAGATCATAAAAATTAATCAAATTAATAAACATGCTTGGAATCAGCATCATTACAATATGGACAGACATGTGAGATAAGCCTAGAACAAAAAGTAGGGTGCTATAAATCAATCTTTATTTTTTTTCAGCTAATCTTGCTGCTTTACCAGAAAGACCTCTTAAATAATAAAGTTTTGCTCTTCTAACTTTATTTACTCTATCTACTTTAATAGAAGCAATAACAGGTGAATGAAGAGGAAATATTCTTTCAACTCCTATACCATCAGACATCTTTCTAATAGTAATAGTTTCTGCAATACCAGAGCCCTTACGTGCAATGACAGTACCTTTAAAAAGCTGTTGTCGAACTTTCTTTCCTTCTCTTACATTAACATTGATAGATAATGTATCTCCGGTCTTAAAATTCGGAATATCGTCTCTTAAATTATCTTTAATCATTTAATTTCTTATACTTTCTCCAAAGATCAGGTCTTCTGTCTTTGGTTATTTCAATTTTTTTCTTTTTTTTCCAATCTTCTATGGACTTATGATTGCCTGATAATAGCACATCTGGCACTTTTAATCCATCTATTTGATTAGGACGCGTAAAATAAGGAGCATCAAGTAAATCGTCAACAAAAGAATCAGTCATTGCGGAATTTAAATTGTTTAATACTCCAGGTATTAAACGAACAATAGAATCAAATACAATCATAGAGGATAATTCACCATTTGAAATAATATAATCTCCAATAGATACTTCAAAATCTACATATTTATCAATAATTCTTTCATCTAACCCTTTATAATGACCACAAATAAATATTAATTCTTCTTCTTTACTGAGTTCAGATGAAATAGAGTGATTTAACATTTTTCCCCTTGGAGATGGGAATATGATTCTTGGCTTACTATCAGACTTAGATATACAATAATCAATTGCATCAAAAAATGGCTGACACATCATAACCATTCCACTTCCTCCGCCATAAGGCTCATCATCTATTTTCTTATAAGAGTCTTTAGCGAAATCTCTAGGATTAACAATGTCGATATTTACTAAGCCTTTCTTAACTCCTTGATTAGCAATATTATTTTCAATTAAAGTCTTAATTGAATCAGGAAATGGTGTAATAAAAAAAATATTCATATTTTATATTTACCTAATACCGCAACTATAGATCTCAAATTTTATTTATTTGAATCTTCTGCTGGAGCTTCTTCTGCTGGAGCTTCTTCAACTGGAGCTTCTTCTGCTACCGGCTCTTCTGCTGGAGCTTCTTCTGCTACCGGCTCTTCTGCTGGAGCTTCTTCAACTGGAGCTTCTTCAACTGGAGCTTCTTCTGCTACCGGCTCTTCTGCTGGAGCTTCTTCTGCTGGAGCTTCTTCAACTGGAGCTTCTTCTGCTACCGGCTCTTCTGCTGGAGCTTCTTCTGCTACCGGCTCTTCTGCTG